>CADCVD010000088.1 GCA_902806055.1 uncultured Rubrobacteraceae bacterium
CGGTATCGCGAGGTGCTGAAGAGCTCGGTAGAGTTCGAGAAGAGGATCCGGGACCGCTGGCGCCACAAGAACCGCGAGAAGAACGGGCGCATAGCCGGCCTCGAAGCGCGCATCGCGGAGCTTGAACGGAAGTTAGAGAACGCGAAGGACCAATCCCGAGAATGATCGTATCGAGCTTACGGGTCGAGTACGTGAACCGGAAATTCCGCGTCCGGTCGGACGGTAATCAGATGAGCGCGCTCAGGACGGGCGCCGGGACAGCAGCCCGCGAACCCTCTTTATGGCTCGTCGCGGTCGAGCCGCTTGCCCGGCGTACTGGGCGTCGATCTCCAAACGCCACACGAGGAGTCCCTCGCGCCGCCCGTCCGTCTCGGCTTTGTCGCGCATGCTCGCCAGGTTCTCCTGCTCGAAGGTGTCTATGGAGAGGTCGAAGAGCTCGTCGGGCTGGTTGCCATAATGGTGGATGTACTTCTCGGAGCCTTTGATGCTCGCCAGGCACTTGTTTTTGTTGAAGCAACTGAACATGAGGGTGCGGTCCTCGGGCAGCGGGTGGAGGAGCGAGTAGCCCGGGTACTCCCCATTCTCTACCTCGTAGCCCAAGAGCTCCAGCACGGTCGGCAGGACGTCGGTAAGGTTCGAGAGGCCCTTGATCCGCTTGCCGTCTCCAGACCGTCTGGGATCGTGGATGATCAGCGGGATCCTGAGGCTCTCTTCGTAGGGGACGTCGTCGTGCGCGTAACGGCCGTGCTCCCCGAACGCCTCCCCGTGGTCGCCGTAGAGCACGAAGATCGTACCCTCGTAGAGCCCCAGCTTCTTGTACTGCTCGATGAGGTTCTTTACGAAGAAGTCCTGGTAGCGGAGACAGTTCAGGTAGCGATTGAGCCGGTCGTCCTCCGAGAAGTCTTCGAGTCCGTAGCGCGTGGGAGGGAGGTAATCGTGGTGTCCCGTGCCCGTCAGGTATTTGATCAGGAAAGGCTCCTCTTTGTGTCTCTTCAGCCACTCCTCACTCGGCCCGAGCATGATATCGTCCTCGTAGCCAAAGTAGTTCGACCGCTCGAAGCCTTCGGTGTTCATAGACTCCAGCGGGTAGTACTCCTCGTAGCCCAGGTTCTTCGCGAGATCCCCGAGATCGTCGAAATTTTCGATAGACGACTGGAAGAAGGCGGTACTGTAGCCCTGCCCTTTGAGGAGGCCGGCGAGGCCCGGGGCGGGGATGCCGCCAGGATCCGCCTCGCTGTTCGGCCGGGAGCCCGGATTGATCCCGCAGTTGACCGAAGCGACCGCCTTGGCGGTGTGCGGCACGGTCGTGTAGGCCCGCTCGGCGAGGAGGCTCTCCTTCGCAAGCTCATCGAGGAAGGGCATCGTATTCAACTCCCCATTATAGGGCGTAACCGAGCGCGCTCGGGTGGACTCCAGGTGTATCAGGACGACGTTGCGCCTCTCGGTTTGGGGCGTCTGGACGAGGACGGCGCGCGCGGCCGGGTGCTCGACCGCTCGGCCGGTGGCGGCATCGTCTCTATCGACTGCTCTCTTGATCCCCGTCGAGATCAAGTTAGCCAACGGGTCCCTCGCGAACGAACGGCTGGCGACCGCCGAACCCGGGCCGATCGGCAACGAGAGAGAGCCGAACCCGAGCGCCGCTAGACATAGCCCGAGAGAGACCAAAGGGGAGCCACCGGGCTCCGCGGCCGGAACGCCCTCTGCCCCGCGCCGCTGACCGACGGTGCGTGCCAAGAGGCGGGGACCCAGAACCGCGTAGAGAAGGGCGGATGCGAGGAGCGACCAGGCTAAACGTGGTAGCTGGATCATCGGCTTGACCTCACCGAACCTGGGGACCCACAGGGCAACGATGTCGTAGTCGAGCGTGGTGCCGGTCTCCCTGTAGTACTGATAGGCTCCCGTCCTGAAGATGGCCGCGAGAATGGTCGTGGCGTGGAAGAGGAAGACTACGGCCCGGCGCAGAGGTCCCCTCCGCACCGCTGCAAAGAGCCCGAACCAGATCAGCGTGTACCCCAGATTAAAGAACGCGTCTGACCGCATCAGCCTGAGGTTCCGAACGAGACCACGACCGCCGGGACGCGAAGCTATGTTGGAAGCCTTCAGGACCAGGCTGTAGATTACGAGAGGCGCCAGGAGGCCGAGGAGGTAGACCAGATCCCGGCGGCTCAGAGCTCCCCTAAAGAGGCTTGGGAAGCTCTTCAATCCGTTGTTCTCCGAAAAACAAAACAGGGAAGATTCTATCGAGCTTCACGAAGATTTAACAGGACCCGCCGGTCTTCCCGAAAAGGTGCCCCTGTCTCCGCTGCTCGAAGCTTCATCTAGAGCCACCCCGCGTCCCGATACCATCGGGCGGTGCGCTCCAGACCCTCGTACAGCGGAACCTCGGCGCGCCAGCCAAGCGCCTTCTCGGTAGAGGAGGGATCGCAAGTCCACGCATGTGTAGCCAGATCCCGGGCCCGGCGCTCGTCGAAGACGGGGATCGAGCCGCGCACTTTCGCCGTTCCTTCGGCTACTCGGGCCGCCAGCCTGAAGGCGGCGGTGGGCAGGCGAGCGGCGCGGACATTGCGTCCGAGCGCTCCCTCCAGCCCGGCGACGACTTCCTCCCAGGAGTAGCGGGCGGGCTCGGCCACCGGGAAGGGCCCGAAGCCCATGGCCTCTCCATGAGCTGCAGCCAGGGCCGCCCGCGCCACGTCCTCGGCGTAGGCGGGCTGCAGGGGACCCGGACCGGAGGGACGGACCAGCCAGCCGCGCGCCGCCAGCTTGAACAGGGGCAAGAGGTCTACGTCTCGCGGCCCGTAGACCGCGGCCGGGCGGAGGGCGACGGTCTCCATCCGGCCGTCGAAGCCCCGCAGGTGCTCTTCGGCCTGGAGCTTGCTGTGGCCGTAGGCGCTCGCGGGGCGGTCCCGGCCGCCTTTCGCGGCGGCGTCGGGGCCGCGGGCGGCGAGGCTGCCGATAAGGACGAAACGCCGCGCCCCGGCTCCGGCCGCGACAGAGGCGAGCCTGCGGGTGTTCTCCGCGTTGATCCGATAGTAGTCGGCGTCGCGCCGGGCGCGCGTTATTCCGGCGGCGTGGACTACGATCTCGACACCTTCTACCGCGTCTTCCAGGTCTTTCGGACTCTCGAAATCTACCGTCTTGCATTCTACCGGGAGGTCCTTGATCCAGCGCAGGTCGCTCGAGGGGCGTACGCTGCACCGTACTTCGTGGCCCGTCTCGACGAAGGCGGCGGCGATATGGCTACCGACGAAACCCGTTGCGCCAGTTATCAGCACGCGGGCTGCCGCCGGTAGGTCCCGCACCCCTAAAGCTCTTTCTCGTAGATCCGGTAGACCTTGGACAGCCTCGAGCCGGAGGCTTCTATAACGCGGTTTATAGCCTTGTTGTCCTCCAGCGTCCACGAGGCCTCACAGCTCTTGTAACCTTTGGACATCGCACGCTTGTAGAGGTCGTAGATCATCACCACCTCGAAGCCCTTGTTGCGGTGCTCCGGCGCCACGCCCAGGATAGGAAGCCGCAGCCGGTCTATGATCCTCTTGCGGTTCAGGAGCGCGAAGATGCCGAAAGGAAAGAGTCGCCCGCACGCCCGTTTGAGGACCTGGTTGACGTCCGGCAGGATGATCGTCATCCCGGCGAGCTCCCCGTCCACCTCGGCCAGAGCGACGAGCTCCGGGTCGAGGATCATCTTGAAGTCTCTCGCGAGGTGGTCGAACTCCACGTCGGTGTACCTCACAAAGCCCCAGTTTCTCTCCCAGGACCGGTTGTAGAGATCCTTGACGCGTGAGATCTCCTCCTCCCAACGTTTCATGTCGGGGTGGCGGACGACCAGGTTGTGGCGCTTGCGGACCCGCTCGGCGAGCCGCTCGATCCTCTGGCCCAAGGCCCCTTCCCGCTCGAATAGCCAGGCGTAGAGGTCCCTGGCCTTGCGGTAGCCGGCCTCCTCGGCGTAGCGTGGGTAGTCGGGCGGGTTGTACGGCATCATGACGTAGGGGGCGTCGTCGAAGGCGTTGGTCAGGAACCCCGCGCTGTGATTCAAGGAAGGGTTGGCGGGGCCGCGCACCGCGTCTCGCCCCAGCTCCCGCCCCCACTCCTCGACGCGGGCGAATAGAGCCTCGGCCGCCGCTCCGTCCTTCGCCTCGAAGAAGCCGAAGAAGATCAGGTTATCGTCGTGGGTCCGGTTGTGGTTGGAGTCGTCTATGGCGGCTACGCGGCCAACGACCTCACCGCCACGCTCGGCAAGGAAGAGGGTGATCCTTGCGTGCTCGTAGAAGGGGTTCTTCTTGGGGTTGAACTGCTCTCGTTCGGCGATGAGGAGCGGAGGGACCCAGTGCGGATCGTTTCGGTACTTTGCGAACGGGTACTTTATAAACCGGTCTACGTCGGCGCGGGACGCAGCAGCGTGAACCTTCGTCGCGCCCGGGACCACGCTCTCTAAGGGGGAAGTCAGCCTCCCGTCCTAACCAATGACGCCCAGGTACTGGCCGACCCCGGCGAAGACCTCCAGCAGGCGCTCTATCTGCTCCGGGGTATGGTCGGCGTTCACGCTGGTTCGGATGATGCTCTGGCCTACGGGCACGCCGGGGGGCAGGGCGGGCGTCGTGAAGATACCCGCCTCCCACAGCGCCCTCCAGAAGACGACGGTGAGCTCGTCGGGGCCGACGAGTACCGGCACGATGTGGCTCTCCGAGCTTAGAGTCTCGAAGCCCAAAGAGGAGAGCCCGTGCCGCAGTTGCTCGACGTTGCGCCACAGACTCTCCCGGTGGTGAGGCTCCGTCTCCATGATCTCCAGGGCCTTGAGCACTGTCGCCACCTGCGTGGCCGGGAGCGCTGCTGTAAAGATGAACGGGCGGGCGTGGTGCTTTACGTAGTCAACCACTTTCCCGGGACCGGAGACGAAGCCGCCTAACGAGGCGAAAGACTTCGAGAAGGTCCCGATAGTCAGGTCGATCTCGCCTTCCAGCCCGAAGTACTCTGCGGTTCCGCGGCCGTTCTCGCCCAGGACGCCGGTACCGTGCGCATCGTCGACGACAACCCGCGCCCCGTACTCGCGGGCGAGTTCCACGATGCCGGGCAGATCCGCGAGGTGCCCGCTCATGGAGAAGACGCCGTCGGTGACGATCATGCGCCCGCCCGGAGACCCTGCGTCCCGGGCGAGCAACCTCTCCAGGTCGGCAAGATTGTTGTGCCGGTACTTGCGCAACGTGCCAAAGGACAGCCTCGCCCCGTCGTAGAGGGAGGCGTGGTTCTCGCGGTCGAAGTAGAGGATGTCCTGGCGACCCGCGAGCGCGCTCAAGACCGCCAGAGCGCCCAGAAAACCGGCGCTGAACGTCAGGACGGCCTCGGCGTTCAAGAACTCCGCCAGGCGCCGCTCGAGCTCCTCGTGCAGGGCGAGCGTGCCCGTGAGGAAGCGGGACCCGGTGCAGCCCGTGCCGTAGTCGTCGAGCGCGGCCCTGGCTGCTTCTTTGAGTCGGGGATCCTGAGTCAGCCCGAGGTAGTCGTTCGAGCCGGTGATGATCATCTCCCGGCCCTCCACCGTGACTCTGCCGCCGTTCTGCTTCAGGATCGGTTTGAAGTAAGGGTAGACCCCCGCGTCCTTGGCCTCTTCGACGCGGGCGAGGTTAGAAGAAGAGAGAGCCTTGTCGAAGATATCGTCGGCGCGCGCCGCGTTCTCTCCCGGTTTCTGGCCCGGGCGTCCTCGTGTCTGGTCAATGTTTACGTAGTCCGACAAGCTAGCCCTCCAAGCGTACACGGTACGTAACGCACTATATTAAATAACTATAAATACCCACAAAACCCACTATAGAATAAAAACACATCTCTGTTGCGTGCGCCGGGTTTTGCGCAACCCGGTTAGGAGCCGGCGAATGGGCGCGAGCCCCCCTCTTACCCAAGAGACGCGCATCTCGAAGGTTTTATAGCCCGCTCTGAAGGTTGATCTTCTCGAGCCAGTGTAACTGGAATGGGTCTTGCTTCTTTCTGCCTTGAAGCGGGTGTAAGGCTCCGTAAAATGGTCTATTGTACGCTCACGGTTGGGCGCGTCTCGAGGAGGTGGTGTTGATGATTTTGTCCGCTCCCGCTGCGACGAAGGCTTCCTCGAAGGACCTGTGGCTCGTCTCGCCCGGCTACGACCTGGTCTTCATTATCTTCTCGAGTGCGCTTTTGGTGGTGCCGCATCTCTTTGCCCAGGTGGGCGGGCTCTCGAACGTTATCGTGGATCTCGTCGTCACCGCGTTTATCGGGGGGCCGCACCTGTTCGCCACCTACACCATGACGTTCATGGAGCCGCACTTCAGGGAGCGGTACAGGCGCTACACCTGGGGGGCGCTCTTCATGCCGGTGCTCGTCGTCTCGCTGGCGATCTACGACCTCACCCTGCTCGTCACCATCTTCTTTCTCTGGGCGTCGGTGCACGTTATCCACCAGGCGGCCTACATCGCCGACTCCTACCGCTTCAAGGACCCGCGCGGCCGGGCTCCGAACCTCGCCCGGTGGCAGCTCGTCTCACGCGTGATCGATTACGGACTCCTGATGACGAGCCTCTACCCGATAGCCACCTTCAAGTTCACCGGCACGCCGCTCGAGATCTGGGGTGTAAACCTCTCCAGTGAGGGCTTCGAGACCGGCGGACGGGCCCTCCTCTTCCCGGAGTTCCTAAAGATCGAGTGGCTCGGGCCGCTCGCCGCTCTGGCCTTCTTCGCTTTCCTCTTCGCCTTCGTCGCCAAGACGGCCTGGGAGTGGCGGGCCGGCCTCTTGCACGTCCCGAAGACGTTGCACATGTCTCTGGCGGCCCTCCTGTTCTTCGTAACGCCGGCCCTGCCGAACCTCGACGTGGCCTTCCAGGGCCTGAACGTCTGGCACTCCTTCCAGTACCTCGCGGTCGTGCTCTACCTCAACCGGGTACGGGCGGAGAAAGGACTTATTGGGTCGCAGTACGTGGCGCGCGTCTCAAGGAGCGGGAAGAGCCTCTACTGGATGTGCTTGCTCTTCACTCTGGGCGCGGGTCTTGCCTACCTGCTCGTGCATGGCGCGCTCATCCTGGGCGGCATCTGGGCGGGCGACCCGGAGCAGCAGCATTACTTCTCGTTCTACTCGGTGGTGCTCTCCGCGCTCCTCATCCACTACTACTTCGACCACTTCCTCTTCTTGCAGGTGGACGAAGTCGTTACCCCGCGCTGGGACTGAAGCCCTAGCGCTCCTCGGGGCGCGGCTCGTGGCTCATGTCCGGGGCGCCGGTGAAGCCGCCTGGTCTATTCTCCGAGAGCATCTCGGGCTCTTCGACCCTTGCGAGCGCCCGGTCCATGACCTCCGCGTCCACCGGGTAGGGCAGGTCTAGCCTCTCGGCGAGGATACTTTCTAACTCCTCGTCGGAGAGCCCTCGCACCTCGTCCTCCATCTTCGACATCTCCAACTCGGTGCCGCCGCCTAGGTCGTTGACCATAAGCGCCACGAGCTTGCGCTCCTTCGTCCCGCGATCTGCCATCTCTCGGACCTCCTAGATCTAATAGCATTACAACCGGTGTCCAGTCTACACCGCGCGTTCCCCCGGCGGTTAGCTGTACCTCTTCCGCCGACGCCACACGAACCAGACGATCCCCAAGATCAATACGGTCAGGATCGCGTACTCGATGATCGAGGCGTACTCTCTCACCAGCGTCCATCGGGAGCCCAGATACCAGCCGAGGCCGATGAGCGCCGCGTTCCATATGACGCTGTCGAGGACGGTAAAGAACAGGAACCATCCGAGGATCGGCATCCGGTAGAGGCCTGCCGGTATGGAGATCAGGGTGCCCACGCCCGGAATGAGGCGACCGATCAGGATGGCCTTCGGGCCGTGCCGCTCGAAGAGCTTGCTCGCCCTGTCCAAGTCTGCCTCGCTCACGAACACGAACCGGCCGAACCTTCTGACCAGCCGCCTGAGACGTGCTTCGCCGAACCAGAGTCCCGGGTAGTAAAGGGCTACCGAGGAGCCAACCGCCGCCGCCGTCGTCCATGCGAGCACCGGGAAGAACGAGAGGCGGCCCTGCCCGACCAGAAACCCGGCCAGAGGCAGGGTTATCTCCGTGGGGACCGGCAGATGCATGTTCCCCATGGCGACCAGGACGGCTATACCAACGTAGCCGAAGGAGTAGACGACGTCGGTGATCCATTGAACGAGGTCGGGAAGCAGGCCGTTCATGCGCTTATTCTACTGTCCCCCAAAGTAGGGGACTCGGATGTACGTCGGCATTGAGAGAAAGGGTCCTCGTAGGAGAGCACGAGAGCTCCAGGAGAGGCTGAGGGCTATGAAGATCCGACGCCGGGAGCGCCGATCTCATCTCGCAGGGCTTCGGCTTCGGAGGTTATCTTCTCCAAAGACGAGCGAGCCTCGGTCATGCGGGCGTGCTCCGTGCGGACGAAGCGGGTGTAGGGGGCTATCGCCTCGCGCATCCGCTCGACGGAGCGCTCGATCTCCGTGTCGAACTGGCGGCTGACCACCTCGGCTAGGCGCTCACGCAGCGCCTCAGTCTTCTCGCGGAAGTCCGTCTGGGCTCTGCGCCGCCGGTTCGGCAGCACGAACAGCCCATAGCCTGCGAGCACCGCGGCCGCGATGAGGCCCGTGACGTCGAGGAACCGGGTGGTGAACAGGGTAACCACGAGCGCTCCGAGGCCTAGAGCGCCTGCCCCCGAGGCGGCCGTCTGGGCGACGGCACCTTGTATGGAGAGGGCGAGCTGCGCCGATTCGCGCTCCCGGTCGTAGCGCCGCACGACGTTCGTGGCGTTCTTGCCGACGGACTGGAGGAGCTGCGAGCGGTTGTACTCGAAGTTGTCGCCGACCTCGCCGATGATGTGTTCGTCGTACCGCGCCTGCCGGCGGCGGTTGACGTACTCCACGATGGCACGCCACTGCTTGAGGTTCCTGTCGACCATCCAGTCGATGAGCTCCTGCACCCGGCTGTCGATGAGCTCCTCGGTGTCTGCGACGACCTCCTCCTGGAAACGCTCCTGCACCTTCTCCTGCCGGATGAGCTCGCGGATGTTCATAAGCCGGATGTTCTCGTTCAGCCACTCGTCGCCCCGCTCGCTCATCCGCAAGGCTATGTTCTCTATCTCCGCGAGGCGCGCCTCGAAGTCGCGCTTCATGTCCTCCTTGTACGCTCCGAGCTGCGCCTCGACGTTCTCGGACATCTTGAAGTCGTCCTCCAGGAGACCCATCCGTTCGTTCACGGCCAGCCCATAGCGGCGTGAGATCTCCT
>CADCVD010000089.1 GCA_902806055.1 uncultured Rubrobacteraceae bacterium
TGGGGTTTCGCAACCATCTCTTGGAGGGCAGGCGCAAGCGCTTCACCGTCTACCGTAAGGACGCGGCGGTTCGGCGCTTCCTCGAGTGGGTTCGCGCCTCGACCGACGCGGAGTTTGATCTCGACCCCATCGAACCGATGCATCAGCCTTTGGACCAGCAGATAACCTTTCTGGAGGACGAGGAGGCTGAGCAGCTTCTCTCCTTCCCGCAGAACAGCCTCGACTCCTTGCGTGACGCCGTGATGATCCGGCTGATGCTCGACACAGGCGTTACGGTAAGCGAGATCCGGGGCCTGCTAAAGAGCGACCTCGACCTTGAAGCCGCCCAGGTCCAGCTCGGCGGCCCCGGCTCACACCTCGCCCCTCGTGTTCGCCGTCTTACGGACGAGACCGTGGAGTTGCTGCGCCGCTACCTCGCCGCGCGCAGGGACGAGACCCCAGAGTTGATAGTAGGCCGGGCCGCCCGTCCGGTAGCGACCTCCAAGTCGCTTCAGAACGTCCTGTGGAAGCGGTGCGAGCAGGTCGGCCTGCCGCGCGTCTCTCCGATGATCCTGCGACACACCTTCGCCATCCGTCTACTGAGGCGCGGCGCGACCCTGGGCGAGCTAAAAGACGCTCTGGGCGTGCGCGACACCACGAACATCGGGGTATACAAGAAGTTCGTATAGAAGAGGAGCTGTAGAATGGCTGACGAAAAGAACAAAGATCTCAAGAACACCTCCGCGGAGATCATCGCGGATCTCCTCTCCGACCCACGGGTGCGGCGGGGCCTGAATTACCTGGGAGGCGAGGAGTTCAAGTCCGACCGAGAGCGTATCCGGCGCGGGGCTAGCGAACGGCTGAAGGGCATCCGCGAGCGCTACCGCCCGAAGAGGCGTACCCCCGAGACGGCCGCTCGCGAGAGGGAGCTCACCCTCCGGCTGGCCGAGGTCGAGGCGGAGTCGGCGGAGTTACGGCTGCGCCTTTCGGAGCTGCTCGAGGAGGAGGAGAGGCTCCGGAGCGACCTGGAGCGCTTGTAGCCCTGGAGGGTTATGCCCGGTTCCGCTGATGGTCGGACCGCTGGTTTGTAATTTCTTTCTTATACGAGCGGCCAGACTTTGATACCTCCCTTGTGCTTTAGGATCGGGTCGTGTAAAACGTAAGCTTGTCTTGTGGCGCCCTATTATCCTTTAGGAGGCGGTTTGGCAACTCCCAACACAGGTCTTTACAACCCGACGTTTGAGCACGATGCTTGCGGTGTCGGGTTCGTCGCGCGCATAGACGGGCGGCGTACCAGAGAGACTGTCGAGGAGGGGTTGGAGGTTCTTCACAACCTCGAGCACCGGGGCGCGAGCGGGAGCGACCCGGAGACCGGCGACGGGGCGGGGATACTGCTCCAGGTCCCGGATGCCTTTCTGCGCCGGGAGTGCGCCTCTGAGGGGATGGACCTGCCAAACCTCGGGGGATACGGGGTCGGGATGCTCTTCGAGTTCGATGAGGATATCTCGTGCGAGGACACGCTGGAGCGCATCGTCACCGAGGAGGGGCAACGGTTTATCGGCTGGAGGGACGTGCCGATAGAGCCGAGTGCCGCCGGGAAGCTCGCGCGGAGCGTCATGCCGCGAATCAAGCAGTTCTTTATAGAGAACCGGGCTGGGGACGAGGCGGCCTTCGAGCGGAAGCTGTATGTGATCCGGCGCAGGCTTCACAAAGCGGTCGAGATGGAGAACAGCTGCTACGTGGTGAGCCTCTCGGCCAGGACCATCGTATACAAGGGGCTCCTCAAGGGCGAGCAACTCCCCAGGTTCTACCCGGACCTGAAGGATCCGAACATGTCGAGCGCGCTGGCGCTGGTCCACGAGCGATTCTCCACTAACACCTTGGGGACCTGGGACCTCGCGCACCCGTACCGCTACGTGGCGCACAACGGCGAGATCAACACGCTGCGCGGGAACATCAACTGGATGCGGGCGCGAGAGAGCCGCCTCGAGTCGCCGCTCTTCGGCGAGGATATAGAGAAGCTCTCCCCGATCATCCAGTCCGGCCAGAGCGACTCAGCCTCCTTCGACAACGCTCTGGAGCTCTTGCACCTCGCGGGACGCAGCCTCCCGCACGCGGTGGCGATGATGATCCCCGAGGCCTACGAAAACGACGAGCTGATGGACGAGGATCGCCGGGCCTTTTACTCGTACCACAGCGCCCTCATGGAGCCGTGGGATGGACCTGCGGCGGTAGCCTTCACCGACGGCAAGGTCATAGGCGCTACGCTCGACCGGAACGGTCTGCGTCCCGCCCGCTACTCCGTCACCCGCGACGGTCGGGTGGTCATGGCCTCCGAGGACGGGGCGTTGAGGCTGTCCGCCGACGAGGTCGTCGAGCGGTGGAGGTTGCAGCCGGGCAAGATGCTCCTCGTGGACACCGAGAGGCACGAGCTGCTGCACGACGAGGACATCAAGAGGCCGTTAATAGGACGCAAGCCGTACAAGGAGTGGGTCGAGCAGGGTGAGATTCACCTCGACGAGCTGCCCGAGGCCGGGCCGGACGGGAACCGGCCTGAGCCCGCTTCGCTCTTCGAGCGCCAGCTTGCATTCGGGTACACCAACGAGGATCTGCGCATAATCCTCTCCCCGATGGCCCGAGGCGGCAAAGAGGCCGACGGTTCGATGGGGACCGATACCCCGCTCGCCGTCCTCTCCGAGAGGCCGCAGCTTCTCTTCTCGTACTTCAAGCAGCTCTTCGCCCAGGTCACCAACCCGCCGATAGACCCGCTGCGCGAAGAGCTCGTGATGTCGCTCAGGATGTCTCTAGGCCCCGAGCAGAACCTCTTCGACGAGACGCCCGAGCATGCCCGTAGGGTGTTGTTGGACGGACCGGTTCTGACCAGCGCGGAGCTCGAGAAGATTCGGGAGCTACGCTCCGAGCCGTTCTCATCGTCCACGCTCTCGATGCATTTCTCTGCCTCTGAGGGAGAGAAGAGGCTGGAGACGGCGCTTAATGGGATGTGCGAGAGAGCCGAGAGGGCGGTTAGGGGCGGCTCGACCGTTCTGGTCCTGAGCGACAAGGGCATTACCCGCGAGCAGGCCCCGATACCGAGCCTGCTCGCCACCGCCGCCGTTCACCACCACCTCGTGCGCGCGGGCATTCGCACCCGCACGACCCTTATCGTCGAGACGGCGGAGGCCCGTGAGGGGCACCACTTCGCCCTCTTGGTGGGCTACGGGGCGACCGCCGTCAACCCGTACCTCGCCTTCGAGACTATAGAGGATATGGCGGCGAACGACCTTTTGGGTGAGGATACGAGCCCGGAGGAGGCGGCGAGGAACTTCGTCAAGGCGATCGAGAAGGCGCTCTTAAAGGTTATCTCCAAGATGGGCATCTCGACGTTGTTCTCGTACTGCGGAGCCCAGATCTTCGAGGCCGTCGGCCTTAACGAGGAGCTTATCGAGAGGTGTTTCGCCCGCACGCCTTCGCGCATCGGGGGCATCGGCCTTGAGGAGATCGCGCGTGAGGTTCTTATGCGCCACCACCGGGCGTTCTCGGAGATAGAGGACGGACCCGAGGAGCTAGAGGTCGGGGGCGAGTACCAGTACCGGGTGCAGGGCGCGCCGCATCAGTGGGACCAACACACTATCGTCCCGCTGCAGCGTGCCGTGGAGACGAACTCTTTTGAGACCTTCAAGCAGTTCTCGGAGCACTTCAACGAGAAGAGCGCGCGCCTGTTCACCCTGCGCGGCCTCTTAGACTTCAAGCGCGACCCCATCCCGCTGGAGGAGGTCGAGCCGGCGAAGGAGATTGTCAAGCGCTTCTCCACGGGTGCGATCTCCTTCGGCTCCATCTCGAAGGAGACGCACGAGACCCTTGCCATCGCGATGAACCGCATCGGCGGCAAGTCGAACACGGGAGAGGGCGGCGAGGACCCCGAGCGATTCAACCCGGACCCGAACGGCGACTCCCGGCGCAGCTCCATAAAGCAGGTGGCCTCTGGCCGCTTCGGGGTGACGACGGAGTACCTGGTCAACTCCGACTCGTTGCAGATAAAGATGGCGCAGGGCTCCAAGCCCGGCGAGGGCGGCCAACTGCCCGGCCAAAAGATCTCCGAGGACATAGCGAAGGTGCGCTACTCTACACCGGGGGTGGGCCTCATCTCCCCGCCGCCGCACCACGACATCTACTCCATCGAGGACTTGGCGCAACTCATCCACGATCTCAGGAACGCCAATCCCCGCGCCCGGGTGAGCGTGAAGCTCGTCTCGGCTGCTGGGGTCGGTACCATCGCGGCGGGCGTGGCGAAGGCGAAGGCGGACCACATAACCGTCTCCGGCCACGACGGCGGTACCGGGGCTTCGCCGCTCTCCTCCATAAAGCATGCGGGGCTCCCGTGGGAACTCGGCATCGCCGAGACCCAGCAGGTTCTCGTCGAGAACGACCTGCGCGGACGCGTGATCCTACAGACCGACGGTCAGCTCAAGACGGGGCGTGACGTGGTGGTGGCGGCGCTCCTGGGGGCGGAGGACTTCGCGTTCTCGACGGCGCCGCTGGTGGCTACGGGCTGCATCATGATGCGGGTGTGCCACCTGAACACCTGCCCGGTCGGAATCGCCACGCAGGACCTGGAGCTTAGGAAGAGGTTCACGGGTAAGCCAGAGCACGTTATCAACTACTTTTTCTTCGTGGCCGAGGAGATCCGGCAGCTCATGTCGGAACTCGGTTTCCGCACCTTCCAGGAGATGGTCGGCCGGACGGACAGGCTTGAGGCTCGCGAGGCGGTCGAGCACTGGAAGGCGAAGGGGGTCGACCTCTCGTCAATGTTGTACCGTCCCGAGAGGGCGGAGGACGTCGCTACCTACAACGTCGAGGAGCAGAACCACCACCTCGACGAGGCTCTGGACAACGAGTTGATCGAACGCTGCATGCCCGCCCTCGAGGACGGGGAGCAGATCGAGTTCTCAAGGGAGATCATCAACGTCAACCGCACGGTTGGCGGTATGCTCTCTGGTGAGGTCGCACGCCGCTACGGGGGTGAGGGTCTGCCGGAGGGCACGATACAGATCCACTTCGAGGGCGTGGCCGGACAGTCCTTCGGAGCTTGGTTGACCAAGGGGATCACCTTCGACCTCAAGGGTACGACTAACGACTACGTGGGCAAGGGCCTCTCCGGCGGGCGCATTGTCGTCCATCCGCACGAAGATGCCGCCTACGACCCGGCCCAAAGCATCGCGGTCGGCAACGTGGCGCTCTACGGGGCGACCAGCGGCGAGGCGCACTTCCGGGGCTTCGCCGGGGAGCGCTTCGCGGTGCGCAACTCGGGCGCGGAGGCGGTCGTCGAGGGCGTAGGAGACCACGGCTGCGAGTACATGACCGGGGGCGTCGTGGTCGTGCTCGGTCCCATTGGCCGCAACTTTGCGGCCGGTATGAGCGGCGGTATAGCGTACGTTCTGGATGAGGAGGACCGTTTCGAGAGGCTCTACAACCCGGAGATGGTCGGGTTGGAGGCGGTGGAGTCCGAGGAGGATGTCTCGTACCTGCGGCGCATGATCGAGCGCCATCGGGATCTCACGGGGAGCACTGTCGCGGAGCGAGTGCTGGAGAGCTGGGAGGATATGCTCCCGAAGTTTATCAAGGTTATGCCGACGGACCTCAAGCGCGTGTTGCAGGAGCGCCAGGAGTCGGAGTTGGAGGTGGTGAAGTAGTGGGAGACCCCAGAGGGTTCTTGAAGATAGGACGTAAGCCGCCCCCGAAGCGCGACAAGGTCGAGCGGGTGCAGGACTACAGCTACATCTATAAGCCGATGCCGACGGAGGAGGTTCGGGACCAGGCCGCACGCTGCATGGACTGCGGGGTGCCGTTCTGCAACGTCGGGTGCCCGTTGGGCAACCTCATCCCGGACTGGAACGACCTCGTGTACCGGGACCGCTGGAAGCAGGCCATAGACAGGCTGCACGCGACCAACAACTTCCCCGAGTTCACCGGCATGTTGTGTCCCGCGCCGTGCGAGCCGTCCTGCGTGCTGACGATCAATGACGACCCCGTCACCATCAAGGAGATAGAGCTCTCGATCATCAACCGGGCCTTCGACGAGGGCTGGGTGGTCCCAAAGCCCCCGCCGCCGGAGAAGAGGACCGGCAAGAAGGTCGCCGTCGTGGGCTCCGGGCCGGCGGGCCTCGCCGCAGCCCAACAGCTCAACTGGGCCGGACACAGCGTAACCGTCTTCGAGAAGGACGACAGGATTGGCGGCCTGCTGACGTACGGTATCCCGGACTACAAGATAGAGAAGTGGGTCGTCGAGAGGCGCGTCACCCAGATGGAGGCAGAGGGGATCGAGTTCCGCACCAACGCCTACGTCGGCTACGATCCGACGACCGAGGAGCTAAGGCGCGACTACGACAGCATAATCCTCGCCGTCGGGGCGCTGGCGGGGCGTGATCTGGACGTGCCGGGCCGGGAGCTCGACGGTATACACCTCGCGATGGACTACCTCGTTCAGCAGAACCGCCGCGTCGCGGGGCTTCCGGTCAACGAGAAGGAGATCTCAGCGAAGGGCAAGAACGTGGTGATCCTGGGCGGCGGCGATACGAGCGCCGACTGCCTCGGCAACTCTCACCGCGAGGAGGCCGCCTCGGTGAAGGTCCTGACCCACGGCCCGAGGCCGCCGGAGAACCCGGACCGCCTCACCTGGCCGGACTGGCCGAACGTTCTCCAGACCTACGCGGTTCACGAGGAGGGTGGAGAGCGTAGCTGGAGCGTAGGGATCACCGGCTTCTCGGGCGAGAACGGGAAGGTCGAGAAGATGCACTGCATGGAGACCGAGCGAACCCCCGAGGGCAAGACGATCTACAAAGAGGGCACGGAGTTCGAGATCGAGACGGAGCTCGTCCTGCTCGCTATCGGCTTTACCGGCCCGGTGCGCGACAGGTTCCTCGATGACTTGAACCTTGGCTATAACGAGCGGGGCGCTATCCCGGCGGACGAGAAGTTCGCCACGAAAGAGCCCGGCGTCTTCGTGGCGGGCGACGCTAAGAGGGGCGCCTCCCTTATAGTCTGGGCGATCGCCGAGGGCCGTAAGGCCGCCCGCCAGGCGGATCTCTACATGACAGGCGAGAGCGTCCTCTCCAGCCTGGCCGAGGGCACCGCGCTCGGAGAGATCAAGGCCTAACCCTCTCCCTACATAAGTTCTAAACTTTTGCTAGGGGCTTGCGACAACTCTGCTTCTTGGCATGAGTCTTCGCAGGCCCACTTCCTTGAAGAGAAAGGCCGGGGGATTCAACCTTACGGCAAACGCAGCGTACTTCACGTCTTTGAGTAGTAGAAGACCGGAGGTAAGCTGCCTAGTACTCAGAGGGCTTTGAGGAGATGTTGGGGGGTATAATGTGCCTAACCTCACCTCTACGCCGCTTGACGGGGTGTTGGTGACGGCACGGTAGAGGAGACGCAGGAGGCGGATTATGACCGACGTGTTCGTTGTTAACGGAGCCCGAACTGCCTTTGGCTCCTTCGGGGGCGGCTTGAAAGATGCGACGGCTCACCACCTCGGGGTGGCGACGGCGAAGGGGGCGTTAGAGCGTTCGGGGCTGGACGCGAGCAAGGTGGACAACGTGGTGATGGGTAACGTCATACAGGCCCACGAAGGCGCTCCTTATCTCGCCCGTCATGTGGCGCTGGACGCCGGCGTTCCGATTGAGGCCCCGGCCCTTACCCTGAACCGGCTCTGTGGATCGGGGCTTCAGGCCGTTATCTCCGCGACGCAGTCCATAAAGCTCGGCGAGTCGGAGATCGGCCTGGCTGGCGGGGCGGAGAACATGAGCCAGGCCCCCTACGTCTCGCGCAAGGCTCGCTTCGGCATCAGGATGGGGAACGACGTGCTCGTCGATACCTTGAGCGAGGCCCTCACTGACAACCGCGCGGGTTGCGGCATGGGCACGACCGCCGAGAACCTTGCCGAGAGATACGGCATAACCCGTGAGGACCAGGATGCCTTTGCCGCCAGGAGCCACCAGAGCGCCACCCGTGCCACCGAGAGCGGACGTCTGGCTGAGGAGATCGTCCCGGTGACGGTAAAGAGTCGCAAGGGCCCGGTAGAGATAACCAGGGACGAGCACATCCGGGAGGGCGTGGACCAGGAGGCTCTCTCAAACCTCAGGCCTGCCTTCAAGAGGGACGGCGGCACCGTGACGGCGGGGAACTCATCGGGCATCAACGACGGCGCCGCAATGCTGTTAGTCGCCTCCGAGAACGCGGTGAGCGAGGAGAGCCTGGAACCGATGGGCCGTGTCGTGAGTTGGGCCGTGGCGGGCGTTGACCCGAACATCATGGGCATAGGACCCGTACCGGCCTCACGTCTCGCCCTCAAGCGGGCGGGTCTCTCTCTTGACGACATGGACCTCATCGAGATCAACGAAGCCTTCGCCGCCCAGTACCTAGCCTGTGAGGAGGAACTCGGCCTCGACCGCGAGAAGGTGAATGTAAACGGGGGAGCGGTAGCCTTCGGCCATCCGGTAGGGGCTAGCGGGGCTCGCGTGCTTCTTACCCTTCTCTACGAGCTGAAGCGACGGGAGAAGAAGTACGGCCTCGCCTCCCTGTGCATCGGTGGAGGTCAGGGCATAGCGATGGTCGTCGAGGCGGTCTAGAGTACTCGCTGGTAGCTCCTTCGCGCAGCTTCTCTGCAACCGTCAGGCGCGGTGGTGAGCTAGTCGTTGGCCGACAGCTAGCCGCAACACAGCAAGAGCAAGCGGGAGGGGCGCGCCCCTACAGACGACGCGGCGCGCTTCTAAGGGAGCTCGTAGCATCGTAACGGCAGGCTGTGACCGTGTGAGCGATGCGAGAGCCTTTTGGAGAGAGAAGCCGTGAGTTTTACGTTCCGCTTCTCCGTGCCGGCCCCTAGATGAGCGCGGAAGTACTGGGTGCGATCGTGCCGGCGAGTCGGTGCTACCTGCTGTAAGTGGCTCTACCAGCTACGGGGTTCCAACAGGGACGAAGACCTTCCCAGAGCCTCCGCAGTTCGTGCACTCCTCGTCTCTATAGCGACCGGTCCCGTTACATTGGGGGCAGAGATCCTCACCCGCGTTCTCCGCATCGGGCTGCGCTTTGTCACCAGCGGTGAGCGGTTCACGCTCTTCTTGGCTCTCGCTCATCTCTTCCTCCTCAGAATCGGGCTGCTCTCGGATCCCAGTACCCGGTCGCAGAGGACACAAAACGATCGCCGGACCGGCAGGTACCAAGCTCTTGCTTGAGGGCCGTGCGTCGCTGATCATCTTCTGTGCGTAACCGGCGTGCCGCGTACCCGGCAGACTGCGCCCGCTTCGAGAACAGGCACCGTGGATCGGGACGTGTTTCGCGTCACTTCCTAAGCTTTCTTCGCCCCTTGTTCGGGTTGGTATGGCGATCCCCGTTGCAGGGAAGAGATCTGCTCCTCTAGCTCATCGCAAGACTCGCGGACGAGGCGCAAGCCTTCGTCCGTGGAGAGAGGGGATATAGGAGGAAATGATGCGAGTATCTCCGCCTCCGTAACCCTGTACGAACCATCCGGATGCCTCAAGCCGGAGAGGAGGTTCGTTTTCGCGCCGCCGGTTACGGCGAACTCAAAGACGGAGTCGAGATAGGCGGAGACTTCGGGCATCTCTAGCCCTCCCGTCGCGGCGGCGTAAGAGAGTCTCCCGCCGAGGTAACCAAATTCCGGAACAAGGAGCTTGTCTCCTCGTACCTCCATCACGCGGGTCTCCTTGTACGGCTCAACGGTCAGGCCTTCGTCTCTTATCCTCTCGGCGGCCGCATGGACGAGCGCGGTGACGGTCAGGACGATCTGTGGGTAGTTGCTGTCTACCCCGCGTAGCTCGACCGTACCGTGCCCGTTGATCCGTACCGGGTTCCAGGAGGCCTTCAGGACGTTCCCGCCTGTCTCAAAGAAGAGACGCCTCTCTACGCCCGCCCGGTCCATCGCCGCGAGCCACGCCTCGTAGCTGGAGAGCTGGCGTTCTATCAACTCCTCTATACTCCTGGCGTACGGCCGCAGGTTGCCTACCTCCGGCAGGTCCTTGTAGAGCCCCTCCCAGCCGAAGACGGGGTTACCCCTGTAGAAGACGGTTCGAACTGCGAGGCCCGGCGCGATCCCCTCGTAGAACGGGCAGGAGCGGGTAAGGGCGACCAGGGCGGGGTCCAGCGCCGTTCCCAGGTTGTAGAGGTTCAGCAACTCCTCCCGGTCGTCTTCGCGCGCGTCGTGGGAGACGATGGTGTCGAGGTTTATGGTTCCTTCCGGGGCCTCCAGGTGCAGGTGGACGCCGGTACATCGCGCGGCGTTGAGGAACCGACTGCGTCCCAGCGTAAGCGCCTGAAGCTCGTAGTTGAGATCCTCGCGAAGGGACGGCGTTATCGGCAATGGATACGTCGCCAGAGGGTAGAGCCTGACGCCGAGCTCCCGTCCGGCACGCAGGGCCAGGTTCAGGCGCTCCAGGTAGGATTCGGTCAGTTCTTGGACGGAGTAGGCTGGAGGGGTGTTGATCTCTACCATCCCCCTAGCGCATTCGCTCGCGAGGTCTTCCGGGGACAGTCCCGCCTCCTGAGTCATCTCCTGGCAACGGGCTAGAAAGTCATCCGCCCGGTCGGAGAGCGCGCCGGTCTTGTCTACCAGGAAGAACTCCTGCTCAAGCCCTACTCGTCGCTCCGCCAAAGGTTCACCGACCCTTACCCTAGCCTATCCGTCCAGTATGACCGTAGAGAAGAAAGTCCGCAAATAGCCCGAGGGAGAGAGTGACGGACAGGTTTTGCGGTCATGTTTGGACGTACGTAAGGGAGGACGGCACCCGATAATGGGCTAGCGTCGGCGGGCGAGCGCGACTAAGTGATCACTCCCGGCGGTGAAAGGCTCCCCTTCGAACCCTCCGTAGATAGCTTCGACCTCAAACCCCGCGAGCCGCAACATTAACTCTAATTCGCTCCGCCCTACGACGCGGATGGCCAGCTTGTGCTGCCGCTTGCTCTCCAGATTGCCCTGTCGTCCGTATGTTTCGTAGAAGAGCTGTATCGCCATTACCTGTGAGGCTGTGTCGTAGCGTGAGACGCTGAACCGCTCCAGCCTTCCCCGCGGTAAATCGCGGGTGAAGTCGTGTCGCAGTCCGAGGCTGCTTTCATCACGCACCTCCTCCGGCCCGAAAGCGGAGACCTCTATACCGAGCAGCCCGCCTGGTGCGAGATGCTTCCTCGCGTTATGCAGGAAGGTAAGCGCGTCATCCAGGCTCAGGAGGCAGAGAAAGGAGTTGAAGGCGCAGATAGCGAGGTCATAGCGCTTTTCGAGCTCCACACGGCACATATTCCCCCGTACCCACTCGACCGTACTGCTCTTGGCGCGGCCTCTCTCCACCATCCCCTCTGAGACCTCGACCGCCGTTACGCTAAGATCCGCCTCTGCGAGCGGAATCGCCAGGCGACCGCTCCCCGCGCCCCACTCGACCAGGGAGTCTCCCTCGCGTTCGGCCAGGGCGAGCCAGAAGGGCAGGTCGTAGTCGTGACCGTACTCCAGGTCGTAGAGGTCGGCCAAAGAGTCGTACTCGGGCAAGGGTTTCTCCTTCATCGTCTGATGCGAAGAAGATTATGCACCACGGCCTGCTGCTTCACCGCTTCGACTCTCCCGGAGACTCGACGCCGGCGCCGATAGAGGGTAGAATACTCGCCGAATATTGCCGAATGGTGTAACGGCAGCACGAGTGACTCTGAATCACTTAGTCCTGGTTCGAATCCAGGTTCGGCAGCTTTCGAGGTGGTTGCAAGACCGCGACCAAGGCTACGCTCGCCAGGGCTGAGACCGCACGCTTGACAATGGCGCAGTGGCGGACTGCTCTGAGGCTCTGCCGCTTCTTTCTACGATCTCGTACTCGACGTGGTTGAAGAACCTGCTTATCTCTCTAACGCCACGTCTTGCATCGTCCGGCGCCCGAACCGAGCTGCCCTCCCAGTAACCTAGATGTCGGTCGCCATGTGTATCCGCGTAGCACTATTCTCCTCGTTCATTGTGGAAGTTACAGGGCCCGATCCCTATCCTCGGGTCTCCTTGCCGTTAGCCTTAACGTCCGGGAGCGCTTTGGGCTTCGAAACAGGATGCCACGGATAAGACCGAGGAGGCGGGACCGGTTTTTTGGGCCGTTGCGAGCAGCGAGTGATGAAACCACGACAGATACATGTCAATATAGTTTCTGAGGTGGCGAAGGAAGCGGCGTCTCCAAGCAAGAAAGGGAGTGAAGGTGACAGAAGGGTCTGAGTACCGGGCAAGCATGGATCCGACGGGGCTTTGGAGGCAGTGGTACGAGACGAGCTCTAAGATGTGGTCGAACATGCTGGGGGGTGATAAAGAGGCTTACATGGACCCTTTTGGTCTTTACCGGCAATGGTTCGGCAACCTGCAGGGGGCTCAGAAGCCGTCTGAGGGATCTGTGAACTCCCAGGAGATCTGGCGTCAGTGGACGGAGGCGACGACCGAGGCCTGGCGCAGAGCCTTCGGTATGGGGACGGTCCTGGCGGGGCTCGTCCCGCATTGGGCGGAGATGTCCGAAGAGGTTCGGAAGCAAATGTTCCAGGGGGGCAAACTCCCCACCGACCCGCTGGACTTCTATCTGAGGTTGTACAACGCCACGAGCGGGCCTCTCTCGAAGATGATCCGGGAGGTCCTTGAAGACGAGTCGTTCCTGGAGAATTCGCGCCGCTTTCTTGAGGGCTACGCGAGCCTTGAGAAGACTTTCCAGGAGGCTGCCGAGGAGTACTTCGGTTACCTTCAGCTCTCCACCCGCTCCGACAGCACCCGGTTGGCGGGGCTCGTCGTCGGTCTGGACGCCAAGGTCGACCGCGTGGAGGAGGCGTTCGAGGAGTTCGAGCATGGTTACTCCAGACCGGCTACGGCCGAGAGCGTGGAAGCACTCGGGGATCGGATGGAGGAGTTGGAGAGGAAGCTGGAGGAGAACCGCTCCGGTCTCGAACGAGTAGAGGGTAAGCTGGATCGGCTGCTCTCGGCTCTCGGCGCCGCTGCCGATGGCGGCTCCGAAGCGGCCGGCTCGCAGGAGGAGATCTAGGCAATCTACGCGGCCCGGCGTAAGGCCGAGGAGTTGGGGGTAGACCTCCAGGAGGTTTGGGGAAACTGCTGAAGGCCGGGCTACGCGGTGAAAGACGTGCGCAGGAAAGGGGAACCACATGACCGAGAGAAGCGTCACACCCTCGGGCGGCGAGGACCTGTTTGACAAGTACGCCAAAGGGATCAGGATAATCGCCGAGGGAGCTCAGATCGACACTGGCCAGACCCCCAAAGAGGTCGTCTGGACCAGGAATAAGGCCAAGCTCTACCACTACGAGACCGATGTTGAGAAGAAGCACCCGGTTCCTATCCTCTTCATCTACGCGCTGCTTAATCGTCCGTACTGCCTCGACCTGATACCGGGCAACAGCTTTATCGAGTTTCTGGTAAACGAGGGCTTCGACGTGTACCTGCTCGACTGGGGCATCCCGGGTCCCGAGGACAAGGACATGTCCTTTGAGGACTATGTCCTCGATTACATGCCCCGGGCGGTGCGCAAGGTCCTGAGAATCTCTGGCACCGAGGAGTTGACCCTCTTCGGATACTGCCAGGGCGGCGTGATGGCCGCCATGTATGCTTCTCTCCTCCCCGAAGGGCTGAAGAACCTGATCCTGCTAGCCACGCCCATCGATTGCTCGCCGGAGAACTCGGGACTCTACGGGCAGTGGTTCAGCGAGAAGAACCACGATCCAGACACCATCACGAACGCCTACGGGAACCTGCCTTCGAGGTTCGCCTACGCGGGAACAGCCATGCTAAACCCGGTAACCAACTACATCGGCACCCACGTAACCATGTGGGACCTTCTCGTGCGAGACGGCCTCTCGGATTCCTGGCTGGCGATGAACAAGTGGGCCGACGATCCTATACCGATGCCCGGGGCTGCTTACAAGCAGTGGGTTCAGGACTTCTACCAGAACAACAAGCTCGTCAAGGGGGAGATCAAGCTGCGCGGCCGCCGCGTAGAC
Organism: uncultured Rubrobacteraceae bacterium; assembly: GCA_902806055.1. GTDB lineage: Bacteria > Actinomycetota > Rubrobacteria > Rubrobacterales > Rubrobacteraceae > Rubrobacter_F. Next base: position 13,996 of record CADCVD010000089.1, read on the forward strand.
CTCTCCAACATCAAGATGCCGATGCTGAACCTCGCCGGAAAGAAGGACCACCTTGTCTTCTTGCCTCAGGCCGAGGCCGCGATGAACCTCATAGGCAGCGAGGACAAAGAGTTTATCGTCCTGGATGCCGGGCATGTAGGGCTGCTGACCGGCCGGGGGGCGAGAAAAAACCTGTGGCCGCAAGTAAGAGATTGGCTAGAGCCTCGCTCAAAGTAATCGAAAATGTCAGAGAACGTCCTCGTTGACGCGATAGACGAACGGATACCTTTCCGAGCGAATCAGGGTGTCTACCTCTGCTCCTGCAAGAAGTAGCCCGTGAGGTACTCAAGTAGATCCAGGAGAAAAGGCACTGGGCTCTTCCTGCGGCCTGCCGAAGGCTCACCGTTGAAGCTCATCTTCTGCTCACCGGACCGACGATCACGGTAGACAAGGCGTGAGGCGCGTGTAGCCTGGTCCGAAAGTTTGGACTACAAAGGTTCCGGCTAAGAATATGTCGCAGGTTAAGGGGAAGGAGTTGCTTTATGCAAGAACACCAGGAAAAGGTGTACCGGGACGAGCTTACACCGGTAAGCTTTCTCAGGCGTAGCGCCCACGTGTTCCCGGAGAAGGTCGCCGTGGTGCATGGAGACCGGCGTTATACTTACAGGGAGTTCGAGGAAAGGGTCAATCGCCTGGCCTCCAGGCTGCGCGACGCGGGGCTTCAAAAAGGAGATAGGGTAGCCTTTCTCGCCCCCAACATCCCCCCGCTGCTGGAGGCGCACTTCGCGGTGCCCGCCTCCGGGTGCGTACTGGTGCCTATCAATACGCGCCTGGGCTCCGAGGAGGTCGGACACATCCTCGAGCATTCGGGCTCGAAGATGCTCTTCGTGGACGCGGAGCTGGAGAAGCTCGTGGAGCCGCTGGACACCTCGGGGATAGAGATCGTACGCATCGACGATACCGGGGAGCCCGGTGACCCCTACGAGGACTACCTGGCCGACGGCTCGCCCGAGACGCTACCCAGCGTACTGGAGGATGAGGAAGAGACCATCGCCATCAACTACACTTCGGGCACCACGGGGAAGCCCAAGGGCGCGATGTACAGCCACCGCGGCGCATACCTCAACGCTCTGGGCGTGGCGACGGGGATAGAGATGAACTCCCGTTCGGTCTATCTTTGGATCCTTCCAATGTTCCACTGCGACGGTTGGTGCTTCCCCTGGGGCGTCACGTCGATGGCGGCGACGCACGTCTGTCTGCGCAAGGTCGAGCCGGATAAGATCTGGGATCTCCTGGAGGCCGAGGGGGTCACCCACTACTGCGCCGCGCCCACCGTGCAGATCGGTATGGTGAACCACGAGAAGGCGCACCGGATGCAATGGGAGGTGGCCACCGCCATCGGAGGAGCGCCCCCTTCGCCCACGCTTCTCGGGCAGTTTCAGGACTTGAACATTCGCCCCATTCACCTCTACGGGCTCACCGAGACCTACGGTCCGGCCACCATCTGCGCCTGGCACGAGGATTGGGACGAGTTGTCTGTCGAGGAGCAGGCCGGCATGCTCGCCCGCCAGGGACAGGCCCACGTGATATCCCACCTCGCGCGAGTGGTAGACGAGGAGATGAACGACGTCCCCCGCGACGGCGAGACCCTCGGAGAGATCGTAACCCGCGGCAACACCGTGATGAAGGGCTACCTCAACAATGAGGAGGCCACGCAAGAGGCGTTCAAGGGCGGCTGGTATCACTCCGGCGATGTAGCCGTCTGGCACCCGGACGGGTACGTCGAGATACGGGACAGGAGCAAGGACGTGATCATCTCTGGCGGCGAGAACATCTCCTCTATAGAGATAGAGCAGGTAGTAGACAAGCACCCGGCCGTCCTGGAGTGCGCCGTCGTCGCCATACCGGACGAGAAGTGGGGCGAGCGGCCGAAGGCGTTCGTTGCTCTAAAGGAAGGAAAGGAAGCAACCGAGCAAGAGATCATAGACTTCTGCAAGGAGCGCATGGCGCGCTTCAAGGCCCCGGCCGCCGTGGAGTTCGGGGATCTGCCCAAGACCTCCACCGGCAAAGTGCAGAAGTTCGTGCTGCGCGATAAGGAGTGGGCGGGGCAGGCGAAGCGCGTCGGGTAGATTCTCGCTCGTCGAGGAGCTATAGAGGAAGGTGCTGGCCGAAGGTCCCGTATGTGAGGATCTGCGGGAAAGCCGTAAGTTGATCCCAAGTGGCTGCGTAAAGCCCGGGGTGTCTTAGAGCATGACGAACATCTGGCGCGGGGAGTGAGGGTGAGAATGAGCATAGCCAACGTACAGGGGAAAGCCGTGCTAGTAGTGGGCGGCACCCGCGGGATCGGTCGGGCGATCGGCGAACGTTTTGCGGAGCTGGGAGCCGAGGTCGGTTTGACGGGCCGGGATGCTGACAAGGTTTCAGAAGCCGCATCGAAGATCGCAGAGACCTACGGGCAGCCGGTCAGTGGGCACGCTCTAGATGTCACGGATCGCGCCCAGATACGCGAGGCCGTGCAGGAGTTTAAATCTCAGCGGGGTACTCTAGATGTCTTGATCTACAACGCCGGCGTCAGCCCGGTGTACGCGTCGGCCGAAAAGATCGATGAGGAAGCCTGGGATTCCATCATCGCCACCAACCTTACCGGGGCGTTCTTGGCGGCGCAGGCTTTCGCCCGCCAGCTCATTGACGAGAGCAAGTCTGGCTCGATCGTTTTTATAGGGTCGCTCAACAGCATCGTGGGCGACCCGCGTCTGGCGGCTTACACGGCGTCTAAGGCGGGATTGGCCGGGATGGCCAAGACCATGGCGCTAGACTGGGCCCGGTACGACATCCGGGTCAATACCGTGGCGCCCGGGTACGTAACAACCGACCTTACGGCAGGTCTCCAACAGAACGAGAAACTCCGGCAAGCTCTCACCGACCGCACCCCTCTAAATCGGATGGCGGAGCCTGCCGAGATCGCGGATCTAGTAGTGTTTCTGGCTTCGGATAGCTCCAGTTTTATTACCGGAGGTGTTTACCCCGTTGACGGAGGGTGGACCGCCTGGTAATGGAACGTTACTTGCTCTTCTTCGGGTAGAGCCAGAAGGAGAAGAGCCGTGTCATGCGGGGCATCACCACGTAGGTCATGAGCGAGACCATCGCCAGGGTAAAGACCAGCGTGCGTAGTACCACGGGGAACCCGCCGAGCAGGGGATCGAGCAACATAAACACCACGGTAGCGAGCGGAAATACCGCGATCCAGGTGACGACCGCCATCTTATAGCGTGGAGGGGGAGGGGCGCCCTCTTTGGAGGGGAGCGTGAACCAGGTCTCGAGGCCGGTAAGGATTCGTATTCTCGGCTCTTCCTTAATAAGGTCTCGTGATTCGTCGAGCCAGAGGCGGCGCTCCTCGGAGCTCTCCCAGTATTTGAGGTTGCTCGCGTGGTCGAACTTGAAGACGATCTGGTACTCGTCGTCTTCGGGACCGCTCGGCCGGATGACGTTGGAGCCGAGATAACCGGGGAACTCGTTCGCCGCGTCGAGGATGCCGGAGATCCAGACCTCGAACTCCTTCTCACGGCCCGGCTTGACGCGACGCGACGCTACCGCCGTGATAGGCGGATCGTCACCGTCTCTGTGGCTATGGTGTTCAGTCAATTCGTCCAAAAGAGAAGCCGACGGATCTCACTACAACTCTTCCCTATTAAATCCTAAGTTCTCGTGAGAAACCACCTAACACGTAACCTTGAGCAGTATCTAACCTGCTACTTCGACAGCTCCGTAAAGCCGCTCCAGACGTTTCTTGGCCGCCTGCCGGGTGGAGAGTTCTAGGGACGCCACTGCTTTAACTGGCAGAGAGCCTTAAGGCGTTGCCCGTCACGCTAAAGCCGTTGAAAGAATGGTAGAGACCGCCTGGTAACCTGCAAAGTGAACACGATGCTTGCAGCCGCGTATCTGTGCGTGAGGTTCTGGACCGGATGCAAATTGACGGACCTTCATCGTCGACATGTATCGTTTGTTGCCTTTGAGAGAGTTCGTAGGCTTCATCGGGCTGCTGGAGCTCCGTAAGCTCGACGAGCGTTAATCCTCTTCGTCGTGAAACTCTCGTGGCGAGGCTTTCTAGGTTATCCGGCGGGCCTTCAGGGGAGGGAACTCGGGGGGCGTCTCTCGGCGAACGCGGTGAGGCCGGCCTGGTAGTCCTCTGAGGCGAGCGTGGCCCGTATGGCGGCCGTCTCGAACCGCAAGCCCTGTTCAAGGGAAGTTTCGATCGAGATGTCCACCGCCGCCTTGGCGTAAGCGAGGGCGAGCGGGCTGTTTTTAGCCGTCTCCTCGGCGAGAGACCGTGCCTCTCCGAGTAGCTCATCCTTAGGGGTTACCTTATTTACGATGCTCATTTCGAGCGCGGTAGCGGCGTCTATCCTGCGCGCGGTCAGTATCAGTTCTTTGGCCTTGCTCGGGCCTATGAGGCGAGGGAGGCGCTGGGTGCCCCCCCGCTCCGGGGACTATGCCGAGACCGACCTCCGGGAGGGCGAACGTAGCGTGGTCGGCGGCGACGCGAAAATCGCAGGCGAGTGAGATCTCGAACCCCCCGCCCAAAGCGAGGCCGTTGATGGCGGCAACGGTCGGTATTTGCAGCCGGGCGAGGCTTTCGGCGAAGGAGTTCAGGGCGCGGTTGTGCGCCCACCTCTCGTCGGCCTCCATCGCGCGCCGCTCTTTCAGGTCCGCCCCCGAGCAGAACGCCTTCTCCCCGGCGCCGGTCAATATGAGCGCTCTCACGTCTCCGGCGCCCTCTATCTCTACAAGCGCGCGCGAGCTCCTCGACGATTCTGACGCCAAGTGCGTTGGAGCGATCGGGCCGGTTGAGCGTTACCGTCGCCACCCGGTTCTCGATAGAGACCTCTATCTCCTCGAATTTACCAAACACTTCGCTCCTCCCCAGACTCGCCGACCCGGAACCCGTCTGCAATTCTCCATCACTCCGGGCAGCCGCACAAACCGATCAAATTTTCCGCAGAGCCCTTGATCCTCACGCTGCGTAAGGTTGTACGCTGTGTTTGTAGGCGATGAAGAGGAGAGGAGGGAGCGTTTTGCGGCGTACAAGCTGGAAGGTGGGTGAGTTGGCGCGGGAGACCGGGCTCTCTGTTCGCGCCCTCCACTACTACGACGAGATCGGTCTGCTCTCGCCGCTTCGCCGGACGGAGGCGGGGCACCGTCTGTACGACGTCGGCGATGTCGCACGCCTGCAGCAGATCAAATCGCTCCGCGCTTTAGGCTTCGGGCTGGCGGAGGTACGGGACTGTCTGGACCGGCCAGGCTTCTCCTTACGTCGGGTGATCGATCTGCACCTCGCACGGTTGAGGGAGCAGATCAAACTGCAGCAGAAGCTGTGTAACAGCCTGGAGGCGGTAGCGGCGCGGCTTGGTCCGGCGGGGGAGGTCTCCGTCGAAGAGTGTGTAGAAACGATCATGGAGGTGATCAGCATGTCAGAGAGGTTGGAGAAGTACTATGCCCCTGAGCAGCTAGAGGAGCTGGATCAGAGGAGACGTAACCTGGGTGAGGAGAGGATCCAACGAGCAGAGGCCGAGTGGACGGAGCTCATGGAGCAGGTGCGGGTCGAGATGGAGAAGGGTACCGATCCGTCTGACGATCGGGTTCAACTCCTCGCCGGACGCTGGATGGAGCTTGTTCAGGAGTTTACCGATGGCAACACCGGTATCGAACGCTCTGTCGGCAACATGTGGCAGCAGGAAGGGACCATCTACGGTATAGATACTCGTCGGATGCGAGAGATGATGGAGTACGTCTCGAAGGCAACCGCGGCTGCTTCGAAGCCGCAGTAGACGCGTCCGGAGACGAGACGCCCGGGAGAGCCTTTCTCGGGCGTCTCGTCGGCCATCGAACTTAGGTCATCCTGTATGGGCCTCTCATGGAGAGCGTCCTCATCCATATAACGCTGTACCGGAACCTGGACTCTGTCTTTCGGCCCTTGCCCTCTACAGCGAACTCATAGTTACTACGCCTCCGGGGCCGACCGCGAGGACGCTCCGGTCGGGGACCGGGCGCCAGCCAGGGTCTCCGTCGAGGCGCTCGGAGGCTATTATGAGGGCATCCGGGGAGGCTCCTCCGTCCTCGATCAGGTACAGCGAGTTACCCGGTCCCTCTGTAGAGTAGCGAGTAAAGACCATCGCCCGTCCGTCGGTAACCCCGATGTTCAGGGAGGCATAGACTCCTAGCTTTGTGCAGAGGGTCGAGACGCGGCGCACGGTCTCGGCGGTCGCTTCGGCGAGGGTCTCCGCGTCTCCCGGGAGCACCTTTCCCCCGCGTAGCCCGTCGAGGAGGAGGGCGAAGACCGTCTCAGAGTCCGCGACGCCGAGAAGGCCGGAGTACGACTCATCGCTCAAAAGGTCGCGCAGGGGACGCATGGCGGTCGCGCGGAAATCCTTTATCGCGCCGTTGTGCGCGAAGAGGAAAGGGCCGGATGAGAAAGGAGGGACGCCGCTCTCCTCGGCTGGAAGGCCCGGTGTCGCGCTGCGTATGGCGGCGAGGACTATGGCGGAGGACACTTTAGGTGCGATGCTGGCGAAGCTTCTGTCGGCCCAGATCGGTGCGTTCGACCGGTAAACGGCAGGCTCGCCATCCACCTCGGGGACGTACCAGCCGGCCCCGAACCCGTCCGCGTTCACTACCCCGCTCATCATCTCCTCGGGAGCGTAGCTCTGAACGAGCAGGGAGTGTTTAGGCTCCAAAACGACAGAAGAGAGTGGTATCTCTCGCTCACCAAGATACGCCACGATGCGGCACATCTCTAGTGGTCAGCTTCCGGACGAATCGTCAGTTGTGTGATGAAAACATCTCGTTTCACTAGTAGAGACTCTTCCAGAGCGTACCGCGCACCGCGGTCTTTAAGGGAACACGCCTCCGGTTTACCTTCTGCTTCCTTAGTTATCTCTCGCGCAACGAAACCCGACGAAGAGCTGACGCCTTATCGGGTAGTCCCAGTTGCGGAAGGTGTTGCGTATAGCGGCTGGACGGGTAGCCCAGGAGCCGCCGCGCAGAACCTTGAAATCCGGACCGAAGAAGACCTCGGAGTACTCCCTGTACGGGAAGGACTCGAAGCCGGGGTAGGCGTAGAAGTCGCTTGCGGTCCACTCCCAGACGTCGCCGACCATACCTAGAACGCCGTAGGCGCTCGCTCCCTTGGGGTATGCCCCAACCTCCGCCGCCCGGAAGGCGAGCTGGTCGAGGTTGGCGTGCTCGGGCATGGGCTCTCCGTCACCCCAAGGATAAAGCCTCTTGCTACCCTTCTCGGGGTCCCAAGAGGCTGCTTTCTCCCACTCTTCCTCCGTTGGGAGGCGCTTGCCGGCCCACCGGGCGTATGCATCCGCCTCATACCAGGAGACGTGCATGACCGGAGCCGAGAGGTTGAGAGCTTCGTCAAAGCCGAAGCGCTCCGTCCACCAGCTGTGCGGCTCGGGCTGGTACCAGTGCTTCGGTGCGGCTATCTCTTCTTTCTTGATATACTCCCAGCCCTTCTCGCTCCAGAGTTCCCGCCTCTCATACCCTCCGTCCTCGACAAACCGGAGATAGGCCCCGTTGGTGACGGGGGTCGCGTCCATGTAGAAGCCGGGCAGGTCTACGACGTGCGCGCCCCGCTCGTTGTCCAGGGCCTGCGAGCGGTCATCGGTCCCCATGACGAACTCGCCGCCCGGGACGTGGACCATCTCTTCAACCGTCGCTCCACCGGACGGGAGCTCGACGCTAGATTCGGGCTTGTAGCCGCCATTCATCAGCTGTAGGGTCTGGAGCATGGTCTCGTTATGCTGGGCCTCGTGCTGAAGGATCATGTTGTAGACGAACCCCTCCGCTAGAAGCGGGTCGTCGCCCGCGAGGTCTGCGCCTCTCAGGGTGTCGAGAACCGCTCTGCGAACGGCGTCGAGGTAAAGGGTCGCGTCGTTGCGGTCAAGCAGGTTCAGAGATGGACGCTCCTCACGGGGGTAGAGAGAGGCGTCGTACATGTCGTAGAGCTCCCGATCCGAGAGCCTCTTGCCGTGGGCTTTCTGCAACAGCCACAGCTCCTCATAGTTGCCGATATGGCCGTAATCCCAGATCAGGGGGCTCATTATGGGATCGTGTTGTACGGCCAAATCCTCATCGCTTACCGGCCCCAACAAGAGCCGCGTCCTCTCCCTGGCTTCCTCAAGCTTTCCGGCAAGAACGTCCCTTGATACTGCGCCACGAGTTTTCATACTAATAAATAGTATTTCTCTCTCTGCTACTGTCAAGGAGTGCCCGGGTGCGCGGCTAGAGGAAGCGCTGTTTCCTTCTCCTGGCCGGACGCAGACCGCCAGCAGGGAGAGGTTTACTAGGGAGCCGGTGGTTCTCCGGGCTGTTCTAACTTTCCGCCACTCGTAGCACGACCTTGCCACGCCCGTGCCCGGAGTCGAGCCGCTCGTGCGCCTTGCCGACCTCGCTTAGATCTAGCGTCTCCTCTACCAGCGGCTTTATCTGGCCGCGCTCGAAGAGGCGGGTCATCTCGTCGAGCCTGGCCCGCTCTCGCAGGAGCAGGACGCCGTAGAGCGTCTGGTTGTTTACGTAGAGCGGCGTCAGGTCTCCTTGCGCGCCCAGAATGGTCGCGTGACGGGCGAAGGTGCTGGCGGCCGGGATGCTGTTGACTACGGTGGCGCCTCCGACGGCGTCCAAGACGGCGTCTACGCCCGCTCCCGCGGTCTCGTCGAGGGCTATCTGCACGAAGTCGCCCTGAGTATAGTCTATGGCTACGTCGGCGCCGAGCTGCTCCAGGGTCTGCTGATTGTCGGTCCCGGCGGTTGCGAGGATGCGGGCGCCTGCTGCGCGGGCGATCTGAATGGCAAAGGAGCCTACGCCGCCCGCTCCGCCGTGTATCAGCACCGTCTCTCCGACCTTCAGGGAGATCCGTCTTACAAGCGCTTCGTAGGCGGTGCCGCCGGCGAGAGGGACGGCGGCGGCCTCCTCGTGAGTTAGGGAGGCGGGCTTCCTGGCGACTATTTCAGCGGCGGCGACGTTGTACTCGGCATAAGCTTGGTTGGAGCCGGGACCGAAGATCTCCGGGGTGTAGTAGACCTCGTCCCCGGGGGAGAGATCGGTCACGCCGGGGCCGATCTCCTCGATCACGCCGGAGACGTCGCACCCGAGGATGATCGGCGTCTCAAAGCCCATCGAAGAGCCGTTGGCTCGAAATTTAGCGTCTATAGGGTTGGTCCCGGCGACTATTACCCTTACTAGTACCTGCCCGTGGCCGGGCGACGGCCTCTCGACGTCACGCTCCTCGAAGAGATCAGGCCCTCCGAATTCCGGCATTACCATGGCTCTCATATTCATTTCCTTTCTAGGGAAATCTCGTCCACCCTCTCTATGCCACGCGTGACGCCAATACAAACGGTTGCGAGCTGGAGCCGATGGTATGCTGTGAACCATACCGGCTGGGGAGACCGGAGAGTTTGAGCGGGCGGAGGAGGTTGAGCTGATGCAGGAGACCAGGGAAAAGGGCCTGGAGGTCAGGAACCTGATCGGAGGAACCTGGGAGGAGGGTGGCGGACGCGCCACCGAGCCGGTCTACGACCCGGCGACGGGCGAGATCGTGGCCGAAACCCCTCTGAGTACCACGGAGGACCTCGACAGGGCGGTGAAGGAGGCTACGGAGGCTTTTCCGGGATGGGCGGCGACGCCGGTGGTGGAGCGGGCTCGCGTGTTGTTCCGTTTCAAGATGTTGCTGGAGGAGCATTTCGGGGAGCTGCAAGAGCTGGTTACCCTGGAGAACGGCAAGGACGCGAAGGACGCCGGCGGGGAGGTGCGGCGCGGCATCGAGGTCGTCGAGTTCGCCTGCGGGATGCCTACCCTGATGATGGGCGAGACGGTGCGCGACGTGGCCCGCGGCGTGGATAACGTCTCCTATCGCTATCCCCTGGGGGTTGTAGCGGCGATCACGCCGTTCAACTTTCCGTGCATGGTGCCGCTCTGGACGCTGCCCGTAGCTATCGGCGCGGGGAACGCATATATCCTGAAACCCTCGGAGCGGACGCCTCTCTCCGCCGTGCGGCTCGGGGAGCTCTTGCAGGAGGCGGGGCTGCCGGAGGGGGTCTTCAGCATCGTCAACGGGGCCCGGGAGGCGGTGGACGCTATCCTCGAGCATCCCGGCATAGAGGCCGTCTCGTTCGTCGGCTCGAAGCCCGTCGCCGAGCACGTCTACAGGGTCGGCGCGGCGCACGGCAAAAGGGTGCAGGCGCTTGCGGGGGCGAAGAACTCCATGATCGTGATGCCTGACGTCGTCATGGACAAGGCGGTGGACAACATAGTCGCCTCGGCCTACGGTAACGCTGGGGAACGGTGTCTCGCGGGCAGCGTCCTCATCGCGGTCGGAGAGGTAGCTGACCCGCTCGTCGAGGCGCTCAAGGAGAAGGCCCGGGCGATGAAGGTCGGGCCGGGCAAGGAGGAGGGGAGCGAGCTTACGCCCGTCATCCGGGACTCACACCGCGAGAAGGTCAGGGAGTATATAGGCATCGGCGAGGAGGAGGGAGCCGAGGTCGTCCTCGATGGACGCGAGCCGCCGCGAGAAGAGGGTTTCTTCATGGGGGCCACGATCCTCGACCGGGTGACCGGCGAGATGCGGGTGGGGCGCGAGGAGATCTTCGGCCCCGTGCTCTCGGTTGTTCGTGTGGATACCCTCGACGAGGCCATAGAGTTCACCAACGGCTCCCCGTTCGGTAACGCCTGCTCTATCTACACTGAGAACGGCGCCGCCGTGAGACACTGGCGCGAGAGGGTTGAGGCCGGGATGCTAGGGGTGAACGTAGGAGTGGCGGCGCCCATGGCGTTCTTCCCTTTTAACGGCATAAAAGACTCGTTCTACGGCGACCTGCACGCCACCGGCAAGGACGGGGTCAGGTTCTACACCGAGAACAAGGTGGAGATCGTACGCTACTACTCAGATCCAAACTACCCTGGCTCTGCAGTGGAGAGTAACATTGAAGCCGGTGGCTAGAACCGAAGGATTGGGCTAGGCTGCCTCGACGGGGATGGTGGCGAACGCGACCGGAGTATACTCCCGGCCGATCTCATAATCGGTGGATGCATCGACGATACCCGGGACAAGTTCGCCCAGCATATCGCTGGTACCGTCATGCTCGCTCTAGGTGTGCCCGCTCTCTTAGCCTGCTACTCGTTCTCCGAAAGGGCTCTCTATAAGACGCCTGCGTAGGACATCCTGCGCGCTACAGGCCGATGGTGGATGCGGTTGGCATAAAGAAAGGTAGTGATCCGCGGTGGCAGACGGCCTGATGCGGGCGGCGATTTTGGAAACCCCCGGGACTGCCCTAAAGATCGAGGAAATTCCTATCCCTGATCCCAAGCCGGGGGAGGTTCTGGTTAGGATAACGGCTTGCGGGGTGTGTCACACGGACCTGCACGTGATCAAGAATGAGGTTGCCTTCCCGACGCCGGCGGTTCTTGGTCACGAGATCTCGGGGACCGTGGAAGCTTTGGGCCCTGGAGTCGAGTGGCCAGCGGCGGGCACCCCGGTGGTAGCGAGCTTCATCATGCCTTGCGGGGCTTGCGAGTACTGTGCTCGGGGCAGAGACGACGTGTGCGAGCGCTTCTTCGCGCTCAATCGCTTCAAGGGCGTGCTATACGACGGCAACACCCGTCTCTTCAGGAGAGACGGTAGCCCGCTCTGGATGTACTCGATGGCAGAACTCGCGGAGTACGCGGTGGTGCCGGCCACCGACGTCTTCCCCTTACCCGAGAGCCTCCCTCCGGAGGAATCACCGATCCTAGGGTGTGCCGTGTTCACCGCCTATGGCGCCGTACGCCATGCAGCGGACTTGCGCGCCGGAGAACGGGTTGCGGTGGTGGCGTTGGGAGGGGTCGGGTCGAACATCGTCCAGATCGCGAACGGGTTCGGCGCCTCACAGATCATTGCCGTTGACATCGTGCCGGAGAAACTGGATGCTGCCCAACGGTTCGGGGCCACCGACATTGTGACAGCGCCGAGGGGGACCCCGTAGCCCGGGTGAGAGAGCTTACTGGAGGTGACGGAGTGGATGTGGCGTTCGAGGCGCTGGGCCTGCCGCAGACCTTCGTGCAGGCCGCGGAGATGCTGCGGGACGCGGGAAGGATGGTAGCCGTGGGCATCGCCCCAGGCAAGACCACCGCTCCAGTCGAGATCACCCGCCTAGTGCGTAGGAGCCAGCGCATCATAGGTTCCTACGGGGCCCGGACCCGCGCCGACATGCCCCAGCTTCTCTCGCTGGTCGCCCGGGGATTCATGAACCCGGAACAGATGGTCACGGAGAAGCTCCCCCTGGAGGAGGCAGACTCAGCCTACCAAGCGCTGGACCGGGGCGAGATCGTAGGACGGGCCGTGATCGTACTGTAATAAGGGTTGCGCGAAAGTGGACCTTGATGAGAATATTCAGGGGGGAAATTATGGAGAAAGGAGGCGGTAATGGCTAATAACGATGACCAACACGGGGCCGTCGACAGGCTCGGGGGAGAGGATGTAGGGGAACAGGCTTCGATTGGGAAGGTAGCCTTCGCGAGCATGATAGGTACCACCGTTGAGTGGTACGACTTCTTCCTCTATGGGACCGCGGCTGCGCTGGTCTTCAATCAGCTGTTCTTCCCCAGCTACGAGCCGCTCACGGGAACGCTGCTCGCTTTTGGTACGTACGCTGTTGGCTTCTTCGCCCGGCCGGTCGGGGGTATAGTCGCCGGCCACTACGGCGACAAGATCGGCCGCAAGGCGATGCTGGTCCTCACGCTACTGATAATGGGGGGCGCAACGTTTGCTATAGGTCTCTTGCCGACATACGAAAGCATTGGGATCTGGGCGCCGATCCTGCTCCTCGCGATGCGCCTTCTCCAGGGCTTCGGTATCGGGGGAGAATGGGGCGGCGCTGTGCTGATGGCGGTGGAGCACTCGCCTCCCAACAGACGAGGCTTCTATGGTAGCTGGCCCCAGATAGGAGTTCCGGCGGGACTTCTGAGCGCGAACCTGGTCTTTCTACTCGTCAACCAGAGCATGTCGGAAGAGGCGTGGCTGGCCTGGGGTTGGCGGATACCGTTCCTGCTGAGCATCATCCTGATAGGGGTGGGGCTGTTCATCCGGCTAAGAATCTCGGAGACGCCGGCCTTTAACCAGGTGAGAGAGAGCCACACCGAAGCCGGGATGCCTATAGTAGATGTGGTGCGCAATTTTCCCAAGCAGATCCTTCAGGCCATGGGTATGCGCATCGCCGAGAACGGAGCCTTCTACATCTTTAGCATCTTTGTGCTCACCTACGTAACCACAGGACTGGGACTGGAGAGTGGTGTCGCTCAGACCGGCGTCTTGATCGCTGCCGGCCTCGGGCTCGTCAGCCTCCCGTTTTGGGGTTGGCTCTCCGATCGTGTCGGCCGGCGGCCGGTATACCTCTTTGGCGCGGTGTTCTCGCTGCTGTTCGCCTTCCCCTTCTTCTGGCTCATGAACACCGAGTCGGCCACCCTGATCTGGCTTGCCATCATACTGTCACTGGTCCTTGGCCACGATGCGATGTATGGCCCGCAGGCGGCCTACTTCTGCGAGATGTTTAGCACGCGCGTCCGCTACAGTGGAGCATCTCTAGGCTACCAGCTGGCGTCGGTGCTCGCGGGCGGACTCTCGCCGCTCATCGCTACCGCGCTGCTTGGATATTACGGTTATACGGCGGTTGCTTGGTACTTAGCCGGGATGGCACTTATAACCATCATAGCGGTCGTTACGGCGGCGGAGACATACCGAGGAGATATCATCGAGGAGCAGCCGGACAAGGATCCGGCTGCTCCGAGCGGAACCCGAGGCGCGCTAGGTTAGCTGAGAGCGTTCGGGCCATGCGCTAGGTACGTTTCCGCACCTAGCGCATGGCCTAGAGGAGAGCCCTCATGAGCGAGACCGAATCATCCGGTGCCCGCGGCTGGCCACGCAGCACCGCCATTATCGGTGCCGGAACGATGGGTCTGGGTGTGGCCGAGAGCTTCGCCGTTGCTGGCACGGCTGTGCGGCTCACCGGGGCGGCCACGGTTATCCCGGTACGCCCCCGCGGCAGCCGTGGGTCTCCCCGGCCTACCCTCCGGGCTAGGGAGACACCGCCACTGCTACGATATCGCCACCTGTGCTCTCCAGGCTACCGAGCACGGCGCGCAAGGCTGGCGGGGCGTTGTCGTACCTTGCACTGATCGAGCCCTACTGCAACCGCACTGCAATCCGCCTTTGCCAGGCCATCTCCACACCCCTAACAGCTCTGTCAGAACCACACTAGCTGGCATCTTTGCGGACTTCTAATTCGCGGGTCGCATGGGCAGTTCGCGAACAAGTGTCGAAAGGGGCACAGACGCGGTCCAACCACGAGTCCTTAGGAAGCACCCAGGAGTCAATATTCCTCTACCTCTACCGCCTCGACGATGCACGTCTGCGGCTCGCCGCGCAGGGCTGGCGCTGCCTCCCGCGATGACCAAACGTTACGCTGTAGGGCGGCTAGAAAAGACTCCGCCTCGCTTGAGCTGTCAAACTCAAGTTCGATAATAACGTAGTTCGGATCGTCAGTGGGTTGGAGGACTCGGTAGCGGCGCACGCCTGAGTGCTGTCTGAAGTCGGCAAAGCTGTCGAAGGCCCCCTTCCAAGTGTCGAAGTCGCTGACTGGATGTTCGATCTGTAGGTGATGCATCTCTTCTCCTCCTTCCTCCCGCTTCCTGAAGGCGGGTAGTAACCTTTTCCACCATACGCACGGTACTAGTGAGACCTGCGTCGCAAGGTAATCGCAGGGAGATCGAGGTCCTCGCGCGGCGATGTCCATCGCTCCGGGTGCCTGTCTGTTCGGTATGAGTCTCTCCTCCGCCACTCGCTTATCTCACTGATTTCCGCTTTTCGTCCCTCTCCCGTAATAAAGAGAAGAAGCAGTAGGCCACAACGAGAGCAGCGATCATCGAAGGCAAGTGGAAGAGGTAGTCGATGTAGATCATCCCTTGCAGGTTATTCGGGCCGTTGTGGACGTGCATGTTGATGTGCGGCCACCAGGAGACCATCAGGTAGGCGATAGAGAGGTACATAGCCCACGCCCTCACCCTCGAGTCTGGGGAGATTCTACGCATCACGGACAGCCCGAAGGCGAGGAAGGAAACCCCCAACCCCAGGACCGTGGCCTGCACCAGATTGAGGAAGAGCAGGAAGGGGATCTGGGTGGCGCTGGGTGATGGGTTCCCCTCGGCGGGGGGCCAGATGATGGGGCCCATCATAAAGGCCGCAATCCCGACGAGGACGGTAACCAACAACACCTTGACCCACGAAGTCGTTCGAGTATGTATTTCGTTTATCGCTTTGGCCGACATATGTATTCTCCTTTCTCCCGACTGCTCTGCTCTTACGTTAGCTTCGTTTTTGGGAGTTGCATATTCCAGAAATCTGTAATTCTCGCGTTTGAGCGGATCGCAAAAGCGATGTACGATACAAAATCAGGAGTGCTAACCCCAATGGAAGCGTAGAGCCATGAGTCCAAGCGCTGTTGTTGAGGAGCGGGTCTTCAGCGAGATCAAGCGTCTGTGCCTCTCTGGTCTCGACGAAACGACTCTGCTCAGGGAGGTGGTCGCGCGTCTACGGCACGCGGTGCCAATCGATACCTATCGGGCTCTAAGGATTGATCCCTTGAGTGGACTGCCCACGGGCTCGTTCACCGAAGAGCCGGACCAGCCGGTCAGGGCGCACTTCTTCCTCGAGCACATCTACTTTGAGGACGACGTGCTCGAATTCAACTGGATGGCGCGAAACCGGCATCCGGTAGCCCTGCTCTCAGAAGCCACCGGGGGCCACCTCGAGCGCTCCCTGCATTGGCGGGAGTTCCTGGGCCCCGAGGGCTTTGGGCATGAGGCGCGCGGCGTTTTCACCGTAAGCCAGGAGCTTTGGGGCGCCATCTGCGCGATACGGGAGAGAGGCCGCCCCGACTTTAGCCCACGCGAGGTCACCTTCATGCGTCGAATCGCTCCACACCTGGGCGCCGGGTTCAAAGCAGCGGCGCTTCGCTCTCAGGCTTCTCCTGAGGACAATGGCGGAGGAGCCCCTGGAGTACTGGTCCTCCACCAGCGGGGTCGGGTCTTGCACTACACAGAAGCCGCCGAACGCTGGCTAAGAGACTTAGGAGACCTTGGTCCTGGGTGGCGGGAAGGCGACGGCCTCCCGACGGTAATATGGTCGGCGGTAGGGGCGTTGCGCCGAGCACTAAGACCGCAGACGGAGCGAGATCGAGCCAGCGTCCCACGCGTCTGCGTGCGGGCGCGATCCGGCCGGTGGCTAACGCTGCACGCTTCCTTGAGCGAGTCGCAGCATCTCAGCAGCCCGGGCGAGACGGTGATCGTCATCGAGCCGGCCGGGTTTAAAGAGATGGCGTGGCTGCACACGACCGCCTACGGTCTGAGCCCCAGGGAAGAGGAGATGGTCGGGTTCGTGGTGCGTGGCGCTTCGACCCGGCAGATCTCGCAAGCCCTCTACGTTACCGAGGACACCGTCCAAAAACACCTCCAGAACGTCTTCGAGAAGGTCGGCGTGCGTAGCCGCCAGGCGCTCGTCAAGCGGCTCTATCTCAATACCATCTTCCCGTAGTCCTTCGATAAACGCCGCCAGAGAGGTTCTCGTTGCCGGGGTCGCCCAACCGGTCCTAAGTAGGTCCTGCGGCAGCCGGTTGCACTGCTACTGGCTCCCGACGCTCCCCAGGTGCCCAGAAGCTTCTTCGGTACGTGGCTCTGAGCCTCTACCTGCTTATATAGCCAGAAAACCTACCAAGCTTGTATGCTCTGGCGCATCCCCCATATGGCGTATTCTTGCTGCCGCACTGGGGACGCAGGCGGATAACGAACTTTGGAGAGTTCGTTATCCGAGACTGTCTGAAGGAATATCGAGAGGGCTTCTCGACTGTGCGTTGTGGGCGGTGCACAATGTCTCGGCGAGGTACGGGAACACCGTAGAGCAAACAAGCGTGCGGCTGCCAATACCGGAGTACCGGGCGGAGCAGCTACGGCTATCCCGGGGGTGCGAAGAGCCCCCCGCTAGCCCACCGCCTCGAACCGCAAGCGCTCACCTCTCTCAGACTCAAGCGTGGCGCGGACGACGAGCCCAGGCGCTCGCGCGCTTTGCATATCCATCCGTCGACGCTACATCTTGTGGGCGAGGTCTGGTTTCGTAGGGTGCCGCTCACGACAAATTAGCTACACCGAGGCGAGTTGTATGCGCCCTTCTGAATATAGGTTTCGGAGAAAACGTCTTCGCGGCAACCTAGTGAACAGAGGGCGCTAGTATCCGCCGCCGCCTCCTCCGGTGTCCTCGCCACCCTCACCGCCACCACCACCACAGGCGGTGAGGAGCAACGCCAAGGCGGTCGCTACCCCATAGGCGGCGCCCAGCTTCAGGAACTTCTTTCGACTCATCAGTTCCCCCTCTCTTATTCCACTCCGAACCACCTACGCCGCCACCAACCCCGACGCTCTACGCCCTCCTGAGCCTCTCCAACGTCCGCGGGGGTGTCTCTCTCTGGCCACTCTGCATCTTCGTTGGCGCTCTCCGGGGCTTGTGGGGTCTCTGTGAGGGCCTCAAGTTGCCTACTCAGCTCGTCGCTGGATTAGAGCGGCTCGACCTCCGCCGGTCTGATCCAGTTGACGATCTGCCAAGGGTAGAACACGGTGCGCCGGTAGTCCTTGTCGTCCCTTTTGACGATGAACGCAACGACGATGCCAGCGTCGTTCACCTCCTTGAGTTTCCCCGCAGCCTCTTCCGGGATGTCGGTACGGATGCTTACCTCTACTTCGTCCCCGATCCACTTCTGGGGTATCTCTTTCTTCGCCACGCTCTCCTCCGTAGTTCGCCTGAATCCTTGGGGCATCGTACCCACGCTCGCGGACTTCCCACCCCGTAGACTCGTTTACCTACCGACCGGCTCCGCGCCCGTCCTGGGTAATCCTCGCGCCGCTGCGGGCAAGAAAACAGGCCGGAGAAGCGGGGGAGTGGGAAAGCAGTCGCCGGCCTCAATGGGGGCCGGAGATATCAACAACTGGGTTTCCGAGAAAACGTCTTAGCGGCAATCCGCTGAATAGAGGCAACCCAGCCCTAACTTAAAACTCTATGCGTAGCGTCTTTGGACTTTTGTTGTTAACCACTTCACGTAGCCGATGTTTTGGCTACATCTAGATGCGGTATGAACATAGCGTACGAAGCAAGTGCTTATTAACTAAGACAGCGAAGAGGAGACGAGCTACTACTATGGATCAGCAGCAGGTACAGAACATAAACCAGGCCAGCGAAGAGCTAACCGATTCGGCCAAGCGGGCGTTTCAGACAGCCGCCGATAGGACTGTTTCTCTGCAGGAGAGCAACCTACGGCTCACTCAGAACTTCTTCCAGAACTGGATCCAGACCCTCCACAGCCAGACCGAGGGTAACCGCCAGGCGGCCCAGACGGTTCAGGAGCAGAGCGATCGCCAGCAGCAGGCTCTGCAGACCCTTACCCAGGAGTCCACGAACGTCTACTCTGAGTTCTTGAACTCTGCGTTGTCTTTTTACCAGGAGACGTTGAGGTCTGCGACTCAGGTAGCGCAGAACAACATGCAGGCTGCGAGCCAGGCGACCCAGCAGGGAGTGCAGGCAGTGGGGCAGGCGGCCCAGCAGAGCGTGCAGGCGATGAGCCAGGCTGCAAGCCAGAACGGACAGGCTACCGGAGAGGCTGCGCAGCAGGCTGCCCAGACGGCTAACCAGACCGCCCAGCAGAACCAGGAGGAGGCCAACCAGGCTGCTCAGGAGGGCGCTGAAACCGCCAAGCGGACGGGCAGAAGGTCCTCCACTGCGGACGAGATAATCGAGGTCAAGGAAGGTTCATAAGTAAAGGCCAGGGCTTCCGAGAATACTCAACACCGGAGG
>CADCVD010000090.1 GCA_902806055.1 uncultured Rubrobacteraceae bacterium
GGATCGCGGAGAGTCAGTCCCAGCGTAATGACAGGTTTACCTGTATCACTACTTGGTCTTTCGCTACTATTCAGTTTTCAAGGCCTCCAAACCCCTGCCTCTCGGCGGAGCTAGGACCGGGAGTTAGACTCCCTGCGAGCGAACAAAAACCCACTCGGTGAGTGGGCCGCGAGCTTCTTCCCTATCTGTCGGGAAGTTACCCTATAGCGCCGCCTCGGTTGTCAAATCGCTTCCGGTCATCGGTAGAGGGATTATAGCAACTTATCCTGAGTTGTCAAAGACAATCACAAGGATTTTTCGTTACCTCTCTCTCTGCGTTTCTAGCCGACTCAAGCCCCTCGCCTCTCGGCGGGGCGTTACCTCTGCGTTGTGTAGAACCTTTAGATTCCCACCCTCCCGGCTCTGGGCCGGGGCCGTCTGAGGTGTCGGCGAGGGGTATTGTAGCGCGGCTGAGTACTACGTCAAGCCGGGTGTCGAAAAAAGTTTCAGCAATGTTTCAGGCAGGGGTGACAAGCCTGGCGTAACGGCGCTTTCCAACCTGAAGTACCGAGCCCGTCAAGGCCTCGACAGGCAGGGAGAGCCTCTCGTCTTCGACAACTTCACCATCGAGTCGCACCGCGCCTCCTCGTATAAAGCGGCGTGCCTCGCCGTTGGTGTTGGCGAACCCTGCGTTCGTAATGAGGTCAACGATCCAGGCTTCATCCCTCGGCGGAAGGAGGATCTCGGGGGCATCTTCAGGGACCTCGCGCCTGACAACGGCGTCGAAGTGCTTCTCGGCATTGGCTACCGAGCTCTCACCATGAAGTGTTCGCACCAGAGAGCGTGCGAGCTCGCGTTTTTGCTCGACGGGTTCTGCCGCCGGCGGAGATCGGTCGAGCAGGAGAGAGTAGTAGTCGGACATAGCCTTGTCCGGGATGCTCATCACCTTGCCGAAAACCTCGCGCGAGCTCTCGGCGACCCCGACGTAATTACCCAAGGACTTGCTCATTTTCTTGGTGCCGTCGGTGCCCACAAGAAGAGGGGTGGTAAGGACACACTGGGGAGCCTTACCGTAGTACTCCATTATCTGGCGACCCATCAGAAGATTGTAAAGCTGATCTGTACCGCCCAACTCTACGTCGGCGTCTACAGCGACCGAGTCGTAAGCTTGCATTAACGGGTAGAGAAGCTCTGTCAGAGTTATAGGATCCCCGCCCCGAAAGCGCTTGCTGAAGTCGTCGCGCTCGAGAATGCGGGCAACGGTGGTGGCGCGAGAGAGCTCTATTAGATCCGCCATGGTGAGCGGAGCTAGCCACTCAGAGTTGCGGCGAACCTCTGTATGCTCCTCCTTAAGGATCAGGTAGGCCTGTTCGAGGTAGGTCTCTGTGTTCTCTTCAATCTTCTCGGGCAAAAGAATCGGGCGCGTCTCGTCGCGTCCCGAGGGGTCGCCTACCCTTGCCGTATAGTCCCCTATGACTAGCACCGCAGTGTGCCCGAGATCCTGGAACTGTCGAAGCTTCCTGAGGACGACGACGAATCCGAGATGAATATCGGGGGCTGTGGGGTCTATACCGAGCTTCACGCGCAGAGTAGCGCCGCCCTCAAGGCGTCTTTGCAACTCTTCACGAGGGATCATATCCACCGCGTTGGTATAGATTTGGTCTATCTTTGCTTCACTCATCAACCTAGCGCAACCTAATCGCAATACAATGTAACCCTCTTACGGGTGATGTACTATACCTTATCGATGGCCCGTACCTATCAGAGACGCCGCACGAAACGCGCCGTCCCGGCGTTAGGCAAGAAGAACGCCAATCCCTCACTCTCCACAAAGAGCAAAAACAGGCGCAAAGTCAATAATGTTCGAGGGGCCAACCTCTTGCGCTGGGCTGGTGTCTTACTGTTGTGTTGTCTCGTCGCTGCTCTCTCAGCCATAGCGGGAGGGTTTCTCGGTCTCGTTGAGGCAGTGGAGGACCTGGACCAAGTTTCGGCTGGTCCGTCGCACCCCACATACATATACTCGCAGCCGATCGGGGAGACCGAAGGATCCACCAGGGTAATCGGTACGATCTTTCAGGGCGAGAACCGGAGGACGGCTTCTTTAGAGGACATGCCGCCGAGTCTCATCGACGCGCTGGTAGCCAAGGAAGACGAGAGATTCAGAGAACACGGAGGAGTAGATCTCTGGGGAATCATACGCGCCCTTTGGATAGACATCCGGGCAGGCGAAGCCGTCGAGGGGGCTAGTACGATCACTCAGCAGTACGTAAAGAACGCCTACCTCTCGCAGGACCCCTCCCTTTCCAGGAAGCTCAAGGAGGCAGGGATCGCGATAGAGGTCGAACGCAAGCATGAGAAGGACGAGATCCTCAGTATGTACCTGAACACCGTCTACTTCGGTAGCAACGCATACGGAGCCGAGGCCGCCGCCGAAACATACTTCAACAAGTCAGCCGAGGACCTCACCGTCGGCGAGTCAGCGGCCCTTGTCGGGTTACTTTGGTCGCCGTCTACGCTCGGCATAAACCGCGACGAGGCGACACGCCAGCGCGACCTAGTGTTAGAGAAAATGTTTGACGCCGGCTACATTACTCGGCAGGACTACATGGACGCGCTCGACGAGTCGCTCCCAGAGCCTTGGCCTAAAGCGCCAATGATCGAGACTGGTCTCTCCGGTCCGGCCCTAACTCAGAACTTCACCGAGGCCGTGCGGGAAGAGCTGGTAACCCGATACGGAGCGAACACGGTGCTCGCGGGCGGTCTGAGCGTCTACACCACGCTCGATTTGGAGGCACAATTAACGGCCCAGGAGACCCTTTATGGGACGAACGGCTTTCTAAAAGACCAGGGTAATCCCGACGCGGCTCTCGTCTCTATCGAGCCAGAAACCGGGCGCGTGACGACCATGATCGGAAACCGCGACGGGGAATCTGACTTCAACCTGGTTACGCAGGCTAGACGTCAGCCCGGCAGCTCCTTTAAGCCTTTCGCCTTGATCGCAGCGCTGGAGCAAGGCATAGACCCCTCGAGCCAGTTCGTCTCGGAGAGCAAGAGGTATACGATCAAGGACGCGGAGGGTAAGCCAGAGAAGTGGGAAGTCGAGAACTATGAGAACAAAGAGCACGGTCTTATAAGCCTAGAGCAGGCGCTCTGGCTCTCGGACAACTCGGTCTTTACCGATCTGGTTTTGAACGCGGAAGGCCGGGGCCTGGAGGATGGTCCGCAGGCAGTCGCGGATGTCGCGGGGCGGTTGGGCGTCTCGGCGGAACTCGGAACTCACCCCTCCATAGCGCTCGGCGCTAGAGAGGTCTCCCCGATCGATATGGCGACCGCCTACGCGACCATTGCCAACCACGGAAAAAGGGTGACGCCGACCCTGATCGACAAAGTCGTGCGCGATGAAGGAGAAGAGAACGAAGAAGTTCTCGAAAGCGCGCCTCTCTTAGAAGGCGAGCAGGTCATAGCCCCTGAAATAGCCCACAAGGCAACAGAGGTGATGATCGGGGACATCACCCAGGGTATCGCGGACAAGGCCTCTCTCGGCGCCCGGCCTGCAGCGGGCAAGAGCGGCACTACAGAGAACTTCTTCGACTCCTGGTTCATCGGCTTTACCCCGCAACTGGTTAGCGGGGTGTGGATGGGCTACCCAGAGGGTGGGAAGACGCTCGAAGGTCTCCTGAACCTAGGCGGAGAACAACTCGGTCCCCTGGCCCCGCCGACGGTGATCTGGCAGAGCTACATGCGTCAAGTTCTGAAGGATGCTCCTGTAGAAACCTTCGAAGACGTCGATGTCGCACAGACCGCCGCACCGGCAAGGAGTTTATCCGAAAGGCCTATCGCTGCTACCGTGCAATCATCCGGCGAGCCCAAGACGCCGGTACCCGCTCTCCCGGAAGGCCCTGCCGCCGAGACCTCGGGCAGCACGCCTCCGCTCGCGCCCCCCCAGACTTCGCCTACCAGCGCTCCGGCCCCAGGCGAACCGCTGCTCGCGACGCCGCCTCCTGCCGGCTAGATAACGAGGCTGGAACGCTCGAAGCCGCGCTCGGCGGTCGCCTTCGGTGGTACTGAGACGTCTCTCTCACCCTCCACGAGGTAGCGCCAAGGTAGCTCCGTGCCCCGGCTGATACCGATACGAGTAGTAGCGATTATCTCGCCCTCCGGAGCACCTCCGAGTTTGATGTAGAGCGGAGGCTCTGTGAGCTCCCTACCATCCTGGGCCAGTTCGATGTTTAGAGCCTGGGTGAGGCGGCCCGGACCGTTACAGAGGTCTATGTCCCTTTTTCGGCGCTCGCGCATCGTCTCCAGTCCTTCGAGAGGTTTGAGCGCGCGGACGAGGACGGCACTCCCGACCCCTTCCCCTTCGCAGACGACGTTGAGGAGCTTATGTACGCCGTAAGAGAGATACACATAGGCGATGCCAGCGCGTCCAAAGATGTTGCGGTTTCGCATGGTAGGCCCCTTGTAAGCGTGGCAGGCGGGGTCCTCCGGCCGGTAAGCTTCCGTCTCGACGATAACCCCTGAAGCAACGCCCTCGGCCGTCTCGTGCACAAGGACGCACCCAAGGAGATCCACGGCAACCTGCCTGGGATCCCGGTCATAGAAGGCCGGGCTAAGTATCTCCCCGACGCTCACTGCTCGCCGGTAAGATCTGAGATGCGGCGAGAGAGTTGGTCAAGATCCAGACCAGCCTCCGAGCGAATGGAGGACTTCAACAAAGGCCTTACCTGGCCTATCTGCATTTGCAGCTCTCGCAGTAACTCAACAGAGCCGCTCTCAAGCCCGACCATATCTCTCAGTATTGTGCCTTCAGTACGGCTCGCGACGAGAGGCTCGGGGAGGGTATCCACGTAGACTAGCGTCCGTCTGCCGCTGCCACGTTCCTCCTCGATAGGCACGAGCGCAACAATCTTGTCAGCGCGAACGTACTTACCGAATCCCAGGGCTACTATTCTGTCAGGGATTATCTTCATCTCTAGAGTATTCTAGCGCACGCGTTTGACTCGACAGATATTATTGTGTCCATGCGGAAGCGGAAGAGAACACGTAGTCTCGCCGGAGAAGGCGTCCGTTTGCGGCGTCACGACCGCGCCAACTATCCGTTGTACGCACGCTGGTATGGAGACGAGGAGGTCTGGCGACTTACGAGCTGGATGGCCGAGCCGATGCGCCGAGTGGCCGTCGAGCGGCTCTTCGAGGACAGGGAGACATCTAGCCTTGAAGAGTCCTTCGCTATACACGAAGAAGGCGAAGACGACCCGATAGGGATTATTAGCCTGATGAACATCAGTGAGGCAAACGCCTCAGCCGACCTGTCCATAATCGTGGGCGAGAGAAAGGACCGAGACAGAGGCCTCGGGACCGAGGCTATCAGGATCATCCTGCGGTACGCCTTTGAGGACCTATGCCTTAACAGGGTGGGCCTCAGCGTCTTTGAGTTTAATGAGGCGGCGATCTCCGCCTACGAGAAGCTGGGCTTTGAGCGGGAGGGCCGGATGCAGCGTGCTGTCCGGCGCGATGAAGAGTACCACGACGCGATTCTTATGAGAATCCTCGCCTCCGAGTGGCGGGAACGCGACCCCGCCACTCGGAGGCGTAACCGCAGCATTTAGATCGGACAACAGATCGCTCCCCTGAGTCGTTCATCGTCAGATCCACGCGTACCGCGCCACCTTTAAGCCCTGGATATCCTCCCCCGCATAACGTCCCCGGAGAGTACATGCCACTCTAGAGCCTGTACCATTCAGGAACACGTTTCGCTACGATTGACTAGGTCAGAGACAAGCTTTCCTCTGCTAATCGCCTTTTCTTACGTCCAGAGGAGTAAGGTTGGATCTTTTTCTATCTCGCGTTGCTCTTACTAAGAGTGTGTTTCAAAACCTAACTGTGTGCCAAGCTTTAACTCTGACGAACCGCTATCAAACGGTTAGACACGAGAATCACCGCGTTCAACTACTCTACAATGGCTATCGGAGGTCCTGGTTGCTTTGAATGCCGGAGAGCAGAAGACCGACGGAATGGCCTGGCTGGTGGCACCAGGCCTAGCCATGATCGCGGTCACGTACGGCTTGGCACGGTTTGCCTATGGCTTGTTCTTGCCCGAGATGCGCGAGGCTTTTGGCCTCTCTGAGACGGTACTTGGTCTGATCGGCGCCGGCTCATACGTCGGCTACTGTGTCGCGATCATCATCGCGCTAGTGTTCACCTGCCGCGCAGGTCCCCGCGTCATGGTGGTCGTCGCTGGCGTGGTCGCGGTGGTTGGCATGACGGCGGTCGCCGGTGCCCCTACGACATGGGTTCTGGCGTTGGGAGTATTGGCTGCTGGCAGCAGCAGCGGGCTGGCTTCACCGCCGATGGGCGAAGCAGTGGTTGGGTCCATCCGCCGAGGGCTGCAAGACCGAGCCAACACGCTCATCAACTCGGGTACCAGCATCGGTGTGGCGCTCTCGGGACCCGCAGCACTACTCTTGGCTGAGCAATGGAGGCTGGCGTGGGCGGCATTCGCGTCCATAGGGCTTCTCGTGCTCGTGTGGAATGCGAGGGTCATGCCACCTAGGGCTGTTAGTGGCGGTCCCCGAGATGAGACGGAAGCAGGGGACGTTCCGAGACTATCGGTGCGGTACTTGATGGGAGCAAGGTCGATGTTGCTGTATGCCGCGGCGACGGGTGTAGGGTTTGCCAGTGCTGCCTACTGGACGTTCTCTAGGGACTTGGTGGTACAGACTGGCGATCTCTCGGTGGCCGGCTCTACCCTCTTCTGGACGGTGATAGGAGTCTCCGGGATCGCTGGCGGACTTGCCGGCGACCTCGTCCGGCGGTTAGGACTCACCAGAGCGTTCCGTGCCTCGCTGCTTTGCATGGCAGCGGCGGTGGGGCTACTGGCTGCAGCTCCCGATGTGTTGCTGTTGGCGTACCTGAGCGCGACGCTCTTCGGCTCGACATACATAATGCTCACGGGGATCATCCTTGTCTGGTCGGTCAGCGTTTTTCACGAGCGGCCGTCAGCTGGCTTGGGTGCGGCCTTCTTGCTCCTCGCCGTGGGCCAGATCCTAGGATCACTCATCGCCGGGGTGGTAGCCGGAGCCGCCGGGCTAGCACCCACCTTCTGGGCCTTCGCGGGAGTGGCCGTTCTCTCGGCCCTCATCAGACCCCGGACAGAGCAACCGCAAGCCACGTAGGGCCATACCCGCTAACAAAGTGTAATTATCTCAGGTTGGTGGCGAATAGAGTTAGCGAATGCCCTCGGAGGATTTATTTCATATGCACGAAACACTAGTGAGCGACGAATTGTGGAAGATCATCGAGCCACTCTTGCCTCCGGACCCACCCAGGGAGAAAGGCGGCAGACCTCGGATACCGAACAGAAACGTGTTCGCAGGCATCCTCTACGTACTCAAGAGCGGCGTCCCCTGGCGGATGTTGCCTAAGGAGATCAGGGGTGGCAGCGGCACGACTTGCTGGCGTCGTCTCACGCGACTGGCAGAAAGCTGGCGTGTGGTGGCGGATACACCACATCCTGCTGGATCATCTCGGCAGGGCCGACTTGACCGACTGATCAAGGGCCAGTCTAGACTCTGCCAGCATCCCTGCAAAGAGGGGAGGCGAGAAGACCGGTCCCAACCCTCTAGACCGCGGTCGCCCAGGCTCGAAGCGGCACCTCGTCACCGACGCGAGTGGTGTGCCGCTGACGGTAGTACTCACTAGCGCCAACCTGCACGACTCGAAGGCTCTCGAAGAGTTAATCGACTCGATCCAGCCGGTCAAGGGCAAGAGAGGCAGACCGCGCAAGAAGCCGGCGAAGCTGCACGCCGACAAGGGCTACGACTACCCCCGATGTCGCGGGGCCCTGAGAAGGAGAGGCATAAGTCCTCGAATAGCCCGTAGGGGCGTCGATAAGAGTGAGAGATTGAGACGATACCGGTTGGTAGTTGAGCGTACCCTAGGGTGGCTCTTACGCTACAGAAGGCTTTGCGTCCGCTACGAGAGACGGGCCGACATTCACGAAGCTAAGCTTTTCTGTTGCTAGCGTGTGCCCTCATCTGCTTCGGCTATTTACAAAGGAGGTTTTGAAATGCTCTCTAAGGCACCCAGAGCACGGCCGCGGATAGCAGAGTACGCAACGAAGAGCGGGAGCGTATCAGCATCGCTACGCTGGTTGCGCGGCGGGGCAGGCGCCGGTCTCTGAAAGGCATCTCAAGTGCCGCGTACTTCGGCGCCGAAGGCCTCGCGCAATCGATCGGAGATGCGGTCGAGCTCGGCCTTGACCTCATCGTCTGTGAGGGTCTGGGCAGCCTGAAAGGTAAAGCTGACGGCGACGCTCTTCTTGCCTGCGGGAACTTGAGCGCCACCGTACACGTCGAAGACCTGGGCATCGGCTAGAATCCGGCTTTCGAGAGACGACACCTCTGCCAACATTTCGCCAACCTTTACATCGTCGTTCACGACAACGGCGAGGTCCATCGAGACTGACGGAACGTTGTAGAAAGGCCGAAAGCGGACAAGAGGGTCAGGATCGGTCGCTCCGAGATCCAACTCGAAAGCGGCGATCGGCCAGCCTTCAAGCCCGAACTTCGACGTCGTCTCCGGGTGAACCTCACCTACCCAACCAGCATCCGTGCCATCGAGGAGAACTGCGGCAGCCCGACCAGGGTGAAGGAAGTAGCGGGGCCTGGGCTCGAAGACCGCGTCGGGCACCAGACGTTCCACCAGCCCCTTCGCCTCGAAGAACCCCGCGTTGAAGCCCTGGGTGTTCCAGCCGGGCGGGCGGACGGTACCCGCGAGCACCACCGCTATCTTCTCTCTTTCCAAGACGCCCGTGAGGAGCTCGCCCGGCATCTCCGCGTCCAAGCCAACCTCGCCGTTTAGGCGGTAGCGCAGGGCATACTCGCGCATCCCCTCAGGCTGCTCCTGGGGCTCGAAGACGTGTCCGACCTCGAAGAGGGCACCGCCACGGGCGCCGAAGGAGCGGTTCCGCGCCGCCGCGTCGAGGAGGCCCGGAAGGAGCGCGGGGCGCAGACGAGCGGCCTCCGCGCTCAGCGGGTTGCGTAGGCGTAAAGCGCTGTGCTCGCCGCCATCGAGACCAAGGGCCTCGACCCAGCGATCCGGCCCAAAAGGGTAGGTTACAGCCTCGGCCAGACCGAGATTCGCCAGGAGATGCCGGAGGCTTCGCAGCCTCTTCTGGGCCACAGTAAGGCCGCCGGGTAGCGGAACGCTAGGAAGCCTCTCAGGCACGTTCTCGAGCCCGACGAGACGGCCTACCTCCTCGATCAGGTCGGCCTCTCGGCCGAGGTCTCGGCGGAAAGTGGGCACCTCCGCCATCAGACGCCCATCCTCGCGCCCAACTTCGCACCCTAGCAGCTCTAGCCTATCCACGGCTTCGTCCTCCTCCACCGGCATGCCGAGCAAGAGCTCCGCCCGCGCGAGCCGGAGCGGCACCCGCCAGGGTTCGACGGGCTCAGGGTAGTGACTAAGGCTGTCAGACGCGGGACGACCATCTGCGGTTCCGGCTATTAGCCCTACTACACGCTCCGTCGCGTACGAGACCATGTCCGGGTCGAGGCCGCGCTCGAAGCGGCCCGACGCATCCGTACGCAAGCCGAGACGCTGGCTGGTCTCCATGATGTTGCGCCCGTTGAAGTTCGCAACCTCAATAAGCACGTCGGTAGTCTCATCGTCTACTTCGGCGGTCTCCGCGCCCATGATGCCGGCGACGACGAGGCCACGCTCCTCGTCGGCGATGACCAGCATCTCTTCATCGAGTTGTCTGGTCTGCCCGTCGAGCATCGTCATCGTCTCGCCGGGGTAACCACGGCGAACAACAATGCCATTGCGCACCTTGGGAGCGGCAAAGGCGTGAATCGGTTGCCCGGTCTCGATCATGACGTAGTTCGTGGCATCGACTATGGAATTGACAGGCCGCATCCCCGCAGCGTGGATACGACGACGCATCTCCAAGGGTGACGCCTCTCCCGGTCGGATAGCAGATACGCGGCGCAGGTCGTAGCGCGGACAGAGGTCTTCGGCTTCCACGCGCAAGGTATAGACGGAGGTAGGCTTTCCATTAGCGTCAAAGCTCAGATTGGGGATGCGAAAGGTCGTTTTCAGGATGGCGGCAAGCTCGCGGGCGACCCCGATCATGCCCCACAGATCTGGCCGGTTCGGGTTGACGTCGAGTTCGAGGACGGTATCACCCACCTGGAAGTAGTCCGAAACCGTAGAGCCCGCTTCATAGGTATCGTCGAGAATCAGTATTCCGGTGTGCTCGTTAGAGATGCCAAGCTCTCGCTCGCTCATCATCATCCCGAACGACTCCATGCCGCGCAGCTTAGCCTTCTTGAGCTTGCGACCGTCGGCCAGGACGCTGCCCGGAAGGACGACGGGGACGCGAGCACCGGGATAGGGATTCGGAGCTCCGGCGACGATCTGAACCTCCTGCCCTCCGAGGTCCACCTTTGCCACGTTCAGCCGGTCGGCGTTGGGGTGTGGACCGAACTCGACGACCTCTCCCACGACGACCTCGCCGTCGAGCACGCCGAGCCGCTCGATACCATCTACCTCCTGGCTGCGCAGGGAGAAGAGATCGGCGAGAGCTTCGGCCGAGAGGTCAAAGTCTACGTACTCGCGGAGCCAGCTTAACGGAACGCGCACAGGTATTCCCTTCTAGATATTAGAACTGGCGGAGAAAGCGGAGGTCGCCCTCGAAGAAGAGCCGCAGGTCCGGGATGCCGTACTTGACCATCGCCATGCGATCCGGGCCCATGCCGAAGGCGAAGCCGGTGTACTCCTCGGGATCGTAGCCGACCTCGGTTAGTACCGCCGGATCTACCATCCCGGCGCCGAGCATCTCGATCCAACCAGCTCCCCTACAGACCTTGCAGTTCGGATCGCTGCCGCTACAGACGAAGCAACTCACGTCTAGCTCGACGCCCGGCTCGACGAATTGGAAGTAGCTCGGCCTCAGCCGCACCTTTACATCCTCGCCGAAGATATGACGGGCCATCTCTGCAAGGGTGCCCTTCAGGTGCCCTAGGGTGAGCCCTTTGTCCACTGCAAGCCCCTCGATCTGGTTGAACATCGGAGTGTGCGTCGGGTCGGAGTCGCGCCGGTAGGTCCGTCCCGGGCAGACTACGTAGACCGGCGGCTCCTGAGAGAGCATCGTCCGGATCTGAACCGGGGAGGTGTGCGTCCGAAGCACCAGCCCTTCATCCAGGAAGAACGTATCCTGCATCCCCCGCGCCGGATGTCCGGGCGGGATGTTCAGCGCGGTGAAGTTGTAGTAGTCGGTCTCTACTTCCGGTCCCTCAGCCACCGTGTAGCCCAGGCCCACGAAGAAGTCAACGACCTCGTCTATTACGCGTAGCGAGGGGTGGAGGCTACCTTTGGGGTACGGCGTGCCGGGCAGTGTCACGTCCACGGACTCGGCCCGTAGGCGCTCTTCGCGCTCGGCGGCAGCGACGCTCTCAAGTCGCTCGTGGAGGGCGCCCTCGATCTCTTTGGTCGCCCTGTTCGAGGCCCCGCCGACCGCTTTACGGTCGTCCGGAGAGAGTTCTCGAATCCCCTTCTTTATAGCGGTGAGATCGGCCGATCGACCCAGGTACCTCACGCGGATCGACTCTAGATCGGAGGTGGAATCCGCCGAGGCAACGGCGGAGAGGGCCTCCTTACGTAGCTCTTCTATACGCTCGACCGCCGTCATCGTGGGCTATGGTAGCACACGGCTATAGGCCTCGTAGAGCAGTATCGAGGAGGCGACCGCAACGTTTAGGGACTCTGCGAGCAACGGTATCGTCACCGTCTTCGCGCAAGCCGATATGACCTCCTCCGGCAGTCCGCCTCCCTCCGCGCCGACCAGGATCACGAGCTTCTCAGCGGTTAGTGTGGAGGGGTGTTCGCCCCCTCTCGCCATCGCGGCGACCGTGACAAAGTTGCGTGTTTTTGCCTCATTTAGAAACAGGGCGTAGTCGACGTCGCGGGCCACCGGAACCCGAAAGATGGAGCCCATCGTGGCGCGCACGGTTTTAGGGTTGTATAGGTCGGCGGTGCCTGTCGAGAGCGCGACCCCGGCCCCAAAGGCGTGGGCAGCGCGTATGATCGTGCCGACGTTCCCCGGGTCCTGAACGCCATGCAGGAAGACGACCAAATCCCTCTCCTCCAATACCTCCGTCGCGGGCACGTCTAGGAACGAGAAGACGGCCGTCGGACCGGTCGGGGTAGTGAGGGTAGAGAGTTGCCTTACGACATGGTCATTGGTAAGCAGGTGTTCGGGCGGTACGGTCGCCTCTCTAATAAGGTTTTCGCCTTCTGCGAGAAAGAGACGGCTCTCCTCCCGGTACTTCTTCCGCTTGAGCTTAGCGAGGCGCTTGAGGGCGGCGTTCGAGAGGGTCACACCGAGTTGGGGTCGAAGTTATCTAGCTCCTTTTTGGGGCCGCCTAGGACGAGAACCGTCCCTTCTTCAAGAGGAGTATCGGGCTGCGGCAAGGTACCACCCTTGTCCTTACCCTTTATCGCAAGGACCGTGAGGTCTTTCTTGCGGTGGAGCCTCATGTCCGAAAGAGACTTGCCGACCCACTCCTCGGGCACCTCTATCTCGATGATCGCCTCGTCGTTGCCGAGCTCCAGGTAGTCCTGGATACCGGGCAGAGACATCTGGCGCGCCAAGAACTCGCCGAACTCTTTCTCGGGCTGGATGACGTTGTCCGCGCCTATCCTGTCCAGGACTCGAGCGTGAAGGTCGTTGTTCGCGCGCGAGAAGACCATAGGCACGCCCAGGTCTTTGAGGATGAGGGTCACGAGCACGCTATCCTGAATGCTCTCCCCGATCACGACCGCCGCCCCGTCGAACTGCTCAAGGCCCAGGTTGCGCAGCACTTCGGCCTCGGCCGCGTTTGCCGTGACGAGATGGACGCCGGGTAGCTCGTCGGAGAGGTCCTGTATTCGGTCTTCTTCCCGGTCTACGCCCAGAACCTCATGGCCCAAGGCGTCCAGGGTCCTTACGAGCGAGGCTCCAACCCGTCCCACCCCTATCACCGCAAACTGTTTGCTCACTAAACTCTCACCCTACCGCTATGTCCTCCTGTGGGTAGACGTAGCCCTTCGGTCGGCGGGCCGAGAGCGCCAGGATCAGGGTTATCGGCCCCACGCGCCCGAAGAACATCACCCCTATGATGACCAGTTTAGCGAACGTCGAGAGTTCCTGCGAGACGTTTAGAGAGAGTCCCACTGTACCGAAGGCGCTCGTGACCTCGAATATCGCCGGTACTAGCCTCAAGCCGTCGGAGACCATCAACGCAAGCGTCGCCGCGATGACCACGAGCGCAGAGATTGAGAGTATCGCCAGCGCCTTCTGAATGAGCGGCCGTGGGACGCGCCGCTCAAAGGCGCTCACCTCCTCCTGCCCTCGCGCCAGCGTCAGAACGACGAGCACCAGCAGGGCGACCGTCGTAACCCTAACCCCCCCACCGGTCGAGGCCGGCGCCGCTCCGACGAACATCAGTCCGATCTGCACGAAGAGCGTAGACTCGCCCATCTGCTCGTAGTCCACGGTCGCAAACCCGGCCGTGCGTGGCGTCACCCCCTGGAAGAGCGACATCCACAGGCGTGTCCCTACCGGTTCGCCCCCGAGGGTCGCAGGGTTCGTCCACTCCAGTAGCGCCACGCTCAGAACCCCAACCGCGATTAGGATCGCCGACGTAACGAGGACCAGCTTGGAGTGCAGTGTCAATCGTCGCATCTTCCGGTAGAAGTAGATATTCACGAGCACCGGAAAACCGAGCCCTCCGAGGATTATGAGCGCGACGAACACCAGGTTAATGATCGGGTCGCCCGCATACGGGGTAAGGTCCCCATCCGGCAAGGCTGTAAACCCGGAGTTGCAGAACGCGGCGATAGCGTGAAATACCGCCTGGAAGAGGGACTCAGTGTAGCTCATACCATGACGTAGGAAGCTGACAACGAGGAACGCGGCGCCTAGAGCCTCGACAAGCAAGGTGATAGTGGCTATCTGCCCGAGGAGCCTGAAGACGTTACGCGGCGAGTCCGCGCTCCCGAGCTCTTCGCGCACTGTGAGCAGGCTGCGGAAGCCTACTCTCTGGCCGATCAGCAAAGCACCAAGCGTGGTCAAGACCATAATTCCGAGACCACCGACCTGCATCAGCACCATCACCACGGTGCTCCCAAAAGTCGTGAAGGTCTCCGAATAATCCACCGACGAGAGTCCCGTAACGCTCGCGGCGCTCACAGAGACAAAAAAGGCATCCACCCAGGAGATACCTCCATAGGTGGACGCCGGTAATTTGAGGAGCAACGTACCGAGACCCATGAACACCGCGAACCCGAGGGCGATCAGACGCGGGGCGGAGAGCCTCCGAAACAATGTTTAGGGCGCCGGAAGTCTAGTCGGCCTTCTCACCCTATTCTTCTCTTGCGGCGTTCTCTACGTCCCCGACGGTTATGCGCCCGCTGGCGCCGGTGCCCTCGATCGTGGCGAGGTCCACGTTGAGATCCTCAGCCTTGCTCTCGGCAGCGTCGGTGGCGCTGATCTCTCCACCCGCCTCCTCGACATCCTCTACCAGAACGCGCCCACCAGAACCAGAGCCCTCAACCTTTTCGAGATCCACATCTAGATCCTCAGCTTTGCGCTCGGCGGCTTCCGTTGCCTCCACTCCGGTATGTCGCGCCGTGTTATCGGGTTCGGCCTCCCGAGTACGTCGCCCCTCCCCCTGTGAGTGCCTCTCTTCAGAGCCTCCATTGAGGGCATCTTTAGCCTTCCCGACAACAGCGGCGAAGGCCGCAGGCTCGGTGGCGGCAAGGTCGGCCAGGATCTTTCGGTCCAGGTCTATCTCGGCTAACTTAAGCCCGTGCACGAACTGCGAGTACGAGAGACCATGTTCTCGCGCTCCAGCGTTGATCCGCTGTATCCAGAGCGCCCGGAAGTCACGCTTACGCTGCTTGCGCCCCTCATACGCGTAGACTCCGCTCTTCCAGACCTGCTCCTTGGCGCGCTTATAGGAACTATTCTTTGTCCCCCGATAACCCTTGGCCTGTTCTAAGACCTTCCTGCGCTTCTTACGGGCGTGTAGGCTGCGTGCTGTGCGAGCCATCTATTTCACCCCCAGCAAGCGCTTGATGCGCGCCTCGTCAGATTTGTGGATCACGGTCGGAGTATTCAGACGCCGCTTCCGCTTGGTGGTCTTCTTCTCCAAGATATGGTTGTGGCCCTGCCTGCGGCGCTTGAGCTTGCCCTTCTTCGTCACTTCGAAGCGGCCAGCGGCGCCCTTGTGGGTCTTCATCTTCGGCATTCGCTCTTCCTCCACGTTTCTCGTGTAACTGAAATACGAAGCTTACGGCACGGGAGTAGCCGGTTCGCTTCTACGACGGACCGAATTGTAACAGATAGCTACCGTTAACTGCGGGCGGCGCTCTGCGTCCGTCTCTCGCCCTGGGCCGCCTCCTTCGGAGCCTCGCCCTTCGGGGGCGCGTCTTTTCTGGGAGCCATAACCATGATCATGTTTCGTCCGTCCAAGTTCGGCTGGCTCTCGATGCGCCCGTAGTCACCGAGGTCATCCGCGAGCCTGCGGAGGAGCTTCTCACCCAGTTCCGGGTGCTGCACCTCGCGTCCGCGGAACATGATCGTGACCTTCACCTTGTCGCCGCCTCGCAGGAAACGCTCAACGTGTCCACGCTTGGTGTTGAAGTCGTGGTCGCCGATCTTGGGGCGGAGCTTTATCTCCCGCACGTTGATGTTGACCTGCTTCTTACGGGCGGCCTTGCGAGACTGCTCCTTCTGATACTTATGCTTGCCGTAGTCCATGATACGAGCTACGGGCGGCTCCGCGTCAGGAGCGACCTCGACGAGGTCGAGATCCCGCTTCTCGGCCTGCTCCATTGCGTCCTTTATGTGCCTTATCCCTAACTGTTCTCCGGTGTCGGAGATAAGACGTACCGAACGTGCCCTAATCTGGCCGTTAATCCTCGGCTCTTCTTCCGTGGCTACTGTGCACCACTCCTTCCAATATAGACTCTACGGGGCCGCCAAACCGACGAAGATGGTCTTGCTAGAGATTTCGAGCGGACATGGACCCCAACCTTCCTTTTTTATTATACCCTGGATGCTCTACTCGCGTCCATGAGAACCGCGTGCTGCGACCTCCTCGCCCATGCGCCGAGCGAACTCCCCTATCTCGACTGCCTCCTGCGCCTTCTCGCCTCTCTTCCGCACGTTTACTGTTCCTTCTCCCGCCTCGTCGTCGCCAACGATGAGAAGATAAGGTATCTTCTGCCTGGCGTTCTCCCGGATCTTCTTCTGCATGCTCGTCATCGCGTCGTCCACCTCGACCCGGAACCCCTCGCCGGCGAGCCTCTCCCGAACCTCTTGCGCATAGCCGAGGTGCCGATCGGCGACCGGTATCACCACCGCCTGCACTGGCGAGAGCCACAGCGGGAAAGCTCCGCCGTACTGCTCGATCAAGACGGCCATAAAACGTTCGGTAGTACCGGTGACGGCCCGATGCAACAGCACTGGCGTGTGCGCGGCGCCGTCCTCGCCTATGTACTCGCACCCCAGGCGGGCCGGCTGGATGAAGTCGACCTGTATAGTAGAGAGTTGCCACTCCCGTCCGAGCACGTCTCTAGCCATGAAGTCGGCCTTCGGTCCGTAGAAAGCCGCCTCTCCGGACACAGGCTCGTAAACGATGCCGGCCTCGTCCAATGCAAGCCGCAGGGCGCGCTCTGCCCGGGCCCACTTGTCTTCATCATCTACATACTTGGCGGACTCCTGATCGCGCAGGGAGAGGCGGACCTTATAATCTACGAAGCCGTAGGTGTTGAGAACTTCGCGGATAATCTCCAGGGCTCGAGCGAACTCTTCTTGTATCTGAGCCTCTGTGCAGAACACGTGAGCGTCATCCTGGGTGAGAGCTCGAACGCGGGTTAGCCCCGTCAACTCTCCGCTCTTCTCGTAACGGTAGAGCGTCGCGAACTCGGCGTAACGCAGCGGCAAGTCACGGTATGAGTGAGCCTCTGTATTGTAGAGTGTCATGTGGCTCGGGCAGTTCATCGGCTTTAAGCGGTAGCGCGTCTCTCCATCGACCATCGGTGGAAACATCGCGTCACGGTAGTGCTCGAAGTGGCCGCTCTTTGCGTAGAGAGCCTCATTGACCAGGTTGCCGGTCCATACGTGCTCGTAGCCGTGCCGCGTCTGCACCTCGCGCACGTAGCCCTCCATAAGGTGCCTGAGCATCTCACCCTTCGGCAAAAAGAGTGGTATACCCGCGCCGACATCCGGCGAGAAAGTGAAGAGCTTTAGATCCTTGCCGACCTTGCGATGATCCCGCGCCCGCGCCTCTTCTAGGCGCCTGAGATACGCCTTTAGCTCCTTCTCGGAAGGCCACGCGGTACCGTAGATCCGGGTGAGCATCGGGTTCTTTTCGTCGCCGCGCCAGTATGCCCCGGCTATGTTCTGAAGCTTGAAGGCGCCTAAAGCACCCGTACTCGGGACGTGCGGACCGCGGCAGAGGTCCACGAACTCACCCTGACGGTAGAGCGTGATGTCGCCGTCTTCGAGATCGCAGACAATCTCCCACTTATAAGGGTTGTTTCTATACAGTTCCTCCGCTTCGGCTTTCGAAATCTCCTCGCGTACTATCGGCAGATCTCGCTCGACTATCTCGCGCATCTTCTCTTCGATACGCGGCAAATCCTCGTCGGTGATACGACCGTCGACCTCGATGTCGTAGTAGAAGCCATTCTCTATCGGCGGCCCTATAGTTAGCTTGCTTCCCGGATAGAGTTCGAGGATGGCCTGCGCCATCGCGTGCGCCGTAGAGTGCCTCAGCACCTCAAGTCCCTCGTCGGAGTCCTTCGTCACGACCTCGAAGTCTCCCCCGCCATTCAGCGGGGCGTCGAGGTCTATGATCTCCCCGTTCAGCTTCGCAACGAGGGCATCGCGCGCGAGACGTTTGCCGATCCTCTCGACCACATCCCGCGCCCTCTCACCAGGCTCTACTGAAAGTTCCCTACCGTCGGGCAGCTTCACCGCAACCATACGCAGCTCCTCTGATGTTTCTAACTTGCCGATCAGAATGTGATTCTACCTGACCAGGGAAGCCGTTCCCCACGGGAGATGCGGAACAAAGGTAGAACGAACCCTCGTGGAACTCACTGTAGCCAACAAAAAGAATTCAACCAACAACTGCTACAAGAACAGTGGGCGATAGTGGATTCGAACCACTGACCTCCTCCGTGTCAGGAAGGCGCTCTCCCCCTGAGCTAATCGCCCGTCTACACACCCCTTCCGAGAGGCGACACCCGGAATCGAACCGGGGTACAGGGTTTTGCAGACCCTTGCCTAACCACTCGGCCATGTCGCCAAGGCACCGGTGCCTCCGGCCCGGGGTCAGAGCGGAAGACGGGATTCGAACCCGCGACCCTCACCATGGCAAGGTGATGCTCTACCAGCTGAGCTACTTCCGCGTTGCATGAGTAATTTAGCACGCCCTCGAAAGTCTTACAACCGCTCCGCGTGAGAGCCGAGCGCCTCCTCATAGTAGCTCCTGAGAGCCGTGGTGGAAGCCTCCCAACCCCTCTCTTCGGCTGTGCTACGGGCGTCTCGGCTCATTGCGTTACGCAGCGCGTCGTCGGTGACGATAAGTCGCACAGCGGCGACGAGTTCCGCTTTGGAGCCGGGTTCGTAGAGGAGCCCGGCTCCCTCCGAGACGATCTCGTGCGACGCGCCCGCACGCGCTGCCACCACCGGCAGACCGGAGGCGAGACCCTCGATCATCGCCATCCCTAGCGTCTCGGTGGTCGAAGGGAAGAGAAAAAGATCCGATGAAGCGTAGGCGGCGGCGAGGTCGTCTCCCGTGAGCAGCCCGATAAAACGGGTCAGCGTACCTCGAAACTCCTTCTCGAGCGCCTTCCGAGCCGGGCCGTCACCGACTATCGCGAGCCGCGTTCCGGGTATCGCCTGTAGTACCGCCTTGAGCAGACCGATATCTTTCTCGGGGGCGAGGCGGCCGACGTATAGCAGCACCTTTTCGTCCGGGTGTCCGCCAGAGAGTCGTGCGCGCCACTCCTTTGAAGAACGGTTGGGATGAAAGCGCCGCGCGTCGACGCCCTGAGGCCAGAGCCGTATACGCTTGATCCCCTGTTCGTAGAGTTGATCGCGAGTAGCCGCGGACGTGCACAGGTTGATGGCGGCACGGTTATGAAGTTTCCTGAAGTAGCTCCAGCCTAGCCTCTCGGTGAAGCCCAGGCCGTAGTAACCAGCATAAGCAACCAGGTTCGTGTGATAGGAGGCCATGAGAGGAACACCCATGCGTCGGGCATAGTACACGCCGCCTACGCCGAGGATGAACGGGTTGACCGCATGTATCAAGTCCGGGCTGAATAGCCGTAACGCGCGGCCAATCCCCGGGTGAGGCGGACACATCTTCTTCTCCGGGTACAGCGGGAACGGTACGCCGGGTACGCCCTGGATCCGGGCGCCCGCGTAGGAGTTTGGTCCGCCGGAGGGGGCAAAGACGAGCACCTCGTCGCCGAGGCGCCCTAACTCTTCGAGGGTGTAACGGAGCCTAGTTACAACACCGTCGGTCGCCGGCAGGAACGTCTCGGTAAAGAACGCTATGCGCAAAAAACTCGGTTGCCTCTACCCGTAGTGGGGACGTCGCCAGTTGACCTGCGGGAGGAAGGTTTCGGTATGAATGCGGTCTCGATTCTCCATCGCCGTCAGCAGCAGCCTCTCGACCGTCTCTTCGTCAAGGAGGTGTGGCTTGAGGCCGAGGTCCATCAGGCGCGTGTTGGCCGCGTTGTAGTAGTGCGTCTCCTTCTCTACCCGAGGGTTGTCCAGATGGACCAGCTCGGGCTCCATTTCCAGAGAACGGGCTGCCTTCTCGACGAGCCTGGCGAGCCCCAGGATCGACCACTGCTCGGTGAACTGGTTGAAGACCCGGAACTCGCCCGACTCTGGAGGATTGTGCGCCGCAAGCTCTATGCAGCGGACCGTATCGCGGATGTCTATAAACCCGCGCGTCTGGCCGCCCTGCCCATAGACCGTTATGGCGTCCCCGTTTGCCGCTTGGGCGCAGAAACGGTTGAGAGCGGTGCCGAAGATCCCGTCGTAGTCGTAGCGGTTGGCAAGGATCGGATCCAGAGCGGTCTCCGTGGTCTCGACGTTGTAGACGACACCCTGGTTGAGGTCGGTGGCCTTGAGGCCCCAGGTTCGGCAGGCGAACATAATATTGTGGGAGTCGTGGACCTTTGAGAGATGGTAGAAGCTACCCGGTTGCTTCGGGTAAGGCAAGGTGTCCGTGCGGCCCTTGTGCTCTATCGTTATGTACCCTTCCTCGATGTCTATATTGGGGGTGCCGTACTCGCCCATCGTGCCGAGCTTGATGAGGTGGCAGTCAGGGGAGATCTCCCCGATAGCGAAGAGGAGGTTGAGGGTGCCGACGACGTTATTCACCTGGGTGAAGACGGCGTGGCTTCGATCGATCATGGAGTATGGAGCCGACCGCTGCTCGGCGAAGTGAACCAACGCCTCGGGCTTGAAGCCGTCTACCACCTCGTAGGCGAAACGCCCTTCCGCGAGATCACCGACAGCGGTTTGTATCTCCCGACCGGTTAGCTCCCTCCAGCGGGAGATACGAGCGTCGAGGTCGGAGATCCTGGTCAGCGACTCGGTCCCGAGCTCCGCATCCCAGCGTCGGCGGCTGAAGTCGTCCGCCACGAGGACTTCGTGGCCCTGCGCAGAGAGGTACAGAGCCGTCGGCCAACCACAGAAACCGTCACCGCCCGCCACAAGGATCCTCATCCAACCTCCAATCTCGCGTTAAGCACGAGGTTAGTCTACCCAGCGGGCGGTGTGTTCAGCCAGTCGTGGGGGTTAATTTTTCGTTACTTCTCCTGAGCTTACTCGATATTCTCGACTATCGCCTGAGTGAACTCTTTAGTGCCGGCCGAACCGCCAAGGTCCTTGGTTCGCGTCTCGGGGCTCTTGAGGGCGGCCTCCATGGCCTTTTGCATCCTCTCGGCAGCTTCGTACATGTCTAGGTACTCGAGCATGGTCCGCGCCGATTGCAGCGTGGCCAGCGGGTTCGCCCGATTCTGACCCGCGTACTTGGGAGTGCTGCCGTGTACCGGCTCGAACACGGCGATCTCGTCCCCGATGTTCGCGCCCGGCGCGACGCCCAAACCTCCGGTGAGCCCGGCGCAGATGTCAGAGAGGATGTCGCCGTAAAGATTCGGGCAGACCACCACGTCGTACTGGTTCGGCTTCATCACGAGCTGCATGCTCATGTTGTCCACGATGCGGTCGTCGATCTCCTCAAAGTCGTTCTCGTAATCCTTGGAGACCTCGAAGAACACGTCTCGGAAGAGACCGTCGGTGAACTTCATGATGTTGGCCTTGTGAACGACCGTAATATGCTTGCGACCGAGCTCCTTGGACTGCTCGAAGGCGAGACGACAGATCCGTTCGGTGCCCGCACGGGTGATGATCTTGATAGATTCGGCGGCGTCTTCGCCTACCATGTGCTCGACCCCTGCATACAGGTCCTCGGTGTTCTCGCGGAAGATGATCAGGTCTATGTCCTTGTACGGCGTGTCGATACCCGGCAGGCTCAGGCTAGGCCGGACGTTCGCGTACAGATCGAGCTCCTTGCGCAACGCGACGTTGACCGAGCGAAACCCGGCCCCCACGGGCGTCGTCAGCGGCCCCTTGAGGCCAACCTTGTTGCGCCGGATGGACTCCAGAACGCTCTCCGGAAGGGGAGTACCCTCCTCCTCCATCACGGTCTCGCCAGCCTCGGCTACTTCCCACTCGATGTCCACGCCCAGAGCCTCGAAGACCTCCTGTACCGACCCCGTTACCTCCGGTCCGGTTCCATCTCCCGGTATTAAGGTGACTGTCTGCGCCAAGATAGAACTCCCTTTCCCTCTATTACGTCGCGTTCAGTATAGCGGGCGTGTCGTTCGTCGGCTAACGGCGGCTCTCAAGGCTTGGACACGAGCAAGGGGAGCAGCTCAGGTCCAACCTTGCTGGAGAAAACTACGACGCCTAGAGAATCCCCTCTGCCGTTTACCTAGAACTGCTGCTGGTTGCCGAGAAAGAACACTAACAGCGCACCGCCAACGATAACGAACAAGACAAGGAGTATGGCTACCGGGATCAGAACGACGAGAGCCGCCTTGCCCGTGGTGGTCCCATGCACCTCTCGAATACCGAAGATATACAAGACAATCGCCCAAATAGCGGCGATTATCGACCCTATTATCGGTATCCAGCTTACGAGCTGCGTCACCTGAGTGTAAGAAGCGATCCTGAAAGTTGCTTCGAAGCCGGTGTTCCTAGGCTTCACGAACAGCAGCACGAGCAAGTGAATGATGCCGGCCGCTATCACCAGACCTATGGCCGTGAATATGGGCGACAGTATCAGGGTGCCAACCAGCACTCCTATACCTCCCACGAACGATTCACCGGTGTTCTGTGGCGAGGCGAAGAGCGGAGGAAAGATCACAGCAAGGATGCCGCTGAGCAGAGCGGAGATTAGGGCGCATATTATCGCGAAGATAAGCGGGTTTACGAAGTTTCCTTGCCAGGCTATCCCTCGAAAGAACGGAACAGGCTGGGTAACGACTGCGACTACTGTTCTGACAAAGCTACCCACAGGATCCTGTAGGTTGAACTCCTCTCCGGCTCCCCCCGACCTTGAAGGGCCGCCCGACCTCGAAGAAGAGCCTCCCGAGCCTGGTCCTGTGTTGAAGTCCATCCGCGTCTCCTCCCTTACGAGATGACCATTACCTGCAATGTAGCCATTCTTCGTGCTCGGCGCAATACTCAGAGAAGGCTCGTTCGTTTCGGGCTTACTGTAGAATGCAGGTGCACAAGCGGTTCGGGAAGAGTGGGAAAGGCTGGTTGTGTCCTCCACGATAGAGACGTTGGAGCGCGAGTTGGGGGAGGCTCAACTCGCGCGAGAGAAGCAGCAGAGGGCGGTGATCCGGGCCGAAAACGCTCACGAGGCCGCCTGCAGCGCGCGTGATGATGCATGGGCAAAGTCCGAGGGTTTCGGTGAGGATGCGGAGGTCGAATGGCTCACCACCCTCGTGTACGAGCGCCGCAGAGAGCTCTACGAGGCTATAGACCTCCTAAAGACAGCCGAGGGCAAGGAACGCAGGATTAAGAGCCGCCTGATGTACGTCCTGCCCGCCGAGCGACGCCGCTACCTCGCCGGAGCCGTGGATGAAGAATTCGAGGAGTTCTTGAGAGCCGTCGAGTCGGCGTATGGCGACGGCTCGGGGATCAAGGTCTCGGTCACTACTGAGAAGCCGGGAGAGATAGATTTGCGGGGCGACGCAACCTGGCGGGCCCTAGAGCGTCTCTACTCGGGTACCCTGCGGCGATGGGTTGAGATACGGGCGTCGGGAGCGCCGGGTGACCGCGAGAAGACCGAGGCGATGGCCCGCCAGATTGCCTACTACGCGGGCGGACACATCCCGCGCCTCTTCATCGCGGATGAGGAGGTCCGCGTGGAGAGCCTTCAGACCAGACACGGCGAACGAGAGGACTGGGGAGAGTTCACAAGGTTCGGCGGTCCCCGAGGCAAGCTCGCGCTCGCCAGGATCACAGCCAGACGCTACCTCGACGAAGGTAGTGTGGCGCGCCTGGGCAAGCATCCTCAAGCCCTCGCTCAGATAGCCGAGATCGCACGCCTCTACCAGACGAT
The DNA here is from genome assembly GCA_902806055.1 of uncultured Rubrobacteraceae bacterium. Taxonomy (GTDB): domain Bacteria; phylum Actinomycetota; class Rubrobacteria; order Rubrobacterales; family Rubrobacteraceae; genus Rubrobacter_F. The sequence goes on from CADCVD010000090.1 coordinate 23,694, forward strand.
GAGCCTCACTGGTGATGAGATACGCTGGCGCTTAGAACAACTGATCTCTCTGCGCATGGAAGTTCTCGAAGCGGTTTACGAACTGACCGGCGACCGGCGCCGCTTCTCTTTCTACGAGATAGCCCGCGCCGCGCGCCTCCTCGATGGCCACTTCCCTGACTCCGGCGTCGCCGCCGACGCCCTCGTACGCGCTGTTAACCGTTCGCTGGAGACGGGCGTCCCCCTCGTAGACGTAGCCTACCTCAGCGTTACGTCGGGCGAAAGCTTCTGACTTCAACCGAGTAGCTCCGGCGCTTTTGTTCTTAGTAATTCTGCTCTTAGTGAAATACGCCGGGAGAACCGAGAGCGTTTAGAGGCGGGTTCCCAAGGCGAAACCGTCCCCAAACACCCTCGAATCTCCCAGCTATCGACCATCAGCTTCTTCGGTCAGTATGTTCGAAAGCGTCTTGCTAAACGCTGAAGTCTACTCGTCCGACAGGTCGTGCTCGGGGACCGATAAGTTGTATGGGCGGGCTGGCCTCTCGGCGAGCACGCGTACCTTATAGACGTAGTCCGGGACGAACTCACCCCGGCGGACTTCGAGTATCTGGACGGGCTGGCCCGTTGCCTTCAGGGCGGCTCTCCCGCCCACCTCGTAGCGAGCCGGGCGGCTGCGGTCTACCATCGTTCCGTATCTCCTTCTCTCGCGGCGGTTCTTTTGTTTCTGCGGCGCGGGGAAAAGTATAATGGGCCGCTGTCCGGGGACGAAACACGCTATTGGACAGCGGCGCGACAACATACTCTGAGAGGCGACAGAACGATGACGGAACGGTTTGATCTAATCGTGGTAGGGGCCGGTCCTGGCGGGTCGGCGACGGCTTACTATGCGGCGAGGGCCGGTCTTGAGGTTCTGCTCCTAGACCGACAGGAGTTTCCGCGCGACAAGCCCTGCGGTGACGGCCTGATGCCCCACGCGGCAGAGGAGGTCTCGTTGATGGGCCTCGGAGATTGGTTGGACCAGCCTCACCACGGCAAGTTCTCGGGATTTTCCATGTACACCCAGACCGCCTACCTCCGCCAGAGGGTCCCCCCCACCCTGCACGGCCCCCACGGATACGTCATCGCCCGCGAGGAGACCGATACCCGTCTCGTCGAGCGAGCGCAAGAGGCCGGAGCGGACCTGCGGACCGGCGTACGTGCCACCGACCTCCTCCGCTCCCCCGCAGGGAACGTGACCGGCATTGAGGCCGTCTCGGGCGGGGGGACGCTCCAGTACGAGGCCCCTCTCGTGGTCGCCGCAGACGGTATAGGAGGCTTCGCCGGCGAGGGCGTCAAGGCGCACCAGAACTCTGTGGCCCGCAGACAATACTTCAAAAACGTCTCCGGCCCCAATAAACAAGACCTACACATCTTCATCACGAAAGACATGAACGAACAAGGGGCCGGCTACGGCTGGGTCTTCTACTTCGGGGACGGGCGAGCCAACGTCGGGGCCGGCGTCTCGACGAAGACGCTGCAACGCACCGGCCGTAACCTAAAGGACTTCTTCGACCGCTTTCTCGAAGAACCACAGCTGGTCGCTTGGCTGGATGGAGCCGAAGCTGAGGGGCCAGCGAAGAGCTGGTCGCTAAAGATGGGTATGTGGGGAGCAAAGCGTCATGCACAGGGTCTAATGACAGTCGGAGACGCAGCCAGCATGATCCACCCTATAAGCGGCGAAGGCGTCGGATACGCGATAGAGTCCGGCCGCCTGGCCGCCGCCTGGGCGCACGAAGCCCGCGCGAAGCGCGACTACTCGGCCTCCGTTCTGGCCGGCTACGGACGCCAGCTCTGGCACAAGCGGGCCAGGGAGCACGTCTCCGGTTACGCCCTCACTAACCTCGTGCCGAACCTCCAGACGATGGAACCTCTCTTCAAGGCTTGCGAGAAGTACCCCAAAGCTCGCAGCGCCCTTATAGAGGGCTTTACCGGCGACGCGCCCGTCTACAACCTTCTGAAGCACCCCGCTGCCCTTGGACGGGCTGTCAAGACCGCTCTAAGCTCCTGAAGTTTTCAGTAGCGGACATTTGCTACGCTTTTGGTCCACAAGCCTCGGCAAACGACGCCACCAAGGCGGAGAGTGCACCGAGAACGCGGACAACTCTCAACCACAGTCCAGAGTGCACTTTGCCTCTGTATAACGGCTGTTGGCTACTTCAGCGCCACGTCGTCTACATAGAAGGTAGTGGGTCGGGCTTCGTCGGTCTTCGCCAGGAAGGCTAGCTTTACCGTTCGACCGGCGAACCGTGAGAGGTCCACGCTCTCTTCTATCCATCCATCGCCGTCGGAACTCCTCCGGGCGTCGGCGTCGGTTCTGCTCTTCAAGGTGACGAGATGTCTGCCGGCCCCGTCGGTTAGCCTGATAACGAGCCCGTCGGCCGGGTGCTCAGTCTCTTTCGTCTCCACCCGCACGCGGTACGTGAGCTTCTGCCCTCTCTTTATCCGGACGCGCTGCAGAAGCTCGTCCTTCGCACCATCGTAGCCGCCGAGTCGAGCTACGCCTTCGCCTGTGAGGTCGTAGCCCTCCCGCGTAGTCTTCTGCTCCCAGACGCCGTCTTTATCCATCGAACCGTTCTCTACACCCGCTCCGTCTTTGTTTCCGTCGCCTTCGGTACGACCAGAACCTTGTCGGTCTCGCTCGGGCTGCTTCCTCTGGTCCTCCTCGTTTCGGGAGGATCTCTGCTCGGAGGGAGCTTCGCCCCGGGCGTGGGAGGTAGGGTCTAGCTCTGATCCGAAGTCGGTAGTCCAGTACCAGCCGTAATAGGAGTCAGGTTCTTGGATGCGAGCGACGCCGATCACCCTCTGCTTGGCGTCGAGCATGTTGACGTTATGGCCGGGGGAGGTACGCCAAGCCTCAAACGCCTCCTCGGCGGTTTCGTATCCTGCGGCCAAGTTCTCGGCCCTATAGGAGTCCGGGTAGTCGTAGCCGGAGAGGGCCATCCGGTCCCATGGCTCGGAGTTTATGGGGAAATAGGAGCTGCCTAGAGTCTCGTGAGCAAAAAAGTTGTAACTGGCCATGTCTTCGTCGTGCCGTTCGGAGGCGACAGAGAGGGCATCCGAGAGAATAAGAGCGGGAAGCCCGTTGTTTTCGCGGTACTCGTTGATGACCCGGAGAAACTCCAACTCCTCGCCGTCATAGGAGCTTTGGGCTCGGGCACTCCCCGCGAGGATGCTCATGGAGAAGGCCAGCGCAATGACGGCAACGGCGAGCCGTAGAAAGCTTTGGCGCCCGGATCGCGACATACTCATCCCCTTCCGCGCGCTCGAAAACATGCTGAACTTTAATCCTGGTATGCTGTTTCAGTCAAGGTGGCGTGAGGAGGAAGATGGTGAGCGATTCTCTAGAGGTAGGCTCCCTGAAGGTGCATGTGCTGGACGACGGCATCTTTACGACCGACGCAGGTAACCTCTTCGGGCCGAACGCGAAACGCGCCAAGATCCGGGGTGCCATGCATCCGGTGCTCGTCTCCTCCGGCGACGCCCTTGTTTTGATCGACGCCGGGTTTGGTCCCGAGTTGCCCGACTACCTCGAAGGCCGCTACGAGCTCAAACGCGAAGAGAGCCTCATGGACGGCCTCTCAGAGGCAGGGTATTCCCGGGACGACGTCACGCATGTCGTGCTCTCGCACCTTGACGCCGACCACGTCGGTTGGGCGATAGCCCCAAGGAGTTTCCCGAACGCCACCGTCTATATCCAGGAGGCGGCTCTGGAAGAGGCTCGCCGCATGTCCGAAGGAGATGGCCGGCGCGAGGCCGTACCGATGGTCGAGCAGGGTATCCAAGAAGGGTGGTGCGAGCTTCAAAGAGGGAGCGGCGAGATCGTGGAAGGCTTGAGGTCCGAGGTGAGGAGCGGGCACTCAGAGGGACACCAGATCTTCTGGGTAGAGTCCAGGGAGGACGCCGCGCTCTTTACTGCGGACCTCGCGCCCGCGAAGATCTGGTTAAACCCCGACCTCATCGCCGGCGTCGACACCGATCCCGAGGCGGCGCGGAAGAACCGCATAGAGGTGCTAACGGAGGCAGAGGAGAGAGACGCGCCCGTGATCCTGTACCACGAGCCCGGCGACTACCTCGTCCGCATCCGCAAAAAGGACGACGGCTTCGAAGGCGTGTCCTGGAACACCTAGAGCGCTTCTAGCGGCGGCCCCTACCGTAACGCTTCTTTACCTCGCGGAAGACAACAGGCGCGGCGGCGATGAGTATACGTCTCAAGATGGACTTCATAGGCTCCTCCTCAAAGTAGGTTCAGGTACTTTATACGGGCATACCCGGAAAAGGTTGTGCGAAACCGGGTAGAGACGCTCCCCGGCGCCTTCTCCAAGAAGGCGACTTTGGGACAACTCGCGCACGGTAGATGTCGAGCGCCCCGTAAGGAAGCGAGCGGAACAACGATGGAGAAAGTGAATAGACACGTTCAGAAGATGACCAGCGGGGTCGGTTGGATCAGCTTGACGATAGGGCTATTCTTGACGTTGACCCCCGGCGGAAGCGCCAGGCTTCTGGGATGGGGAGACCGTGAGCGCCTGGCGCTTCTCGTCGGCTTGGGCGATCTGGTCATTGGTCCAGGGCTGCTGTTGGACCGTAATCACCGGCAACGTTGGATGCGAGCAAGAGCACTCCTGAGCGCGACTATCGCCCTCAGCTATGCGTGGGTACTGCTAGCAGGCTCGTCCCGACGGCAAAAACGCGCTCATCGATGCTCCGGCTTATGCTCTGTATCACAGCCGCAGACTATCTGTTGTCGCGGCGTCTTCGCGATTCAAGAGGCTAACCAGACATATGGGTGACCGAAACGCGATCCGCAGACGAGAAGACGAGCTTACAGGCAAGGTAGTGCTCAGGGAACTCAACCGCGAGAGTTATGCGGCGTTCGCTCACCCCTCATGCCAGACGGTCCAGTCTGAAACAGGCTCGCGCTTGCGGGGACGTTGAGTCTCTTCAGCATAGCCCAGATAAAGGTACGCTGCGACCCTGTCGTCATTCTCGAGACCGAAAAAGCCGCGCATGTACGGATGATAGGCCACGGGACCGGTTCGCCAGATAGTCGCCAGGCCGAGCGCATGGGCGGTTAGCTGCATGTTCTGGACGGCGGCGGCGCAGGCAGCGTAGTTCTCAAGCGTCTCCACTTCGTCACGGCCCCCTTTGGAGATCACCGTTATCACCACGGGAGCGCGAAAGGCTTTCTTGCGCTCCCGGCTCGCGCGCCCGGCTATGTACTCCTCCTCCTCGCCCTCGGCCACGGCCATAAGACGGGCCGTCTCGGCGCGCGCGCGCGCGAACTCGCCCCGTCCCTTGCCAGTAAAGACGTGGAAACGCCAGGGTTCGGTAATCTTGTGGTTCGGCGCGTGAACAGCGCTGTTCAGAATCTCCTCGACAATCTCTTTGGGCACCGGGTCCTGCTTTACACGGCCTACGCTCCGGCGGGACTGTATCGCTTCTCTGACCTCCAAAATGCTCCTTGCTTACGCTGGTGTATAGGAGGGTAATTCTAGTCCAGGGAACGCGCGGCAGGGGCACGCTGATTCCCTTATGATTAGTTGTCAGGAGCTAGAAGGAGGAGACCACTTTATGTCGAAGACCGTTACTGTCACCGGGGCTGCAGGCGCGATCGGTTACGCGATGCTGTTCCGGATCGCCTCGGGCCAGATGCTCGGTCCGGATGAGAAGATCAAGCTAAAGCTGCTCGAGATCGAGCCGGCGCTAAAGGCGGCAGAGGGCACAGCTATGGAGATTCATGACTGCGCGTTCCCGCTGCTCGAATCCATCGATATTACCGCCGATGCGAACGAGGCCTTTGACGGCGCTAACGTGGCTATGCTGGTCGGCGCCAAGCCTCGCGAGAAGGGGATGGAGCGCGCCGACTTGCTGGAGGCGAACGGAGCTATCTTCAAGCCGCAGGGCGAGGCGATCAACGCTAACGCCGACGACGACGTGCGTATCCTCGTGGTCGGCAACCCGGCGAACACGAACGCCCTGATCGCGATGAACAACGCGCCCGACGTGCCGAGCGAGCGCTTCACCGCGATGACGCGGCTCGACGAGAACCGCGCGGTCTCGATGCTCGCCCGGAAGCTGTCGGTCGGCGTCGAGGACATCCAGGACCTCGTCGTGTGGGGCAACCACTCGCCGTCGATGTTCCCCGACCTCTTCAACGCCAGGGTGAAGGGCGAACGCGCCGTCGACCAGGTCGCCATGGAGTGGTACGAGAACGAGTACATGCCGGCTGTCGGCCAGCGCGGCGCCGCGATCATCGAGGCACGCGGTGCCTCTTCGGCAGCGTCGGCGGCTAACGCTGCGATCGACCACGTGCGCGACTGGGTGTTGGGCGCCGATGGCCTGCGCTCTATGGCGGTCCGGTCGGGGGGCCAGTATGGTGTGGAGGAAGACCTCATCTCGTCGTTCCCGGTGCGGCTATCAGGCGGTAGCTACGAGATCGTGGAGGGGCTCGAGATCGGCGAGTTCGCCCAATCAAAGCTCGACATCACGGTGAACGAGCTCAAAGAGGAGCGCAACGCCGTAAAAGGTACCGGGCTGATCGACTAACCACCAACAGGCTAGTTCGGCGATGGCTGAACTTGCAAAGCTATGTGCGAAGGCGTAGAAGCTGCGCTGCGAGCAACGGGACCCAACAATCCCGGCAAAGTCTGTCTCGGTTGCTAAGGTGGTCGACGAGATCCTCTTATGCCGGAAGCGACTCTGCTCCTACGCCTCTCGCCTGCAAAATGAGAACGCCTCAACTGCCTCTTCGTACTCTTGAGCTTGGTGCGAGCTGGTAATCTCCTCAGAAACGAATGCCAGCACCCCGAACCGAGCGCGCTACTCTACTGTAAACATCCATCGAGAGAGGGCACATGCCGGAGGCGACGCCGGAGTTCAATCAACAGCTGCGGGAAGCGTTCGAGGAGATGTACGTCGGTCAGACCTTCACTTTTCGGCGCACGTTTACCGACGGAGACGTGGCGATGTTCTGCGGCGTAACCGGTGACTACAATCCCTATCACCAGGACGCGGAGTTCGCGGAGCAGAGCTTCTTCGGTCGGCTGACTATACCGGGCCTGCTCACCGGGAGCATGCTGACACATATCGGGGGCCTGCTCGGGTTTCTCGCTACGAGGATGTCCTTTGAGTACCTAGCACCGGTCTTCGTGAGTGACACTATCTCCTGCACCGTTACCGTAGCGGAGAAAGACGAAGAGAGACGCCGCATGTCGGCGTCGGCCAGGTTCGTCAATCAGGACGGTGTCGAGGTGCTACGGGCAACGTTTAACGGGTTCCCTGGCCGGATCCGTCTCGGCCGGTAACCTTTCCTATGACTGGCTCTCGAAGAGACGGCTCCAGCGTCCACGCAAATGACAGGAGCCCCTCCTGAAACGGCGGGGCTCCTGTCAAAAGCCAGTATGTGTTCATCCTACAGCACTTTTATGCGCCTGCGAACCTTCTTCTCGGCGATAGCCTTGGCGATCTCGTCGAACGCGCGCGCCGGGGCCGTATCCTCAGCGAAGAGGCTCTTGCCGGGCTCTCCAGAAGCGTCAGGGAGGATGGGTATACGACCCATGACCTTCGCATCCAGCTCTCCAGCTACCCGGTCTCCGCCGTCGCCACCAAAGATTCTGAGCTCCTCGCCGCAGCACGGGCACTCGGCGTGACTCATGTTCTCGACTACACCGGCGAGCTTGAGGTGAGCCTGCACGGCCATCTTGCCAGCCTTGACAGCCACGCGGGCAGCGTCGGCCTGCGGGGTGGTTACCACTAGTGCCTCAGCTTTCGGGATCATCTGGGCTACGGTAAGAGCTACATCGCCGGTCCCGGGGGGCATGTCCACGATGATGAAATCGGGCTCATCCCAGTAAACGTCGCGCATTAGCTGGGTAAGAGCTTTGTTGACTATTGGGGCGCGCCAGATGATCGCCTGCCCCTCGTTGACGAAGTTGCCCATGGAGATGAACTTGAGGCCCGTAGGCGACTCTATCGGGAAGATCACTCCCCCGACGACGTTCGGCTTCTCGGTGGCCCCGAGCATCACGGGCACGGAAGAACCATGAACGTCAGCGTCAAGTATCTCTACGGAGTGACCCGCTCTGTCGAGGGCGGCGGCGAGGTTTACCGCCACCGTGCTCTTGCCAACGCCGCCCTTACCGGAGACGACGGCGATAATGCGGGTCCTCGACTCGTCCTTGAAGGCGGGGGCGAGCTCGGAAGGACCGCCGTGCAGCGAGGTCATGAGGTTCTGTCGGTCAGAGTCGGTCATCACGCCGAAGTCGACCTCGACGTTCTCGACGCCCTCGATCTCCACCAGCCGATCTCTTACGTCGGTCGTAATCCTGTGCTTCATGGGACACCCGGCCGTCGTGAGAGCGACCCCCACCGTAACGCTCGAGCCCTGTATCTCCACCGCGCGTATCATGTTCAGGGAGACGAGATCTCGCCCGATCTCCGGGTCCCTCACATCCCTTAGCGCCTCCCTTATACCGGCCTCTGAGAACCCGTCAGCGGGCTCCTCAGGCTTCGGAGTCCGGTCTATTAGATCCCCGGCCGTCTCTGTCTGAACCTGAAGTGACGCATCTTCTTCGGGCGCCTCGCTAGAGGATTTCTCTTGACTCACCGCCTCCCGCGAAGGCTCGTCTCTCTCGTCGTGAGGGCTGCCGTTCCTGCGTCTACGAAACCACTCGACCATGCTTTGAAAACCTCCTCCGGAGCCGCGCCCCGGTCGAACGTGGGTACGAAAGGTAGGGGCTTCTCCCCCCTGCTTCCAAGGGAGATACTACCATAACGCTCTGGCTCTCCCGGCGGCTTCTAGGGACGCTTGAGCGTCCCTAGAAGCCCATCCTCGACTACCGACGCTCTCCGATCAGACTCGCGCTAGGTCCTCTCAGCGTACTGTGAACTGTATTATCGGGCTCCAGGTAGCAGCGTGGTTCGCATCGGCATGGTAGCCCTGACATACCAACTGCCCGGGTACGGCAGTTTGTAGCTCAAAGAGTATCGTGTGTAACCGGAATAGCTGGCAT
>CADCVD010000091.1 GCA_902806055.1 uncultured Rubrobacteraceae bacterium
TATTACCCCCCTCCTAAAAGCCCAGCCCGGCTCTTCTTTACGCCGGCCCAGGGGCTCTATAACGGCTCCGTCTCTCAACCTTTTGGTAGAGCCTCCTGTCTACCTCGGCCAAGAGAAAGCTAAAGACCAGTTCAAGTATCAAGAGGATCAGGGCTACCATTATCGCTGCCCGCAAGAACTGCAGGAGCTCAACCGCCATATCCTTCAGGCGCCTACTCTCAGGTACTGTACCAACGTTGATAAGACCCACCCAAGAGTAAACGTCCCTGGGTAGTTCGCGGGTTCTGCTCCGAAGCCGGTCAGATCCCTCCGCAGATATCCCCGCCCAGCGTCCGATGATCCTGTCAGCCCAGCTAGCCAACGCGGCGACACATTCACCTTGTAGCGGTAGGTCCAGCGTTGACGTTCGAGGTTATGGAGCGGCAAAGTTTACAACCATGAGGAAAGAGGGTAGAACCGCTTGCGGCAAGGGTTTGAAGACGGAGGTACGAAGTGGGTGCAAGTAGAGATGCAGAAGGGTTTCGGGAGCTAAAGGAGAGGCACGACGGCTTCGACGTTTACGACGCCGACGGCGACAAGATCGGTACGGTAGATACCACCTACGTGAACGAGGCCAACCAGCGGGAGTATGTCGCGGTAAGCGGGGGGATACTAGGGATCATACCGGGCTCGAAAGCTAACCTCATTCCCATAGACTTGTGCACCGTGGATAACAATCAGAGAGCCATTCGGGTCTCTACCGATAAGGACGCCGTCAAGAACGCCCCCTCGCTCGGCGGTAGCTCGGGCCTGACCCCCGAGTACGAGGCCCAGATCCGCAACTATTACCGTTTGTAGGCTTATATAGCTCTCTGGCGCGTCTAGAGAGTCGGGTAACGGCTCACCTGTCCGAGCATGTAACGCAGTACCGCGACGGAACCGTCTTTGCTCAGGGGCTCGTTCCAGTTGCCGCACTTCGGGGACTGGACACACGCCGGACAGCCCTTTTTACAGGGGCAGCGGACGAGGATTCCCAGAGTATCGCGAGCGAGCTCCTCAAAGGTATCGTAGCCGCGCTCGGAGATGCCGACCCCGCCAGGGTAGCCGTCGTAGATAAAGACCGTCGGTTTGCGCGTCTGGCGATGTAGGGCGATAGAGAGCCCGCCGATGTCCCCCCGGTCGCACATCGCGAAGAGGGGTAGGAGCCCGATCATGGCGTGCTCCGCCGCGTGCAGCGCTCCCAGGAACTCCACGAAGTTCGGTCGGACGTTACCCTTTGGCGGCGGTAAGGGCGGAAGGGTGATCCAGAGCCCCCGCGTCTCGAAGGTGGTCGGAGGCAGGTCGAGCGGGAATACTCCTATCTCTCGCGAGTCCTGGACCTGTATCTTCTTGTACAGCGTTACCTGGTCCGTAGTCCGAACCCGCCCCCAGTGCAGCTTCGCGCCGTTGGCGAGGTCACGGTTCTCTGATTCTTCCAAGACCTCAACGTCCGTCTCGACCTTGACCCGGGTGTAGTAGCGGTTCGGGACCCTGCGGACGAGGGCCTGATGGGCCGGGAGGTTGAGGTCCTCGACCTCATACGCCCGCCCCCGGTGCAGGTAGGTCGCCCCGGGGTGTAGCTCCATCGGAGCCCGCCGCGCCTCGACGGAGCCTATAACCTCCCCCTCCCCGTCCGCCACCATAACCGACGCCGAGTCAGCCGAACGCAACGAGATCTCCCACGCCGGGTTGTCTCCGCGCGTGTAATGCATTCTCCCCCCGCTCTCGACGAGCGCCTCGGAAGCGACGAGATCCTTGACCACCTCCCCGTAGCCGTACCCGAAGTACTGCTCGTCCCCATCCTCCAGCGGCGCCTCGTGCGCCGCCGCCAGCAGGTGTGGTCCAAGGATGTACGGGTTCTCCAGCGTGAGACGCGCCGCCTCGACCCGCCGCCCGAGAACTTTCTCGGGGTTCTCGTAGAGGTACTGGTCCAGGGAGTCTCGCCCGGCGATATACACGGCGAGCGACGGTTCGGTACTCCGTCCGGCACGGCCCCACTGCTGCCAGATCGAGGCGACGCTCCCCGGATACCCGCAGCAGACCACCGCGTCCAGAGCCCCTACGTCCACCCCTAGCTCTAAAGCGTTCGTCGAGACCACGCCGAGCAACTCGCCGCTAAAGAGCCTCCCCTCTATCTCCCGGCGCTCCCGGACGGTGTAACCGGCCCGATACGGCGAGATGCGCCGCGCGAGGTTCGGGCCCAAGCGGTCGGCCGCATAGCGGTAGATGAGCTCCGCCGTCTTGCGACTCTTCGCGAAAGCGATGGTTCGCACACCCTGCGCCACCAGCTTCGAGAAGACGAAGGCGCCCTCGGTGAGCATGCTCCGCCGGTCCCCTTTCTCCTCGTCCTTCAAGGGCGGGTTCCTGAACACAACCCGCCGCTCCCCCGAGGAGGCTCCGTCCCGGTCCACGAGCTCGAAAGGTAGCCCGGTCAGCACCTCCGCGAGCTCCAGAGGGTTGGCGATGGTAGCGCTCGTGAGTACGAAGCGAGGGTTCGCGCCGTGCAGCTCCGCGACACGGCGCAGCCTTCTCAGCACCGCCGCGACGTGGGAGCCGAAGACGCCGCGCAGAAGGTGCGCCTCGTCCACGGCGATTATCTTGAGGTTTCTAAAGAAGTCCGCCCAGAGGGAGTCGTGGCTCGGCAGGAGGCCGACGTTCAGCATGTCGGGGTTCGTAAGGATCACGTTCGCTCGCCGTCGCAGCTCAGAGCGGAGGGCCTTGGGCGTGTCCCGGTCATAGGTAGCTGGATACACGCCGCGCAGCTTTAGCTTCTGGATCTTCTGCAGCTGGTCCTGGGCCAGCGCCTTGGTCGGGTAGAGGAAGAGCGCCCTGTTGGACGCGCTGATGAGCGCGTTCTCAAAGGCGGGGATCTTATAGCACAACGATTTTCCGCTCGCGGTCGCCGTTGCGACGATGACGTTCTCCCCGGCCCGCACCCTCTCATATGCTTCAAGTTGGTGCGAGTAGAGCCGCGTCACGCCCATCGTGTTCAGAGCTCGTGCGAGCTCGCGTTCCATCTCCGGCGGCTCGACAAGGGTGGCGGAACGAGGCGCCAGGGTGGCTACCGTCTCCCCCAGAGACTCGACCGAGCGGCGACTCAACCCCGAGAGGCCGCCTGTGGAGCCGGGGAGGCGGGCTTTTAGGTCTCTAGATCTCACGCCGTCCGGCGAAGGCTCGTCCCAGAGTTACTTCGTCGGCATACTCCAGGTCGCCCCCGACCGGAAGACCACTCGCCAGAGCGGTCACCCGGACCGAATTCTCCTTCAGCTCCTGAGCGATAAACAGCGCCGTCGCCTCGCCGGTCGTGTTCGGGTTGGTGGCGACGACGATCTCCTTCGTATCCTCACTCTGGACCCGCTCGACGAGTTCCGCGATTCGCAGATCCTCCGGCTCGATTCCGTCCAGCGGCGATAGCGCCCCTCCTAACACGTGGTACAGCCCCTTGTACTCGCCGGTCCGCTCGATCGGCCCGATGTCGTACGGGTCCTCGACCACGCAGATAACCGCTTCGTCTCGCCTCTGGTCCGTGCAGATCCCGCACTCCTCGGCCTCGGTGAGGTTGAAGCAGCGCCGGCACGGCTTTATCCGCTCTTTCACCTCGCGCAGGGCCTCGGCGAGGGCCCGGGCATCATCGGGACGACCGCGGACGACGTGGAAGGCGATCCTCTGGGCGCTCTTCGGCCCGATGGAAGGGAGCTTGGAGAGTTCGTTTATAAGGCGCTCTACCGGCCTCGCATACGCGGTCAAAAGCCTCTACCGGACCCCTTTTAGAGCCCCGGCATGTTCAGGCCCATGTCGCCCAGGCCCCCGGTGATACCGCCCAGACGCTTGGAGGCCATCTCCTGAGACGAGGTCAGAGCCTCGTTGACGGCCGCCATCACCATGTCCTGCAACATCTCGACATCGTCAGGGTCGACTACGCCAGGCTCTATCTCCACAGAGACCAACTCCAGATTGCCCGTCACGGTAGCCTTGACCGCTCCGCCGCCGGCAGAGGCTGTCACGGTCTCCTTCGCTAACTCCTCCTGCGCCTGCTGCATCTCCGCCTGCATCTTCTGAACCTGCTGCATCATCTTGTTGACATTCTGTCGTGGCGACAAACCAAATTCTCCTCTCCAAAGGCGCCGCGCACTCTTAGGCTCTTGTCCGGGAGCGCCTCGACGCGAAGTCCGAGCATAGAGTATACCGTTCGGCGCTCCTCAGGTCCGAGGCTGTCCACTGCCTCGGGGGCGCGCGTGGCGTAAGACTCGAGGAGCAACTGCTTGTCTTGTTCGAGGGTTTGGAGGCTCTCTCGCCAGCTTGCCAGCAATGCGAGCTCACGTCGGGCGGTCTCACGAGTTTCTTTGAGTGCGTCGAGCCTGGACCTGAGTTCGTCCAGCGTCATGGCGTCGGCGGCGTACATCTCCTGGTACTTCTCCCGCCTGCGCTCGACTTCAGCGATTTGCGCAGCCCACGCTCTGGCTTCGGGTTCAGGGTTGCCGCGGGCTTCCTTCTCTCGTTCAATCATAGTCTCCAAATCACGCCTGAGACTCCCGGGGTTGGTGAGAAGAGCAGAGACAGCATCCCACACTGCGGTCTCCGCTTTCTGGGCGTTCATGGAGCCTGAAAACGAGCAAGCGTGCTTGCCTCTGTGGCGGCGTGTGGCACACGTGTAGTAGAACATCCGCCGACGGTAGCCCTTGGGGCCTTTAAGGGCCGTCACGGCCACGAGAGCCCTGCCGCACTCCGCAGAGCGGAAAATACCACCGGAAAGCTCCCAGAAACGACGTCCAGCCGACGAGCACTTCTCATTGTCCCTGATAGCATCGCGTGCCTGGTTTACAAACTCTTTGGGAACGCCGGCGTTCGGTACGGGGACGGCGATCCACTCCTCGCGTGGCTTGTCCATATAGCGCGTGCGGGTGACATAGCGCCGCTCGCCGTTGTTCTTCTCGTCGAGAACGCGAGTGCGCTGCACGTTGCGCCGGTTCTAGACCCCAGCCCCCGACTGCTCATCTTGCTACCGTGCTAGGGCCTGTCTGACGGAACTGGCCGTCCGTGTTTGCGGAATAGCAACGGACAGTATCGAGGGCCTTTGAAACGCGATCCGTGCATGTCCCTCTCTAGGGTTGGGCCTCTCCGAGCCCGGCCTCGCGGGCGCGGATGATGGCCTGGACGCGGTCGGCGACCTGCAGCTTGGTGAAGATGTTGGAGACGTGGTTACCCACCGTCTTCTCGCTGATGACGAGCTTTTGGGCGATCTCGCGATTTCGCAAACCCTGTGCGATAAGGCGCAGCACCTCCAGTTCCCTTGGGGTAAGCTCATCGAACAGCGGCGAGGGTTTCTCTCGAGATACCAGGACGGGCATCGGAGACGGTTGCGTAAACTGCTCGAGCACTCGCCGGGCGATCGGCGCGCCAAGGAGTGCCTCGCCCTGGGCCACTGCCCGGATCGCTCGCAGGAGCATTCCCCGATCGGCATCCTTGAGTATGTAACCGCGAGCTCCAGCCTTCAGGGCCGCGAGCACCGACTCGTCGTCCTCGAACATGGTCACCATGATGACGCCGATATGCGGGTTGCGCCCTACGATGGCTCGCGTTGCCTCGATGCCGTCCAGCCCAGGCATCTTCAGGTCCATGAGCACAACGTCGGCGAGCAACTCCCCGGCGAGATGCACCGCCTCTTCGCCCGTGGCGGCCTCCCCGACGAGCTCGACGTCTTCGGCTCGCTCCAGCAAGCTCGCCACGCCCTCACGGAACAGCTTGTGGTCGTCGGCCAGGAGCACCCGGGTCTGCTCGCCTGTCACTCCCTCTTGGGTGGTCACCCACTTACCTCCCGAAGCGGGATGCACGCCTCCACCTCGGTGCCGATGCCGGGGCGTCCGGTGAGCCGCAGCGTACCGCCGAGTAACTCCACCCGCTCTCGCATGCTGCCGATGCCCGTCCCCTTCCAGTCGATGTGGCCGTTGGCTTCGAAGCCCACACCCTCGTCTCGTACCTCGAGTACGAGCCACCCGTCGCGCCGCCCGAGCCGCACCTCAACCCGCGAGGCGTGGGCATGCTTCCCTACGTTAAGAAGCGCCTCTTGCACGACGCGCAAGAGGGCCGCCTCCGCCGCAACCGGGATGGAGAGGTTCTCCTCAGCCTCGAAACTCACTTCGATGCCGGTTTCGCGACCGAAGCGCTCGCAGTGCTGCTTAACGGCGGACACGAGCCCAAGCTGGTCAAGGACCGGCGGGCGCAGGTTATGTACCAAGCGCCGGACGTCAGCGGTGGTCTGCCCGACCAGCTCGTAGAGCCGTTCGAGGTCGCTGGTCAGCGGAGCTTTAGTCTCCTGCGCCACGTCCAGGCAGGCCTCCAGGCGGAGCCGCATGCTCGCTAGGACCGGCCCGAGCCCGTCGTGCAGATCCCGCTGGATGCGGCGGCGTTCCTCCTCTTGCGCCGCCACCAGGCGCTCGCGTGACTGCCGCAGTTCCTCTAGGCTGGAGCGGAGTGCGACCGTGAGCCGGACCGCGTGGGCGGCCGCACCCGCCTGGGTTGCAAGATCCCGCAGCAGTTGTCGATCGGCCGGTGAGAACGTTTCGCCGGGACTTCGAGGCGCCATCGACAGGGCGCCGACGAGCTCACCGCGGTGGGTCAGCGGCAAGACGAGCGCCACGCCGCACTCATCGAGTACCGCTCCGTATTCCCCCGACGGAGCAAGCTCTGCCGGATGCAGCCCGTCAGGGGCGCGGCGCAGGCTATCTACGGCACCTATATCCCGCACGGTCGTCCTTGCCGGGGCGTCGCCGTGGGCCGCACCGAGGCGCAGCGCCCCCCCGTCGGCGAGCCAGATCGCGACGTGCGGCAGCCGCAGGGTGCGTGCGATGTTCTCTACGATCGTGGGTAGCACCGCCTCGGGCGCTAGCGTCCCCTCCAGACGTCTCCCCAGCTGCGAGAGCACCTTGTAAGGTTCGTCTCGCTCGCCGTACGTCAGGCGGTTGACGCCGCGCTGCAAGCGGTCGCGTAGCGGCGCGAACAGGACCGCTACCAGGCCGGTGGCGACGAGCGAGATGAGCAGGTTGCCGCCCGTGCGAAAGAGCGCGCCGAGGTATCCGACGACGAGCACGTAGATCCCGACGACGCTTGCGGTAAGAGCGCCGTAGACGAGGGTGCGGTTGATGACAATATCGATGTCGTAGAGGCGGTGCTTCAAGACGGCGAAGCCGACGGCGACGGCGATGCCGGCGTAGCTCAGCCTTACGGCGTCCTGCAGGAGCTTCAGCCAGAACGGTTGCGTGCCTCCGGTGCCGAAGTTGTCCGGGGCGACGATGAGCGCGCAAACCACTTCGACCAGTAATACCAGGCCCAGGAGCGAGGCGGCGAAGGCTATCCACTTGATCTGCTCGCGGACCTCGCTACCGGAGCGCCGGAAGCGCACGATCAGGCTGACTGCCGAGGCCAGGATGCATAAGGGCAATAGCAAGAGGGCGTTAAACATCGCGTACGCCACCTCGGGGTACCCGTAAAGTCCGAACGGGTTTTGGATCCCGCCGAGTTCCGGCAACGGTTCGGGGAAGAGGGCGACACCGGCGCTCGCAAGGACGATCACCGCCCCCGACAGCCAGGCCACCGGGCGCCACCTCCGCGAGGGGAGCCGACCATCGGGGAACAATAGGATCAAGTAGATCCCGAGCAGGCCGAGGGCCGGTGCGAAGAGCGATTCGCCGAGCGAACCGACCTCCGCCGGGAACGGGACCGAGCCGGGCCTCGCCAGTAGGCCGTACACCCCGTAGGCCATGCCAACTTCGCCGAGCATCCAGATGGTGCCGACGGCCAGGCAGATCCAGCCTATGGGGTTTTCGGGGCGCCTCGACGCGATCAGGGCGCCAACGACGGGGAAAGCGAGGAAGGGAAGCAGGTCTATCAACTGGCCGCTGTCGCCGCCCGTGCCCCAGGGGCTGGGAACCTGCATGGATCTGGCGGGGATGTACAACGCGATGTCGGCGGCGAACATGGCGAACGAGAGGCCGGCGAGAGACCAGGCCAGCCAGGAGTAGCCGCGCCGGGCGTCCGCGCTATCCGTCTCCTTTCGCATCCTCCGGCGCCTCCCTGTTCGCCCTGTTCCGTTTCTTCCCTATCCTATCGGCTACCCGTCTTTGGGGAAAGCTGGGCTGTGGTCGAGGGCACCCGTCGACCTGGGCCGTGGCCGCGATGAGGCGCGCCGGCACGTCCGGCACCCGGGTTCGGTCGATCACTGCCAGCAGCGCAGCCACGCGATGCATAGGCAGCTCGGCGACAGCCACGCCGGACTCGTTCGAGTCCAACAACCGCCGTACACCCGTGGTGCCCGGCCGCCAAGGGCCGGATCGGGCGGACGGTCACGCCCACGTCGACGGCTGCCCGGTTCCGATCCGCCGTGATCACCGGTCGGACGGCGCAACCGCTCGGTTCGAGCCTAGCAGCCACAGGCTCGAACCGATGATCCACAGGAGGGTGAACGCCGAACCAAGCGCAATGGCCAACTCGAGGGCAGGGACCGCCAGCGACAGTGCGAAGAGGATCATCAAGATGCCTGCGATAGCGGCGACCGGAGGTAGCCATCTCGGGAACCGGCCATCGGCCGCCATGGCCCTCGCAGCCAGCAGGGCACCGATCCCGAAGACGACATGCGCCATCTTGTCCACGACCAGGAACAAGCCGAGCATACCCTCGGCGACCGCCTGAGCCACCGGGTCCCCCGCATTAATGCCGGCCGCCAGATGATGAGCGACGACGAACGGGGCCAAGTTGGCCGGGGCATTCATGACAGCGAAAGCGATCAGCAACGCCGCTCCGATCCATCCCAGCCTCGGCCCACGCTGGCCGAGCGTCGCAGCCAAGCCGAGAAAGAACGGCACGAACCCGATGAGGGCTAGGGCAAATAGCCAGGCGCTCGCCCCCGCGGCGAACCGGTGGTGCGCCACGTCTTGCGCAGATCGTGC
>CADCVD010000092.1 GCA_902806055.1 uncultured Rubrobacteraceae bacterium
CGGACGCCGAGGTCGAGAAGGCAGCCATACCGCCAGAGTATCGCTCCGGTCCCGGAGTCCTCTTGACAGCGGTCGCGGCGGGCGCCGCCGGGTTGCTCGTTGGCGGGATAGGGGCTCTCTTCGTAGAGGGGCGTGCACGACGCTGGAGCGGCTCCAAGGATGCCGAACTTACCCTACGGGCGCCGGTGCTCGGCGTGATTCCGAATTACTCTGGCGGTTCTCTGGATGAATCTCCCGAGGAGGCTCTCTCCGTTAGGGAGAGAGACGCGGGACCAGCTTGAGGATGGAGCCCTCGAACGCCACGGACGAGCGGGAAGCAGAAGGGCTCGTCACACGGACAGACAAGCTTCTGAAGCCATCCTCCGAGGTCAGGCGCTCTTTCGCCGACCTAGCTGAGAACCTCGGCTCTTTAGGACGGCCCATCGGGAGCGTGGTGGTCACCGGTCCCGAGGCCGGGACGGGGCGGAGTACGGTATGTATAGGCCTCGGGGCGGCGCTTGCCGCGTCCGGTAAAAGAGTCTCTATAGTGGACTGCAACCTTGATCACCCCCACCTGCATCGTTGCTTCGACAAACCGAACTTTACCGGGCTTACTAGCGCCTTAGAGGGTGAGAAAGATCTGGAGGGTTTTGGCTTTGAGGCTGCTCCGAACCTGCAGGTGATTCCGACCGGACCCGTTTTGCCGGGGTGGCGTACCCTGGCCCACTCTCCGAAGCTCGTCGACGCCGTTCGGGCTCTTCAGGCGAAGAGAGACGTGGTTCTCCTCGACGCGCCGGTGGCGGACGGGGTGCTCGCCACCCCCAACCTGTGGGGCTCCTTCGACGGCGTACTGCTCGTCGTACACGCGGCCCGCACCCCGAAAGGCGTGGCTCGCGGTCTCACCGACGCCCTGCTCGACGCGCGTATGGAACTCTTCGGGGTTGTGCTCAACGGGTATGTTTAGCAGAAAGAGCACGAGACAAATCGAGACCGGCGAGATGCCGGTTGTCGGCCGGTACCAGGAGACTCCCCCTGAGCGGAGGCGTACGGCAGGCCGCAACCTGACGATCTTCAAGAGCCTGATCCTTGCTGGGCTGCTCGCTATCACGTTCTACGGGATGCTCGACCGGGGCCTCTCCGGCACCGAGCGCTGGCTGCCGATCGCCGCAGCGATCCTGGGTGTGGTCTTTGTAACGTTGTTCATCGTTGACTACTTCGCGGATATGCCGCGTATCGCCTGGGTCCTTGTGGGGCTACTTTCCGTACTCGTCGCGGTCAAGGGGCTTTCGTTGACCTGGAGCATTAGCCGGGTCGAGAGCGTGCAGGAGCTTGTGCGCTCCTCGATGTACCTGGCGACGTTCGCTCTGGCTGCAGCGTCGCTCTCCTCGCGGCGACTCGTGCGGCCCTTTATCGATGGCCTGAACCTGATCGCGGGGGCGGTCGCTGGTTACGGCATCCTACAGAAGGTGAGGCCGGTCGAGTATCCTTCTAGCTCCCCGGATCGGGTCAGCGTCGATTCCACGCTGGGATATGCGAACACGGTGGCGGTGGTTGCGGGGATGGGTATAGCGCTCGGCCTCGCACGCATGACCCAGCTCAAGAACCCGGTTGTCAGGGGAATCTATGCGGCCTTGATCCTGGTCTTCGGAACGGTCCTTTACCTAACCTTCTCGCGTGGAGGGCTGCTCGCGCTCGGGCTGGGGTTGGTCGTGCTCTTCGCTTTGGGTGGAAGCAGGTTGCAGATGTTGGTAAACTTGCTCTTGGTCTCAGGACCGCTTGCCTGGCTCCTGGTAACTACGCGGACGATAGTAACTCTGTTCGAGTACGAGCCCTCCGAGAGCTTGAGGACCGCCGAGGGTACGACCTTTGCTATCTACCTCGCGATCGCCGCGATGCTGGCCTTTCTCTCGCAGGCTATCTACGCCGCCCTCATCGGTCGCTACGAGCTTGGTCCGGCCGCGCATCGACTGCTCGGCGTGTCGGCAGTCATCGCGATCCTTGCAGGAGCGGGTGTATCAGGCTATATGCTGTTCGGCGGGCAACAGGGCTCGAACGAAAGTTCAGGCGTCTTCCCCAACCTTCAGGAGAGAGCGGAAGACGCGGGGGGGTGGGTCCCTTACTTTGCCTCAGACCTGCGCTTGAGGTATTGGAAGGTAGCGTGGGAGGCGTGGAGGGAGCGCCCCCTGACGGGGACCGGTGCTGGCACCTTCGAATATGTCTGGCAGGAGAATCGCCCGGGCTTTGGGAGCGCTGAACATGTGTACAGCGTCTACCTGGAGCAGGGGATAGAGACCGGGGTTGTGGCCTTTCTAGCGTTTCTAGGCTTCGCCGTACTGCTGATCGGTTACGCGGTCCGCGCAGCGTGGCGAGCCAAGCCCGGAGATGAGGCCGGAGAGCGCAAAGTGTTGCTCGCCGGTCTTACAGCGGCGGTCGTTGTATACCTCACCTCCTCGGCACTTGAATGGCACTGGTACATCCCGCCCTCGACCATCTTCTTCTTCGCGTTGGCCGGTGTGGCGGTCAAGTATGCCTCGGGGACAGCGCGAGATACCTGAAAGGATCACACCCAGCACGGTTCCAGCCTGCGCTGAAGCCAATCCCCTACACGGTGTCGTGCTCCCGTCGCCTGCCTCCGGTAGCGACGCCCATATCAGTTTGGTCCGGCACGGAACATACGCGTCGTGCTCGGCGGGCGAGAAGGATGGCGTGACCGTACACCGGCTCTCCGGCGACGCGGGTGAGCTGAGGCTCGTCTGCTCCCCGATCCCTCCTTACACCGTGACTGATCGTTCGGGCTTCTACAACGGGGATCGATATCACTGGGGAACGTTTACGTCGCCCGTCTATGAGACTGCGACCCGATTCGATACGCTCTTGCCTTCATGGCACGTGACGACGCCGGATGAGACCTGGACCCAGCTAGAAGTGCGGGCACGTTCCGCCGGAACCTGGACGCCATGGCTCAACATGGGCGTCTGGACTTCGGCGACGAGCACCGTGGAGCGCCATAGCGTCAACGGACAGAAGGCGGGAGGATGGCAGGTGCTAACCGACATCCTTCAAAGCGACGGACAGGTCTTCGCCTGCGCCTACCAGTACCGTTTTACGCTCTTTACAGAGAAGTGGGGCGTCTCCCCGCGTGCGCGGGACGTCTCTTTCGCTATCTCGGACTCTCGCCGGCACGGGGCAAGCTCTGGCAAGTTGTTGCCCCTTAGAGCGGTCTGGGGGGAGAGCCTACCGGTCCCGGCTCGCTCGCAGATGATCTACCCGAACGGGGGCGAGGCGTGGTGTAGTCCGGCCTCGCTCTCGATGGTTATGGCCTACTGGGCGAGGGAATTAGGCGACGAGAGCCTAGACCGCTCCGTGCCGGCCGTCGCGGACGGCGTTTACGACCACTCCTACGAGGGATGGGGCAACTGGTCTTTCAACGTAGCCTACGCTGCCGCGCACGGCCTCGACGTCGTTGTAGCGCGTATGAGCTCTGTCGAGCAGATAGAGCGATGGACAAGGGCGAAAATACCGCTGGTGACGAGCGTGGCGTGGGACAACGAGAAAGCCGGCCACCGGCTCTCAGGAGCGCCGCTGCCGAGGAGCGACGGGCACCTCCTGGTGGTTCGCGGCTTTACCGACTCCGGGGATGTGGTGGTTAACGATCCGGCCGGGAGTGACGATGCGCGCGTGCCTCGCGTCTACGAGAGGGCCGAGTTCTCCCGCGCCTGGCTCCACAACCCAGGCTCCTCGGGCGGGGTAACCTACCTTGTACGCCCGGCTGGTGCTCGCGACCTCTAAACTCAGGCCGCCAGCGAGAGGCTAGAAGCTAAAGCTGTAGCGCTGCTCTCTCCAGGGATCACCGTAGCTGTGGTAGCCGTTCTCCTCCCAGAAGCCCGGCTTGTCCTCAGGTATGAGCTCTATGCCCCGTATCCATTTTGCGCTCTTCCAGGCGTAGAGGCGGGGGATCACCAGCCGCAGAGGATAACCGTGTCCTGGCTCTAGAGGCTCACCGTTGTGGTGCGTCGCGAAGAGCGCATCCTCCTCGTACAGTTCCTCAAGCGGTGCGTTCGTGGTGTACCCGCCGTCGCAGAACACGGATAAGAAGCGAGCCTCCGGTTTGGGATCCGCCATCTCCAAGAGCTGCTTCGCCCGCACGCCCATCCAAACGTTGTCCAGCTTGCTCCACGAGGTCACGCAGTGCATGTCCGCCTTGACCTCGACCTTCGGCAGATCGTTCCACTCCTCCCAGGTGAAGCGCAAAGGGTTCTCCACGAGCCCCGAGACCTTGAAGTCCCAGACCGCCGGGTTGAACTTAGGGGTCGAGCCGTAGGTAAGGATAGGCCACCGATCCCCGACAAGGTACTGCCCCGGCGGCACCCGCTCCTTGCCGCGGGCGGTATCTATCTCTATACGCTCCAAGGGCCCTCCTGTGTAATCTTCAAGTGGCTCGTAGACGTTCCGCGAGCCGCGTACAGTAGCATTGTTGAAGAAGTCTCTCACGTGGACGAGTCTAGCATGGGCAATTCAAGGCTCTATAGTAGGTAGGGAAGCTTAAAGGGAGGCGAACCGAGCTTCTTTATCTTCTATCTATCATGTTCTTTCTCCCCGGGCGCGGCTGCGGCTGCCGAAGCTGGAGGCCGCGTCACTCTGCTGAAGCCTCGACCTTTTTTGGCTTCTTGCCTAGCTGAACCATCTCCGGGGTGACGCCGCTGGCGGGGCCATCGCCGAGATCCTCGTCGCGGTACTGGTAGACGCCTCGGCAGGTGTGACCGCCGGTGGTGCGCTTCTCGGTGTAGGAGAGCTTGACGTTCGGGTTTATGGCGTTGACCATAGCCTTCTCATAGGTGGAGAAGGCGGCGCAGGGCTTTATGTCCCAACCGGGCACGCCATCCTGGCCCATCCCGCCGAACCACGGGCAGCGATCGGCGTTTATGACGTACTCGCCGTCTTTGGTTTCGGTTAGCGTGATCTCGATGTCGAAGAAGCGGTTGGCGAGCATGACGACGTCTACGGTATCTTTCATCGTCTTCACGCCGAGCTGCTCGCGCAGGTCGCTACCCTGCTTCTCGCCGATGCGGCTCATGGCGAGCTTGCCGACCTTCTGGCCGTCGTAGCCGAGGTCATCTGCCGCCCGGATCATCTCATCGAGAATAACCCCGGTTCCGGCGCTCGCCGCCTTCCACTTGTACCATGTCGGCCCCGGCAACCCGAGCTTCATCGCCCAGCGAGCTAGAAAGAGGGGTAGTTTGGGAAGACCGTAGACTTTGAGCCACTTCATGCTGACCTATTCCTTTCGCCGACAGCCTCTCGATTATACCGGCCACCCGTCTCATACGTCGCCTCTACTACCGATCACAACGCCTCGGCACGGCCCTCCTCGATGAGCTGTTCGACCTTCTTGACGTACTCGTCGGGTTTCGCCTTACGCTTCAGGCCGTTCTCGGACATATAGCGCACCTTACCGAAGACCTCCCGCTCCTTCCATCCCCGGTCGTGCTGGCCGAAGATCCATGCGACGTTCGCGTAGGAGTTCGGGTCGCGTCCGTCTACGAAGTACTTGTTGTTTAGGTAGAGCGTCGTTTCGTAGGCCTCCTTCGGGGTGAGGCTCCACTCCAGGATCTTCTTCCCCCAGTACATCCTCATGTAGTTGTGCATGTAGCCGGTGTGGAGCATCTCCTTCATCGCTGCGTTCCAATAGGGGTCATGGGTGGCGGCGTTCTCCAGTTGCTTGAGGCTGTACACGTACTCGCGCTCGTCGTCCTTGTGTTCCTCTAGGGTCTTCTTCGCCCAATCGGGGAGGCAGGAGTAGGAGTCGTAATCCGGTGTGTAGTGGCAGAAGTTTATGGAGAGCTCTCGTCGCACGACGACCTCCTCAAGGTACGAGTCTACGTCGTCCTGCGGCCCGCCCGAGTTCATGACCTCGAGCACGACGTAGACCGGCGAGAGGTGACCGTAGTGAAGATACTTGCTCATGTGCGAGACGTCGCTCGTCTGCGGCTGGTTGCGGTGCTCAACGTACTCGGCGAAGTTCTTCTTCAGAAAGCGCCTGAGCGCCTCCTTGCCAGCGGTCGCCCCGCCCGTATACATCTCCCTGAGGGGCCACGCGCCCCGATCGAGGTCCATATTTTCGAGGACGGCGTCCACGTCCGAGAGGTCGAGGCCGTCCTCTACGTCCAGCCCGAGGGAACTGTGCTCGACCTTCGTCGACTCCAGCTCGACGAGGAAGCGGTCCAGGTGTTTTTGTATCTTCGGGCGGAGCGTCCGGGCGGCGTGCTCACGCTTGCTCGAGGCGAGCTCTACGGGCACGACCACGTTCGACTCGACCCCGATCACGCTACAGGAGGCGCCTTTGGCGACGCGCTCCTTCCAGCTCTTCTCCGGCCTCAGGTACGACCCGTCCGTTACGATGGAGGAGGCGCGCTCACTGTACCGGAGTGCTACCGTGTCGGGCGAACCCTTGCCGATAACGAACTTGATCCCCCGCTCCCGGAGCGTCTCCCCGGCGTCCTTCAACCCCTCCAGCATGAAGGCGTAGTGCCTGGCGTTCGCACTGGGATAGTCCTCCATGAGGCCGAAAATCACAAGGAGTGGCTGGCCCAACTCGTTCGCCTTCTGCACCGCGTACTCGAGGGCGTGGTTGTACTCGGCACGCTGAGACTGCTGCATCCAATACAGAACATAGTCTCCGTCCTTCACGCCCTTCTCGTTAAACGGCCTGATGCGCTCTTCCTGGATTTCCCTCGTCGCCAAGGCCTGCCCTCCCGCGGGTAGATTAGATTGCCCCTAAGGTACCAGTCTGGCGGGAGAGATATGGGTGAAGGATTACGGCACCCGTAGCGGATATCATTGAAGGTAAACTAGAAGTACATTCACCCTCGCGCGCGGTTCAAGGCGGCGACGGGGACGAGGCCCGCGGTGGTACGCAGAGCCCGTCGCGGTAGCGCTGTCGCTCTAGCCTGGAGGGTAGGCCGGGGAGTCCCCACCCGGCGCCACGGGGACGTACCGGGATAACCGTAGCTGCCCGCTCGGTACTCCGGTACTGGCCGCCGGACGCTTGTTTGCTCTAGGGTGTTCGCGTACCTCGCCGGGACGACCGGGCCGGGAGCCTTACTCTCTAGGGCTCCTTCTTGTCCTTATTCACCGGATTGCCGCTAGAGACTGTCTGAAAAGTCTCAATAGGGTCCGGGCAAGGCCCTATAAGATCACGAAAATAGACCGAAGAATCCCTATTTGGCCGTCGGCGGCCAAAACACCGGATATCTGGGAAGCTTCCTACCTCTTTATCAGAGAGTCTCTAGAGACTGTCTGATAAATCAAAACAGGCCTCCGTTTGAGCTCCTACGAGTGACTAGAACGAGGCTCAGGAGCCCTATTTAGCCGTCTCGCATCCCCAAGAACTACCGCCCGGGAGAAGGACGGCTTGCGCGACACGAGGAGGCGGATAGCGGCCCTGGCACAGCGCCTCGCCGAGGCCGACGCCGAACGCGACCGCTACAACCGCCTGTACGCGCGCGGCAAGCTGACAGACGCCGAATACGACGCCTACACGGCCGAACTCACGCCCGCAGAGACGCCACGGAGGAGGAGTTGACGAGGCTCGGCGACGCCCGCAAGCACGTAGAACATCTAGACCGGCTGCCCAGCCTCGTGGACGAATACCTGCGGAACCTCCCCTACCTGATAGCCCGCGAGCCCGTGATCCGCGAGTATGAGCTGGTGGGTCACGGCCACGAGCCGGGGGGCCGCCCACGCACCCTCACGCCGGACAGCATCAGGTACTTGTCCGAGGAGGAGCTTGCGGAGAAAAAGCGGGCCGCCGAGCGCACCCGGGCCGCACACTATCAGGAGCTCTACCGGATGCTGGGGCTCAAGGCCGTCGTCCGTCCCGACGAGGGCCTCGAAGTCTCGTGAGGTGGGGGCGTTTGTAAGCTAGAGGACCTACCGATGGCTACCCAGAGGCGAACGTCAGGCACTATGCCTTCCTGCTAGAAGGTCTGCAGGGAGTGAAGGAGGACCTCAAAGAGCGCGGCGTAAAGCTCGTCGTTCAGAAGGGCTCCCCGGACGAGGTGGCGCTCGCATACGGCGAAAGCGCCTCTCTAATCGTCTGCGACATGAGCTACCTGCGGCTCCAGAAGGAGTGGCGCGAGAGGGTGGCTGAGGAGGCGGGTTGTCTCGTGGTGCAGGTCGAGACCGAGGTCGTGGTGCCGGTCGAGCTGGCCTCGAACAAACAGGAGCACGCCGCGCGCACCCTGCGGCCAAAGATCCGGGAACACCTCGCAGACTTCCTCGTCGATCTAGAACCGACGGAGGTCGGGAAGCAGTCTATCAACATGCCGGACGATGGCCTCGACCTCTCAGACGTAGAGAAGATCCTTAACGGTATGAACCTGGACAGGAGCGTCGAGCCCTTGAGTGACCTCTTCAGGGGCGGAACGCACGAGGCGAAGAGGATACTCCGCGACTTTATAGAGCACAGGTTCGGCACCTACGTCGAGCACCGCAACCAGCCGCAGACCGACGACGTCTCCCACATGAGCAAGTACCTCCACTACGGGCACGTCTCGCCCGTGTATGTGGCCCTGGAGATACGCAGAGGGGGCAATGGAAGGGAGAACATCGACTCTTACATAGATGAGCTAGTGGTGCGCCGCGAGCTCTCGATGAACTTCTGCCACTATGCTCCCGACTACGACTCTTTCTCCTGCCTGCCCGGCTGGGCAAAAGAGACTCTCAACGAACACGCCGGGGACGAGCGCGAGTATGTCTATACCCGCGATCAGCTAGAAGGCGCGGAGACGCACGACGAATATTGGAACTCGGCGATGAAGGAGATGCTCCACACCGGCTACATGCACAACTACATGAGGATGTACTGGGGGAAGAAGATCCTGGAGTGGAGCCTCACCCCGAAGGAGGCCTACGAAACGACGCTCTA
>CADCVD010000093.1 GCA_902806055.1 uncultured Rubrobacteraceae bacterium
CCTGGGCTTTATACTCTCGCGTAGCAGGCCAGCGCTTTACGTATGGCTCCTCGTCAGCGGTGGCTTGGGGGTGGCGTTCACGGCCTTGTTCGTCACCTGGCGGGTAATGCTTTAAGCTGGGCTATCCTCGGAAACCCAGCTACCCACGCCAATACCCGCACATGCGGAGGCCTACGCGCCGGTGGCGAGGACCTGCGCGAACCCCGAGTACGGTAAAGGCCGGAGCCACGAAGGACCCCGGCCCTTCCTTATTCACCAGACTGCCGCTAAGACTTCTTAGCGGCAATACGGTGAATAGAGACAACGAGACAGCCCTGCTACTTACTGTCTCTGGTGGGAGTGCGTCAGGGGTAGATACCTGCCATCATCCGCTATGGTAGAAGCTACTTCTTCTCGAGGTAAGGAGGAAAACACTATGGCGAAGTCGGACTTGATCCGGTGGGGTGGGTTGGCGGCTATGGGAGGCGGGGTTCTGTTAATTGTGTATACCCTTCTCGCACTCGCTGTAGGGGTAGAAGTAGAAGAATCCAGCCCCTTGGATGTCCTAGTCATCCTTGGGTACGTTCTCGAAGTGGTAGGGTTAGTAGGGTTTCATACCCTACAAGGTAGAAACTACGGGGGGATTGGCTGGGCAGGCTTGTTTACTAGCATCGGTGCTCTCCTAGTTTTTGCTTTTCTTTTAGTAGCGGATTTACTGGGGGGCATCGAAAGCCTTGTATGGCTTAATACTGTAGGGTCGTTTGGCTTGCTGGTCGGACTAGTGTTGTATGGTGCGGCTACTCTGGAAGCGCGGGTGCTACCGCGCTGGTGCGGCATATTGTTCATCGTACTTTGGCCCGGTTCGTTACTCTTGGGGGCCTTACTCCTAGGGCAGTCCGGGCTTATATGGAGTGGTCTAGGCTGGCTGGCGCTGGGGTACGGCCTCTGGTCGCATAGGGGTGTAACAGCCGAACAACCTTCGCGTGTAAGGTGAGTTGAGTTTCCGAGAAGACCTCTTAGCGGCAATCTGGTAAATAAGCACTTCATTAGCGATGCGTAGATCCGCTAGCGCAAGTTCTCAAGGAATAGTCAGCACCAGCCGAAACGCTCCGGGCTCCGCCTCCTCACAGAGGGCTGCCACCTTGCCGATCACCTCTTGGGCCCGAGGCTCCGAACGCATCTTGCGGATGTCCTCAAGGCGCCTCCAGGGCCCAAACGAGTAGAACAGCTGTGGGTCTTCCACACTACGTATCAGCGTGCCGGTGCCCGGCGGGTTAGGTAGGCTCAGGAAGAAGCTGGCTAGATCTTCCTTCCAAGCCTTCACAAACTGCACTTCGCACCCTTCCTTGACGCGCCACATCGCTAGAGTGTAAGCGTCGCCATCCTCCATGGGACCTCCTTCCTCTCCCAGAGCGCCGCGATCATCGCCGCCAACAGGACCAAGTCCCCCTTCTCATCGCTTCCCTACCCCCCAAGGAGTCGTTGCCTATATCCTCAACTCTATCCCTGGTCGGGGGAGAACGGAAGGTACGCTATGGTCACCGGAGCCCTGTTTCCGAGAACTCTTACAGGCTGTTGAAAAAGTCGCCACTGGACCGATTGGTGGTTCCGAACCACGTTCAAAACGCCCAAAACGGGCCCTCAGTGCTCAAAACAAGGGCAGAGAAGGAAGCCAAGGAATTTTTCAACAGGCTGACTTCCTCTCGGCAATTCCGTGAATAGAGGCAATTCACCGTTATCGTAGTCTTGCTACTACTTTAGTAGTAATTTTGACTACCACCGTTGACATCTTCGTCTTCTCCGGTCATGGTCACATCGAGACTGAAAATACTTACTAATTGTGAGGAACTTTCATATGGAACCAGAACGCCAGGAATATAAGGGGCATATCCTCAAGCTGCGTGCGCGCGAAGGCCGCGAAGGGCTTGCACGCGAAGCAGAGCGCGAAGAGGATCTCGAACTGCTCATTGATGACCAACCGGTTCGCTACGGTCAACTGCCGGACGGGCGATACTTTCTGCACGAGTACGCTTACGACTGGCGCGACAACCTGATGGATCTCTCTCGGAGGTTCATAGACCACCGAGACAGGGCCGAGGAGATCCAGCGCAAAGCCGAGCCCGGTGGGAGGGGATGATATGGGCGTTCGCAAGAACTACCGTAACCTCACGAATGTCGAGCGTGACCGTTTCGTTCGGGCGCTCTACCGCGTGAAATCAACCGGCATCGTCGACCAGTTCGCCAACGAGCACGCGAGTCACTTTACCCACGGCATACATAGGAGCTCACACTTTCTGCCGTGGCACCGGGAATTCCTCCTCCGCTTCGAGCGTGAGCTGCAAAAGTTTCATCCCGACGTTACGATCCCCTACTGGGACTCGACAGTCGATCGCAGCCCATCCGACCCGCTGTGGAACAACAACTTCCTGGGCCAGTTCAATTCAGCCTGGAATCTTGGACGGGCGCTGGGCTCTGCTACGCTGCCGACGCCGCAGCAGGTACAGACCAATCAAGGGCGTAGCACTTACGACACCTTCTGGCCAGAGCTGGAAAGAGTCATTCACAACCCGCCGCACGTCTGGGTCGAAGGCGTCATGGGCGGGGTCGCCTCGCCAGGCGATCCGGTCTTCTATCTACATCATTGCTGGATCGACATGCTTTGGGCGAGATGGCAACTCGCGCATCCCGGAGCGCCGTTCGTGTCGAGCGGCGCGGGTGCCGGTCTCAACGATCCTTTGATGGGGTGGCCTGATCGCACGCCGGCAAACGTACTCAATCATCGCGCACTTGGCTACTGCTACGATACGGAACAAGTCCTCCCGACAAGCCCTGCCGCCCAGGGCGACGACATGCAACCAGGGGAGGTGCTCAATCCCGGCCAGTCGATAAGGTCGGCGGACGGCCAATACACCTTCATCTATCAGGGCGACGGCAACCTGGTGCTCTACCGAAACAGGGACGGAAGGGCCCTTTGGGCCTCGAACACCGCCGGGAGGCCGGTTGGCGTGTGCATCATGCAGCGGGACGGCAACCTGGTCATCTATGCCCCCGGCGGGAAGGCCCTTTGGGCGTCCGGCACGTGGCAGCATCCCGGCAGCCGATTGGTGGTACAGGGTGACGGCAACGTGGTGATATACCGGCCCGACGGCAGGGCGGTCTGGGCAACGAATACTGTGCAACCGTAGCCGTCAAGCGGCTACGCCTTGCCGTAGAACAGTGAGGTGATCCTCTATCATCTTGACTATAAAAATCCGATAAGAATGGTACGTCTCATCGTAGACAACCAGTACCCTCATGCGACACCGCCCTTCTCGATACGCCTTCCCTGCAGACCGACCCATGGTGGCAGCCAGCGGCTCTTCGGCGCCGCTAGAGCCCCCAGGAATTCGCGGCGGTCCTGCGGTGGGCTGCCGCGATTTTTTGACACCGGAAGCTCAGTTTCCGATAATCTCATGCCGGAAGCCTGAGCCGCTACGCTCCGGCCCTCTTGTTCACAAGTTACCAAGAGAGGTTGTTAGTGACAGTTATTTTTTCGGTTTTGCGGGGATTCGCTTTTGAGTACGGGCTTGTCTGACAAACGCTCCTACTGCTGCTTGTTTCTTCGAGCAAACGGAGAGACATTTTCCACTGCTCGCCACGATGAGGAGACAGGGCTAGATTTCATGGCAAAGTAGCTTCTTCTTTACACCTTGCGGGCCGCACGAGAGGAAGCTGGGCCAGATCGACAGCCCAATTCCGCGTCTCATCAGGGCCGGGCACCCTCCGGCGCCGGGGGCAACGGGTCGCGGTTTATGCGGGAGACTATGAGGGAGGCGAGTATGGCTAGAGCTCCGGCGGCGAGGAACGCCGCTGTGTAGTCGCCTAAAGAGTCGCGGGCGACGCCACCGAGGTAGGCGGCCAGGGCCGCGCCGACCTGGTGAGAGAAGAATACCCACCCGAAGACCGCCCCGACGTTGAGCCTGCCGAACCTGTCGGCGACGAGCGCGACGGTCGGAGGGACGGTGGCGATGTAGTCGAGGCCAAAGAAGATCGCGAAGATAGAGAGCCCCGCGAAGTCCGTGACGAACGGCAGGAGGAGGAGCGAGAGGCCACGCAGGGAGTAGTAGACGGCGAGAAGCTTCCTCGGGTCGTAGCGGTCCGTGAGCCAGCCCGAGGCGATGGTGCCGACGAAGTTCATCGCCCCCATCAGCGCGAGCGCGCCGGCCGCCGTCACCTCCGGGATGCCGTGGTCTATGGAGTGCGGGACGAAGTGGACCCCGATGATGCCGTTCGAGGACGCCCCGCAGATAAAGAAGCTCCCCGAGAGCAGCCAGAACTCCGGGGTACGCAGGGCGCGCGAGACGGCACCGCCACGCATCTCCGCCGGGGCGTTCGCCGCCGTGCCCGGCTCGGGAGCGGGCGACGCCTCCGCGGCCGTCTTCGGATCCTCGTCCTCTTCTGGCGCACCGTAGGGCTGGAGGCCCACGCGCGACGGGTCGTCGCGCATGAGGAAGAGGACCGGGATCAGGACGACGAGGACGGCGGCGGCGAGCAGGACCGTCCCCTCGCGCCAGCCGAGGACGACGACGAGCCACATCAGTGCCGGCACGGAGACGAGCTGGCCGGCGGAGGCCGCCGCCCCGAGGATGCCGAGGACGAGACCGCGACGCTCGATGAACCAGCGGTTGGCGACCGTAGCACCCAGTACGGGGGCTACGACGCCGGTGCCCACGCCGCTCAACACGCCCCAGAACAGGTTCAACTGCCAGAGCTCGGTCATCGCGGCGCCGGCGAGGGTGCTTGCCCCGATCAGGGCGAGACCGGCGAGCATTATTCTCTTCGGGCTGAGACGGTCCATCAGCCAACCGGCCGCCGGCCCGGAGAGGCCGTAGATGAGCAGGCCAACCGAGACGGCGAAGGATATGGCCGCCCGTCCCCACCCCAGCTCGTCTTCGAGTGGGTTTATGAGCACTGCAGGCGCGGCCCGCACCCCCGCCGAGACCAGCAGCGCCAGGAACACGACCCCGACCACGACCCAACCGTAGTAGAGTCGCCCGTTCAACGCCTTCTGCAAAGGTCTCTCCTGCCTGATGCGGGCTCTGTCACCGCGACAGCCAACTTCGCATGGTGCGCGTCACCAGCTCCGCCGCGTCCTGCTGCACGAAGTGCCCCGCCTTCGGGACGGTGACGAGCGTGAGGTCCGCGCCAACCCACATCCAGGTGTCGTTCAAGCTGCCCGGGAGAAGGTAGGGATCTTGCAGGCCGTGGATCTGGAGTACAGGCACGTTAACCTTCTCTCCCGGCGGCCCTATCGGCTCGTACGGTTCTCGCGGGTAGTGGCGCTTGTAGTAGTAGAGCATCGCTTCGAAGTCCGACCGTTCGAAAGCCTCTACGTACCGGGGCCGCGCCTCCGGGTCCGAGACCCAACGGGCGAGTTGTTCGGCGGAGAGGCTCTCGTGCGCCCCCTCTTCCTGGAAGCCGCGGGTGTAGGCGCTTGCCTCGCTCTGGCGCGGGTTCTCCGCGAGCTCGCGGGTGAGGCCAGAGAGGTGCGGTAGGTTGAGGATCACCAGCCTCTCTACCACCTCCGGCATGCGCGTAGCGAGCTGCCAGGCGATTGCGCCGCCCCAGTCGTGGCCAACGACGACGGCACTCCCATATCCCTCCGAACGGATTACGGCCCGCACGTCCCCGAGGAGAGCCCGCATCCCGTAGTTCTCCATCCCTTTGGGCTTGTCGCTGAGATTGTAGCCGCGCAGGTCGGGGGCGGCGACGCGGTAGTTTTCGGAGAGCGCGGCCATCTGGTGGCGCCAGGTGTACCAGAAGTCCGGGAAGCCGTGGAGCATGACTATAAGGGGTCCCTCGCCTATCGCTGCGTAGTGTATCCTCACGCCTTCATTCTCCGCATAACGGTGCTCGACACGCTCCTCGAAGTCAGCGGCCACCAGCGCCGGCGCCAGGGTGGGGGACTCTGCCGGAAAGTTTGCGCTGTCCATGCGTCGCTCCTTCGCTGCTTCGTCAGGTTTTCGGGTTCGTTCGTGGATGGGTCAAGCTTCAGATAAAGCATAACCTCGTCCCGGTTGCGGCGCTTCTCCAGGCGATGAAACGCATCGGGCGCCCCCTTCAGGGGGAAGACCCGGTCCACATGGACCTTTAGCGTGCCCCCCACCGCGAGGTCCTCCGGCTCTCCTAGGTCGCCGCCTCCAGGTCCACTCTTACACTCAGGGTCTTAACAGGCTGGAGATGGGCTTCCATGCTGCCGTGTGCGTCTTGTCGGTGCGGCTACTCTTGCCGTTCCCGGTGGCGGTTGCCCCACCGGCAGCGCAGAGGGGCTCCGGGTCTATTCGGTAAGTTCTGCCATCCGGCCTGATCTCGGAGCTTTGAGTTCTCCTCGTGCGCCTACGGTTATACAACCAGATACCGTAGGCCCGCCCCAAGTCCAGCCGAACGGCAGTCTCCGGCGCTACCCTTCACCACCGCCGGCAGGCCGAGTTCGCCGGAGACACTCATTTCGAAGGGCGTGGATGCGTAAACAAAATCCTCGACGGGGTCCGGGTACTGCCGCCACGCTCGCTCTCAAGAACGTTACGGAGCGCCTTCTGCCGAACGAGCGCCAGGTCCTGTTAAATTTATCTAAAACAACGTACTATTCCTCACCAGTTATGACAGCTGGAAACAACAACCCGAATATCTTGAGTCTCTTGGGCGTGCTTCTGAGCCGTCAGGGCTGGGTTTACTTGTTCAGCCTTCTCGTACCTTTGGTCGTCTACAACCTCTCTATGAAGGCCTCCAGCGTGGCCTCGGTACCCGGGCTTGCTCCGACCTTCGATCTTATGCGGTCGGACATCTTCTTCCACCTGGGGTACGCGTTGTTCTGGATCGGACTCTTCGCCGCGGTGCGCGGCAGGGGACCGGTGCGACGGGTCGTGGTCGTCCTCTTCCACGCGACAACGATACTCGTGGTTACCGTAACCACGTTCGCCCACCATTACTTCCAGCAAACCGGCACCACGCTCGACTACGGCATCGTTGCCTTGTGGCTTCCTCAGTTCAGGGAGGTCGTGCCGGTCATCGCTTCCGGGACTACGCCCTGGGTTTGGCTCCTCCTCTTCGTCGCCCTCTTCTACGCGGCCCTGGGCCCATGGCTCACAACGCGCGCCCTCGGCCGGTGGCGAGGATGGCCAGAGAGCTTCCAAGGCGGAAGATCCCAGGCGTCCTTTTTGGGCTTTCTTGGGCTGTTGCTCCTGGCGTTCGGTTTCGGCTTTCTTTCACTGCTGATCGGTGCCCGTTCGACGGACAATCCGGCGGGAGCCAGCGTATCGTTCGTGAGGGATCCGTCTGTCAACTTGATCCTTACCGGAGCAAAGGAAGCGGTCGCCGAGGAGGACAGGTACGCGGATGCCGATGCTGCCGAGTGGATAACCACAGCCGCGAGTGCCAGCCTCGTGGGGACACCCCAGACTGAGAAGCGCAACGTCGTCCTGATCCAGCTCGAGTCCACCCGCGCACAGGCTACGACGCCTTACAACAGCGACATCGAGACCACGCCCTTCCTGGGCGAGCTGGCGGAGAACAGCCTCGTTGCCGAGCGGGCCTACACCACCATCCCGCACACCTCCAAGGCGAGCGTCTCGATCAACTGCGGCATAGATCCCCATCTCGTCCAGCCGACTACCGAGTCGAATCCCAAGGGCATCCCCGTACCGTGTCTCGCCGACCTCCTAAAGGACCAGGGCTACAGCACCGCGCTCTTCCAGTCCTCCACCCAGAGCTTCGAGAACTTCACGGGCCTAGTGAAAAACTTCGGCTATGAGGATTACTACCCTCTGGAGTCCATGGATACGGAGGGTTTCGAGCCGACGAACTACTTCGGCTACGAAGATGACACCATGCTGGAGCCGAGCAAGGAGTGGCTTGGGGAGCAGAAAGAGTCTGGGCAGCCTTTCCTGGCCGAATACCTCACGGGCACGGGGCACGACGACTACCAATGCCTCGGTACCCGCTACGGGAGCGAGGACTACTCGGAGGATGAGTTGCTCAACGGCTACCTCAACTGCATCCGCTACCAGGACTTCTTCTTACAGAACCTCATCGACCAGTACAAGGAGCTGGGGCTCTACGCCAACACGATCTTCGTGATCTACGGCGACCACGGCGAGGCCTTCGGCGAGCACCGCCGCTACCAGCACGACGACGTCATGTGGGAAGAGGGACTCAAGGTGCCCTTCTTGATCCACGCCCCGGGCCTGTTGGAGGGCGGGCGGGTCAAGAGCCTATCGAACCACACCGATGTTTTGCCTACCGTGCTGGAGATGCTAGGCTACAAGGTAGAGAGTGGGGAGTACCCAGGCTATTCGCTCCTCCATCCGCTATCGGAGGATCGCACCCTCATGTTCAGCTGTTTCCACGATAAAGCGTGTATGGCGAGCCTAAATGGAACAGAGAAGTACATCTACCACTACGGCAACCAACCCGAGGAGTTCTTCGACCTCTCCGAAGATCCCCTCGAGAAAGAGAACCTGGCGGCCGAGCGCCCTGAAGAAGTAGAGAAACGGCGCGAAGAACTCCTCGAGTGGCGTTCGAGCGTCAACGCCGCATACTGAAGAGCCGGTCAGCTGGTCAGCCAGTCAACAATCGGCGGCAGATCCTCGTGACGACCGAAGCTTTCGACGGAAACCCGTGGCCGGGCTCCCCGAAAGCGGGGCGGCAACGAGTTGCGCATGGCGCCAGGTTAAAGCGAAGCTGACCAGCTGAAATGCTTTGGGACTTATGCACTTGATGCAACTCATTCCTCCGCTTTACCCCCCCTGACCTGCCCCCCGGAAATTGATCCGGCTACTATGAGAGTCCGAAGGCCCGAAACGGGCAAAAGGAGGGCTCTCGATGAGCAAGAGACATACCCCGGAACAGA
>CADCVD010000094.1:0-31678 GCA_902806055.1 uncultured Rubrobacteraceae bacterium
CCCCAGACGTCTGGAGTATTCGATACCCCCTCGTGTGAGGCCGTGATAGGCTGGGCCTTCATGAGGTTGTTTTAGACAATCTCTCCTCGCGCGCGCTACCGCTTCCCAAAACTCCGAATCCCCCGCCGGGGAGGATAGGTTTCAATGTCAAGTTTTGTTAGGTTCTGAGGTCAATATTTGTCAACAGGCGAGCGCCTTGTATGGACTTTGTTTTGGAGGTCCCCCGTTCCCCCTAAATGCTCATATGGTGTGACCATTTTCTAAGTCTAGCGTTCCCCTCAGTTCGCCATCTTTCACCATCTGGCGAGGCGCACCCATGAGGGTTCCTGCTATCCATGAGGATTTCGTCCGGCAGCTTCTTTTAGAGCCTCTAAAACCCGATGTCGGGATGCGCAGGGGCGCATCTTTATCCACCAACGCTATATGTTGTGGTCGGCTCTCGGTGCTGCGGGGGCCAGATGGACACTATCTCACCGGAATGCCTCGGTTCTATGCAATAGGCTGAATATGGGTTTCCGAGAAAACGTCTTAGCGGCAATTAGGCGCATAGGTATTACGCGGTGTAGCACACCGGCTAGGCAAAGAACTCTTTAGACTGGGGCGACGTTTGCAGCCTGCGGGCCTTTCTGGCCCTGGGTTACCTCGTAGGAGACCTTCGCCCCCTCCTCAAGGGACTTGAACCCGCTACCGGAGATCCCAGTGTGGTGTACGAAGACGTCCTCGCTCCCATCGTCGGGCTTGATGAAGCCGTAGCCCTTCTCATTGCTGAAAAACTTGACCGTTCCTTGGGGCATGTTCTGGAGCCCACCTTTCTTCCTCCTCGGGGCTTACCACAACAAAGAGCT
This sequence comes from uncultured Rubrobacteraceae bacterium, assembly GCA_902806055.1. GTDB lineage: Bacteria > Actinomycetota > Rubrobacteria > Rubrobacterales > Rubrobacteraceae > Rubrobacter_F. Next base: position 846 of record CADCVD010000094.1, read on the forward strand.
GCCCCTTCTGGTAAGCGGCGTCATTACGGCTGCTGTAAACCCACCCTCGAGTGCGGCGACAATATACCAGAGTGAAAGGGCTTGAGTCCCGAAGGACCTCAGGCGCTAGCAACCCATAGTTTGGTCTCTAGTCTCCCGCCACGTCGGCTCTCCCCTACCGTGCCTCTCGCTTATACATCCTCCTTTAGCAGAGCGTAGGCTCGGTAAGGGCCCTGGCTCTCGTCGAAGAATCGTTGCTTATTCGGTCGCGTTCGCCTGTGAGGCGAAGCGATCGTAGACCAGGGCTGCAAGGACGCCGCCGATTATTGGGCCGACAATGTAGACCCATACGGCGGTGAACTGCCCGGCGATGATCATTGGTCCGAGAGTGCGGGCCGGGTTTAGCGAACCGCCGGTGATCGGACCTGCGATAAGGACGCCGCAAGCGAGCGCGAATCCAACGGCCAGCGGCGCGATACCCGCCGGAGCCCGATCGTCCGTGGCCACGGAGACTATTACAAAAACGAGGATGAAGGTAACGAGTATCTCCACCAGGAGCGCCCGAAGGTCCCCTACGTTATCCGTGGGGAACGTGGCGGCGACAGCAGCCACCTCTCGCGCGCCTTCACCGAAAGCGATCCACACGGCGATAGCCCCCAGAACCGCGCCCAAGAGCTGCGCCCCTATATAGATCGGCACGTACTGCCAGGAGAACTTGTTGGTCGCCGCGAGTGAGAGAGTGACCGCCGGGTTCACGTGCGCCCCCGAGACGTGTCCGATAGCGGCGACTATAACTACGAGCGCGATCCCGAAGGCGAGAGCCACGGCGAGCGAGTCGTAGATAGGCCCAGCGGTGGGACGCTGCAGGATCGCCCCGACCGCGACGGCGCAACCCGTGAATATAAGGATAAAGGTACCGATAAGCTCGGCGACCGCCGCGCCCACCATGTTGCTAGAATCGACGCTGCTTCCGTAAAGGCCGCTCGGCTGCTCGCTTCCCTCATCATCTTGCCGGCTCTGACCAGTCTCTTGCTCCGACACATTGCTGGACCCCCGGACACGTCTGACTCGGGCCTCTCTTCCCCCCTGGCGCTCCTCTTCCAACCGGTTGTACTCGCCGCGTCCTCCTTCGTTTACGCGAGGGTCGCCTTGCTGCCGCTCCTCGGCGCTCCGCCTCGCTTCTTCTTCCCTGCGGTACCTCTCTTCGTCCATATCCGTTACTCCTTTGTTGGTCGATGCCGTTTCTCTAGCCTCGGACGTATTCCTTAGCCCCGACGTATCTCGCGGCGCCTCGGGGCCGGGCTTGTCCGTAGGCCCACTATGAGTTACTTCTCTACTGGTCTTTTCCTGGCTCTCGGTAGAGACAATGTCGTTCACCGTAACGTTTATCTCCGCAACATGGAGCCCGGTAAGGCTCTCTATGCGGTCGGCCACCTCGTCGCGTACTCTCTCAACAGTACGGGGTATATTCTTGCCATACTCGATCCCCACCGTGAAGTCTATAGTTGCCTCGGTCTCGCCGACCTCGGCCGATACCCCTTGAGTCCGGCCTCGCGAGCCGGTTACGCCCTGGAAGAGTCCGCCGGCGGTTCGTACCACGTTGCCGCCCACCAACACGCCCTCCACCTCCCCGGCTGTAATCCCGGCGATTTTAGAGACGACCTTCTCGTCGATCCTGGTGTTCCCCCGCCCGGTACGGAGCGAGCTGTCAGCTTGTCCGGGATGCGGCTCATCCATCTTTCATGTCTCTCCCCTGCTTCCCGAGGCAATAGAGGCGCTCCACATGATCGCGTTCGCGGCACACGAACATACTTTCCCTTACAGCTTGTTCTCGCTGTCCTCATGCTCTCCTATGTCTCGACTTACCCCGCGTCCGGTAACGTCCTCTATGTCCACCTCCTCCTTGCGCAGGTCCACCTCGACAACCTCCTCTTCCTCGACGACTCTTTTACGGAGCCGGATCTCCTCCTTGAGCACGATCCGCTTGGAGACGACGACCTCCTCCTCGAATACCTGTATAACCACCTCCTCGTCCTCGCCGATCTTCGCTCCGGGGGCCTCTCGCCCCTCACCCGGCACGCGCTCGATGTCGACCTGCTCGCGCATCTTGGGAACCCTTACCTGCTCGCGCTCGGTACGAACCTGCTTGCGGACGTTCACCCTGCCTGCCTCACGCTCACGCGCCTCGACCCAAGCCTCTTCCTCATTCCTCCGTATCCTAAGCTCGCCGGTCTTTGAAAGATCGTCGTCATGCTCGCCCGCGTCTCGCCCCACCGGCCGGGAAGAGGACCCGTGACTCTCAGCATGGTGCCTAGCCATAGAAGCCTCGTGTCCCTTGGAGTCCCGCCCTCTCTCAAGGCCGTAGTAGCTGCATACTTGCTGCTCGAATTCGGAAGTTATCTCTTGATCATCGCCATAGCTCGGACCTTCTTCGATCCTGCTTTTAGGCATGGGGACCTCTATAGCGCGCCTACCTTCGTCCACCCGGCAGGCATCGAGAGGAATCAATACGGCTCCGGCGCTTGAGTAGCCTATCTTCACACCAACGTACTCAGGACGACCGTTCTCGTCCACGAAGATCTCGTCGACCTTCCCTACCCTCTCTCCAGCGGCGTCATAGACCTCGTATCCTGCAAACCGCTTCTCAAGGGGCGCGAATCCCTCGTCGCCTTTTTCGTGTTCCATTCTCTGCCTCCTTAACCGCCGGTGCCTGTAGCATAAGCGTCCTAGTAGGCTTCCTCCTACAAAAGGGCGGGTCCAGTAGAACCTGGACCCGCCCTTTGATCGTTTATGGATACTCACCCTCTACGGAAGAGGGTCTTCCGAGGTAAAAAATTACCTGTCGCGACGCCCGGTAGTCTCGTCGTCGACATCGACCTCTTCCTTGCGAACGTCCTCCTCGACGACCTCTTCGTCCTCGACGACGTCCTTGCGGATCCTAAGCTCCTCCTTGACCACCGCTTGCTTGTCGGTGACCACCTCTTCCTCAACTACCGGCACGGACACCTCGTCCTCACCGATCTCGGCCCCCGAAGCCTCCTCGTTGACCGGCACCCGCTCGACGTTGACCTCCTCGTGCTTTACGGGCACCCGTACCTGCTCGCGGTCCGTCCTGACCCGCTTGCGCACGTTCAGGCTGCCCGCCTCGCGCTCACGAGTACCGGCCCGAAGCTCCTCTTCCGAGCGCTGTACCCTAAGCTCGTCCTCATCTTCGAGGTCGTCGCCCGGCTGGTTAACACCCTCCTGCTCACGTCCATGCTCGCGGAACTCGCCGCTCTCGGTATCGCCCATCCTCATGCCGGGGCCAACCTCGCCGGAGGACCCGTCGGCCTCATCGCCGTAGTACTCGCCGTAGCCGCCGCGCTCGCCGTCACTCTGCTCGCGCTGCAGACCATAGTGGGAGTAGACCCGCTGCTCATAGTCAGGGGTTATGTCCTCATCATCGTCAAAGGCAGGGCCATCCTTGGCATGGTCCTTGTCCACCGAGACCTCGATACGACGATCGTTCTCATCGACGCTGGCTAGCTGCCAAGGGATGAGCGTGCTTCTGGTGCCCAAGAAGCCCATCTTGACGCCTATGTACTCCGGCTGGTCATTCTCGTCGACGAACAGGTCGTCTACTTTGCCGATCTTATCGCCTTGGCGGTCATATACCGTATAGCCCTGGTACTGGTCTTCGAGGGCCGTGAACCTATCGCTGCGTTGCTCCATAAGGGCAACCTCCTTTGTAAATAACTCACTGTCTTGTTCGTGCCCTTCTCTACAGGGCAGATGCACTCTTACTGCGATTGCGTTCCGTGCTAAGAGGTAATTCCTCCTTCCGTGACTGTATGGTTTCTACAGCTATATAATTTCTACAGCTATATCCCAAAATTTGCTTACCCGTCTACGCACTACCTAAACACCGAGCGTTTAGCTATATAGATGTAGACAGATGTCTGAAGGCAATCGTTGCACATAGACGCTTAAGCTGAGCATTTTCGATCGAAAATGGTTCGAAAGGTGTAGATCAGATGCATAATGTTGCTTATCTACCTTGCTCTCATTCTTCATGCAGCTCGAGCGTTACAGGGACGGGGCTTACTGCTAAAAAATCTTCCGGCTCTGAACCTCTTTTGGAGGCGCATGTCTGCTAGCGGTCTTCGTGTGTCTTCGGCGTAGGCTCCTGCTTCTCTACCACGTGCGTCAGGAAATGAGAGTTGGGGACCAGATAAACGCGTCCGTTCGGACCGCGAACGGTAGTCATAGTGTGGCCTATACTCTCGACGGTCCCGGAGATTCCGTTCAGGCTGATCTCGTCTCCTTCGGTTACGCCTTCCGAGACGTGGCGGCTGGCGGCCACGTTCTCGGAGAGCGCCCTGAGCCCCAGCCCCAGAGCCAGGGCCGCCGCTAGAGCCGCCGCCCCGAGCCCTATAACAGTTACCACGATCAGGATGGTCACGTCGATACCCAACACGGCCGCAGCCAGTACCACCGCGATAAAGATGACGCCGAAGCGAACGAAGGTCTTGAGCGCTCCGGTACGGTTCACCCCCACCTCGGAGAGCACACGCCCGGTCAACCCGGCCAACAGACCTGCTGCCGCAGCTCCGAGAATCAGGGTCAGTGTCGCGACCAGGACTCGCGGCGCATACAGAAGTACCTGGTTTATAGTGCTGGCAAGCACGTCTAGTCCCAGAGATCCCAGAGCCGTAACCACCGCTAGCGCGATCACGGTGTAGAAGACCAGCGCGCTCGCCAGCTGTGTCGGGCTACGGCTGATACCGCCCTCACGCATTAGGTTAGTTACTCCAGCTCTATCACAAATCTGATCGAACCGGACCCGCCGGAGCAAGAAAGGCGTAACCCGACTGGCTACAACCGCCAATACGAACCCCAGCACCAAGAGCGCAACGGCTCCCGCTATCTTGGGAACATAAACGACGAACGCGTCTATCAGATCATTCATAATACCCTCCCCTGCTCTTAAGCCAACCTCAAGAAATAGACAAGAGCCTTTCCGTAAGCCCCCAGAATGCCGCCCAACAGACCCGCCGCCGCATCGAGATAGGCGTTCAGCGTGAGCTGCAAAGTTACGTGTGTCCGCAGGTCGGCCGGGACCCGGACCTCCTCGGCCGCCGCCGCCGCGAGCAAAACGAAGAGCCGCTCGTAGCGCGAGAGTTCGACGCGTAACCGTTGAGATTCCGCGAGGGCGACCTCCACCCGTTCGCTCTCCTCCGCAGAGAGCTCGCCGGCGGCATACGCGGGCAGAAGTTCTTCGACGCTCATGTCAGTAACTTTTTCAACCTTCCCCGGCCTCGATGAACCCAACTCTTGACCGTCCCCTCGGCCACCCCTAGTGACTCAGCGGTCTCCCGGTAGGTTAACCCTTCGAGGTCGCGTAACACAACCGCCACGCGATGGTCGGCCTGGACGAGCTGCAGGGCTTTGTGTACCTCAGATGCTACCTCTGATCTCATCAACTCATCTTCGGGTACTTCGAGCGTGGCGATGGATTCCGCCGAGGCGAAATCCGCGCGTGGAAGCTCACGTCGGCCGCGCTCGTTCAGGCTGACGTTTATCGCCAGGCGCAGCATCCAGGTCTTGAACGCGCTGCGCCCTCGGAAAGTATCCAACTTCCTGTAAGCCCGAACAAAAGCCTCTTGACTAGCGTCCCTGGCGTCCTCTCTATCGCCCAGGATACGGTAGCAAGTCCGGTATACAACCAGTTGGTGACGTAGGACCAACTCCGAGAAAGCCTTTCGATCATCGTCTCGGGCTCGCTTTACCAGTTCGGAGTCGTCGAGCTCTCTAAGATTAGACAGCCTGAGGCGCAAATCAGTTGCCCTCCTGGTTCACTAGGCTAGAACCTCAAGGCTTTTCACGTCAAGAACCTCACGCGAGTATAGCTACGATTCAACTCCTCTGCATACTCTGGGCCGCCTGCGCTCACAGCTACACTAACCCTGGCTCGTGCGCTCCTCCCTGGCTGCTGGAAACCGTTACGTTGCGACGCATAGGAGCTGACAGTGACTCAAGAGAACGCACAAAAGAGGATCACAGTGAGGAGCTGATTCTAAAGAGCGGGAGGAGAGAAATAGAAATACGAGGATTACGTTCCGTGGCATGGCGGGACTCGAAGAGATGCAAGAACATGGCCCCGGCAAACGCAACGTCACGGTTCGAGATCAGGTACTCCCTGGAATACTAACCTCACGAAAACACAAACCGGCAACGAAACGCGGTTTCGGGCCTGACTGCGTGGAACAAGTAGCATCAACCCAGGCGAGCCCGTGCGCCCGCTAGAACAGGCTCTCAGAGCACCGGCGGCGGCACGAAGACGGGGCCATTGATACTGGTAGGTCTGCTGGAAAGCCTCTCACCAAAGTATGCGGAGCGGGTGAGGGGAATCGAACCCCCATAACCAGCTTGGAAGGCTGGGGCTCTACCGTTGAGCTACACCCGCAGTACGGCCTTCGCCGCGACGACGTCGCTGTCGGGGCGAGAGGATTTGAACCTCCGACCCCCTGCTCCCAAAGCAGGTGCGCTGCCAGACTGCGCCACGCCCCGTCCGAGACCACCATCAAGTATACCAAAGAGCAGGATACTGGCCTGCTAGATAACGGCGGCGGGCACCGCGGCCTCTATCTTCTCTTCGAGAAAGCGGCTACCAAGTGCCGCGAATTCTTTGGGGTCGGCGCTGCAAATATACGCCGAGTGCCCCTCGTCTTCGGCGTTCTTGGGGCGTCTGAGATAGCCTCGCCGGGAGAGGATACGCCCGACCTCGAGGGCTGTCTGTCCTGCGGAGGAGATAAGACGAACCTCCGGGCCGAGGATCCGGTTTATCGTCGCGGAGATTAGAGGATAGTGAGTACAGCCCAAAACAACCGCATCGACCTGGCGCTGTGCAAACGGCCTAAGGTAGCCCCGGGCGACCCTTTCGAGCTCTGGCCCGTCCACGACGCCACGCTCTATAAGAGGCACGAACCTGGGCGCGGCCTGCTCGTGGACCTCTATACCCGCGTCGAGGTTGTGGACCGCCCTCTTATACGCTCCGCTCGCCACTGTTCCCTCCGTCGCGAGAACCCCGACGCTCCGGTTACGCGTCTCTTCGACCGCCGCCCGCGCGCCTGGTTCGATCACCCCTACTATAGGAACGTCGAACGTCCTCTGCGCGGCCATGAGTGCCGCCGCCGTCGCGGTGTTGCAGGCGATAACAACTAGTTTCACCTCAAGGCCGATGAGGTAGCGGATGATCTCAAAGGCGAACCATCTCACCTCCGTCAGATCCCGCACTCCATACGGCACCCGTGCGGTATCGCCGAAGTAGATCGTGTGCTCGTAAGGTAGACGGTCTCGGATCTCCGAGAGCACCGTCAGCCCGCCTACCCCAGAGTCAAAGACGCCTATAGGTCTTGGGTCGCTCACGGGGCCGTATTATAACCGCTCAACGCGCCTTATATGCCTCCGGCATCTACCGGCCTGGCGGCGGTCTCTGACTCGATCCCAGGGCAACGCGTAAAATGTGCCCCGTTCTTTAGTCGACAGAGGAGGTCGCGTAATGAAGACGGTAGTCATAAAGGAGCAAAATGGCGAGGTAGCCGTCGAGGAGCGCGAGAGGCCCTCCCCCGGTCCAGGTCAGGTCCTGATCCGGGTCCACGCCTGCGGAGTCTGCCACAGCGACCTCGCCGTTCTGCAGGGCGCATTCCCGTTCGCCCGATTCCCGCTCGTACCCGGCCACGAGGTCGCGGGCGTGGTCGAAGAGGTCGGCGAGGGCGTCACGTGGCCGGAGACAGGAGCCCGCGTCGGGATGCCCTGGCTCTACTCCTCGTGCGGCCATTGCGAGCAGTGCACGCGCGGCGACGAGGTGCTGTGCCAGGTGGCCCCGCAGGTAACCGGCGTCACCACCGACGGCGGCTACGCGGAGTTCATGCTCGCCCCCGCCGCGTACGTCGCCCCCATCCCCGACGCCCTGGACTTCGCCGACGCCGCCCCGCTCATGTGCGCCGGCCTAACCGTCTACAACGGCCTGAGAAACGCCGGCTTCAAGCCGGGCGACAGGGTCGCAGTGATCGGGCTCGGAGGCCTGGGACACCTCGGCGTGCTCTATGCAAAGGCGATGGGCGCCCGCGTCGCAGTCATCTCCGGCAGCCCGCACAAGGAGGACGAGGCTAAGGGGCTCGGCGCCGAGCGGTTTATCTCTGAGGCGGGCACGGCGCTCTCCGAGGCTCTCCTCGACTGGGAAGGCGGGGCCAACGTCATCCTCGCCACCGCGCCGTCCACGCAGCCGATGACCGACGCCCTGCCCGGCCTCGCTCCCGACGGCACGCTCGCAGTCCTGGGAGCCGCGGCGGGCGAGATCTCCGTGACCCCGATGGACCTGATCGGGGCACGACGTCACCTTATCGGCTCCCCCTCCGGCTCGCGCAAGGATGTCCGCGACGCCCTCCAGTTTGCCGCCGCCCACGGCGTACGCCCCCACGTTACTAAGCGTCCTCTTGAAGATGCCGCCGACGTCCTCAACGAGATGCACGAGCGCCGCCTGCGCGGACGCGTCGTCCTGACCATGGCATAGGAGAAGCCCGGCAAAGCGAGAAACAACAAAGCCCCGGTCAGTCGAGACCGGGGCTTTTGAGTGGAGGCGGCGGGAATCGAACCCGCGTCCGCGAGCGCGCCGTCCGTAAGATTCTACGAGCGTAGCTCCCAGTTTAGTTTCGCCTGCCTCAGCGGACCGGGGCGCCGCTGAGAGGCTAGCCCGTTAGATGTTCCCTTAAGAGCCCCGGGACCAGGACTCAGAGGGTGAGCCCACTAAATGACACCGGTACCCGGGTCGTGGGCAACCCGGACCGATGAGCCACCTTTAGTTAGGCGGCCACCAACTCTCTATCATTGGCGTGTATGTTTATGCTGCCGGCGTTTAGCGAGTCTCCAGCAAACTCGGCTCGTCTCACTGGACTCAGTCCGCTCCCGTCGAAGCCGGTGCGCCCCCTTGTCCAAAGAACATTCTACCACTCAGCAGGGGCCGTTCAAGCGAAGGCTAGCTCCTCAGACGCTCCTTCATAGCCCGCTCTATATCGCGGTTGGCTGTCTTTTTGGCGATCTCGCGCCGCTTGTCGTACTGCTTCTTGCGGCTGGCGACGGCGAGCGCTAGCTTTATGTTTCCGTTCTTGCCGTAGAGCCTCAAGGGGATGAGCGTCTTGCCATCCTCCTGGGCCTTGCCGGTGAGCCGGTCTATCTCCTTTCTATGGAGGAGTAGTTTCCGGTCGCGGGTCGGGAGCTGCTCACGGTGCGTAGCGTTCTCGTAGGGGGAGACGTGCGCGCCTATAAGGAAGATCTCCCCATCCCGGATGCGCGCGTAGCTCTCCTTGAGGTTCGCCCGTCCCGCGCGAATTGACTTCACCTCGGGGCCGGTTAGCTGGATGCCGGATTCGTAGGTCTCCTCTATGCTGAAGTCGTGCAAAGCCTTCTTGTTCTGCGCGAAGACCCTGCCAGGACTCCCGTTCTTGCTCACAGCCGTTTCACCACCCTCAACTCCGCCCGCTGCATCAGCGGCAAGACGTCCAACAGCTCGACTAGAACCTTATCACCAACCCTGTATGACGCTCCTATGGTGTCGTTCGAGAGCACCACGCCGCTCGGCTCCAGACGCCACCAGCCGGGAAGCTTGCTAACGTGGACTAGCCCTGTGGGACCCGTCTCAAGCTCCACGAAGAGGCCGAAGACTGCGGTACTGACTACCACGCCTTCAAGGTTCTCGCCCACCCGGTCCCGCATAAGCCACATCAGGGTATACGCATCGGCGGTACGCTCACAGAGCGTGCTCCTCCACTCACGCTCCGAGACGTGTCCGGCGGCGGCGGTTACGTCCTCCGGCGCCTCGTCGCCGAGAAGCGCCCGGTGAACCAGGACGTCGGAGTAGCGACGGATCGGGGAGGTGAAGTGTGTGTAGTTCTCAAGGGCGAGGCCAAAGTGACCGAGAGAGCCAGGCGAGTAAAAAGCGCGCGGAATGGAGCGCAGGATCAGGTAATTCACCGCGTCTGATTTGGCCGTCTGGGAGATCGTCCCGAGGTTCTCCGGGGCGGGTTCAGCATCTATGCCGACCGCCGCGAGCCTCTCGGCAAGCTTCTCCATGTCCTCCGCATCCGGACTCTCGTGCACCCGGTGAACCGCTCCTGGTTTGCCCCGTATCATGCGAGCAACCGCCTCGTTCGCCAGGATCATCAACTCCTCGATGAGCTCTCGCGCAGGCGTCGAGCGCCGCACCTTGGAGCCGATGGGCACCCCGCTCTCGTCTATCTCGTACTCCGGCTCCCTCCCGTCGAGCTCCAGCTTCCCCCGCATCGCCGCCCGCGTCTTGAGCCGCCGCGAGAGCTCGTGCGCCGCTCGCACGAGCTCCGGCTGCCTCGTCTCACCCTCTCCGCGCAAGAACGCGTCGACGCCTTCGTAGGTCAGGCGCGCGTCGCTGATGGTGAGGCTGCGGTAGGCCCTGCTCTTCTTCACCTCGCCGGAAGGAGTAATCTCCATCTCAACCGTCACGGTCGCCTTCTCTTCGCCCTCCCTCAGGGAGCAGACGCCCTCCGAGAGCTGCCGGGGGAGCATCGGGGCAACGGTGCCGGGTAGATAGACTGAGCTTCCGCGCCTGCGGGCCTCCCTGTCCAGCGGGCTTCCCGGACGCACGTAGTGCGTCACGTCCGCTATGTGGACCCAGAGCCGATAGCCTCCTTCGTCCGTGCGCCCTATCGAGATCGCATCATCGAAGTCCTTCGCATCCACGCCGTCTATAGTTACCGTCGGGAGCCAGCGAAGGTCTTCGTGCGAGCCGTGCTCCTTCCGAGCCGCCGAAACGGACGCCTCTTCCACCTTTGCAGAGAACTCGCGTGAGGTCTCTACCGAAGCGAAGAGCGCATCATAGACGTTCCGAGGATCGCTCGACAAACCGAGCACTTTTACTACCTCGCCACGCAGGGAGCGCCCTTTCTCCCGTACGCGGACCAGAACTATGTCTCCTGCGTCAGCTCCTCGGCGCAGCTTGCGCGCGACCAAAACGGGACGCCGCTCCTCGACAAAGAGTGGATCCGCCACCGAGTACTTTCCCCGGCGAACCAGTTGAGCCGGCAGAATCACGACGAGAGAGAAGATTGGATCAAAGGATCAAACACGCTTTGAGTCTATCACTTGCAGGTCTTTGGATATGTGCCGCACCAACTTCACGCTTCTAGCCGGTCGTCGTACCCAGGTCGCTCGGTAGCGACACGATTCGTCGAGTTGCCAGCAGAGCTACAAACACGGTGTCAGGTGAAGATATAGCTCGCTCTGCGGACCCAAACGCAGCGCAGGGCTCAGATCTTCATGAACCTTCGAACAGAGAGGTAACTCCCGACGATGCCGACCAAGACCCCTACCGCGACCAGGACCAGGAGCACGAACGGGAGGTTGACCGCGTTGCTTGAGACGGCGAAGTAAGGTACCTGCTCCTGAGCCCAACTTATGAAGGCGGAGTTTGCCCAGAGCACCACGAGAGCAGCAATAGTGGCCCCGACCAAGCCCTGCACGAGCCCTTCCAGCACGAATGGCGTCCTGACGAAGCTGTCTGATGCGCCGACGAGCTTCATGACCTCTATCTCCTTGCGCCGGGCGAAGATGGAGAGGCGTATGGTGTTGAAGATTAAAAGCACGCTCGCCACGAGGAACAGCACCGTCGCACCCCTCATAGCCCAGGTCATGTAGCCGACGAACTCGTTGACGCGCTCTATGGTCTGCTGCGGATAGCGCAGATCCTCGAAGGCCCCTTCCGACTCCAGCTTGCTCGCAACGGCATCGGATTCGCTGGAGTCGTTTAGTTGCACCTCGAGCGAGGCCGGCAGGGCGTCAGCGGACAGCCCCTCGTAGAGATCGGGCGACTCAGCGAAGATCTCCTTATATCGTTCCAGGGCCTCGTCCTTCGAGATATACGTTACTTCTCTGACCTCCGGGTAGCCCTCGACCGTACTCTGGGCCTGTTCTACCTCCTCATTAGAGACGTCTTCCGGGAAGAAGGCGTTGATCTCGACGTCCTGGCTCACACGAAGGAGGGCCCCCTGAACGTGAGCGCTGATCAACATGCCAGCCCCCAGGATCAGGACGCAGATCGCGGTGGTAGTTATCGCCGTAGCGCTCATAAGGGCGTTGAGACGCAGGTTCTTGAACGCCTCGCGCATGAAGAACTCCAGGTTATTCATTGGTATATCCTCCCCTGACCATGTCGCGCACGACGCGCCCATTCTCCAGCGCCACGACCCTCTTGCGCATCACGTCGACCATCTCCCGGTCGTGGGTCGCGACGAGCACCGTAGTACCGATCCGGTTGATCCTGTGCAGGAGCTGCATAATCCCCACGCTCGTATCCGGATCGAGGTTACCGGTAGGCTCGTCGGCTATGAGTATCGGCGGCTGGGAGACGAAGGCTCGGGCGACGCTTACCCGCTGCTGCTCACCGCCCGAGAGCTGGCCCGGATACTTGTCCCTTTTGGCCGACAGCCCTACGAGGTCCAGGATCTGGGGCACCTTCGTACGCACGGCCCGCCGCTTCTGGCCCGTTACCTCCATCGCGTAGGCGACGTTCTCGGCGGCGGTCTTGTTTGGAAGGAGCTTGAAGTCTTGAAAGACGCAGCCTATGTTCCGCCGGTGGATCGGCACATCGCTGCGCGAGATCGCCGAGAGCTTCAGACCGTTTACGCGGATGATGCCGGCTGACGGCTCCATCTCCTTGAGGAGCAGGCGTATCATCGTCGACTTGCCCGAACCGCTCTGCCCGACGAGGAACACGAACTCCCCGGACTCTATTCCAAGGTTCACGTTGTCTAGGGCCACGGTCTCGTTCTCGTAGACCTTGGTAACGTTGTCGAAGTAGATCAATGGTCTCTCCAAATATCTGGCGGACCAGAGGGACTGTTAGCCGGTAGCAGTGCTCTACGTCGCCGAGTAACAGGCTTCGTACCGCGAGAGACTCCTAACTCGCCTCGCCGCAGCGCTCCCCCTCCGGAACCTATGGCCGCCGCAAACCATATCAAAGGAGAGACAGGCAATCAACCAATGCTCATGAGGCGGGCAGCGTTACCTCGCCGGTAAACACCAAACGGTCCTCGTGAACCTCGACCCCGGTGACGTCCGCCCCGCCCATCAGCTCGCCCAACGAATACGAGAAGTCGGTCTCCTGGAGCAACCGTCGCTCTAATCGGCTGGGGAGCGGCTCCCCGAAGACCCTGAGCTGACTCGGTTCAAAACGGAGCACGCCGTTTTCTACGTCCACCTCTCCCTCCACCCCGACCGGTACGCCTAACCCCAGCACCTCGGCCTCAGAGCCGACGGCAACCCTGCCCTCCTCTAGCTCCACATACCTCACGGGCGCAACGGCGTAGGAGGCGGCGATACTGGCGACCTCTTCCTCCGACAGCTCCGCCCGTAGCACGCCGGAGAGCGGCTCCTCGCTGCTTATTCGCCCGCTCGCCAAGCTCCTGAATACGTCGAGGTCGAAGGGGTCGAGGCCTACCGTCGTCTCGCTGGCGGGCTCGGTGCTCTCGAATCTCACCCGTCCCTCCTCGAATTTCCCGAGGAAGACGTTCAGCGCCGGGTCGCTCGCCAGGTCCACTTCGGGGGCTTCGGCGAGGCCGAGGCTCTTTTGAACGCTGCTCGCGACGAGGCTCTCCAGGAGGATCGGTAGAAAGGTGTAGGAGCTTATAACGGCGACGGCGCACAGGATCAGCGCAGCGACGAGGAGTGCGCGCAGGTTTTTAGCCGTCGCTCCGGTCCTTAAGGTAAGCGTAGATCATACCGTCTAAGTCCCCGTCGAGGACCTTCTCTACGTCGGCGGTCTGCTCGCCGGTGCGCAGGTCCTTGACCATCTTGTAGGGGTGGAGAACGTAGGAGCGGATCTGGGACCCGAACCCCACGTCCGCCTTCTCTCCGCTCTGCGCCGCGATCTCGTGCTCGCGCTTCTCTCGTTCGATCTCGAAGAGCCTCGCCTTCAATACCTTCATCGCGACCTCGCGGTTCTGGTGCTGGCTGCGCTCGTTCTGGCACTGCGCCACGATCCCGGTCGGGAGATGCGTTATCCTGACGGCAGAGTCCGTCTTGTTGACGTGCTGCCCCCCCGCCCCGCTGGCCCGGTACGTGTCTATCTTCAGGTCCTTCTCGTCTATCTCCACCTCGACCGCGTCGCCCACGACCGGCGCAACCGCCACGGAGGCGAAGCTAGTGTGCCTACGCCCGCTAGCGTCGAAAGGGCTTATGCGCACGAGACGATGCACCCCGCGCTCGGCGGAGAGCAGCCCGAAGGCGTACTCGCCCGCGACGCTGTAGGTGGCGCTCTTTATGCCCGCCTCCTCCCCTTCGGTATACTCGATGACCTGAAGGACGTATCCGCGGCGCTCCGCCCAACGACGGTACATTCTGGCGAGCATCTCCGCCCAGTCTTGAGAGTCCACCCCGCCAGCACCCGAGTTGATCGTCAGGATGGCGTCTCCCCCGTCGTACTCGCCGCTGAAGAGCCGCGCGACCTCCTGCTCCGCTAGCGCGTCCTCGATCCGCTTGAGCTCCTCAGTCATCTCACCGACGAGTTGCTCCTCTCCTTCGGCGAGCTCTAGTAGCTCCTCCGCATCTGAGAGACGCGCTCTCAGCCCGTCGAGCATCCTCACCCGCCCCTCGACGCGCGAGAACTCCGCGGTGACCTCCTTTGCCTGTTCGGGGTCGTCCCAGAAACCGGGACGGCTCATCTCCTCGCCCAGAGCCGCCGAGGAGCGCCGCAAAGACTCCAGGCCGAAGAAGTTTTCAAGCTCCGCGAGGCGTCCTTCTAGCTCGGACGCTTTCTCTTTAGGTTCGGTCACTAACCTGCCCGGGCGCTCGGGGCCTCTTGGGCACCGTGACACTTCTTGTACTTCTTGCCGGAACCGCAGGGGCACGGGTCGTTTCGACCGACCTTCTGCGCAGCCTTGCGCGGGCTCTTCGGGCGAGAGTTGGGCTCCTCCTCGCCGCCGCTGTAAGTGAGCTGCTGGACCTCCGGCTCCTCGCGCAGCCTCACGTTCTCTATACGGAAGATGTAGGTGACGTAGTCTTCTCTGAGGCCTCGCTCCATCTCCTTGAACATATCGAAGCCCTCACGCTTGTACTCGACAAGCGGGTCGCGCTGAGAGAGCCCGCGCCAGCCTATACCCTCGCGCAAAGCCTCCATATCCTGGAGGTGCTCCCGCCAACGAGAGTCGATGATCGAGAGCAGCGTCCGACGCTCGGCCTCCTCGAAGGAGTCGAGGCCGTCCGTGCGTATAAGGCCACGCTTCTTCAGCTCCTCGGTCCGCTCCTCCCACTCGGCCTTGCGCTCTTCGAGACGCTCGCGGGCGTCCTCAAGGACCATCTGCATAAACTCTTCGCCGTCCAGGTTCTCAAGGTCGAGATTTTGAAGATCGATCGAGGTTGGATAAAAGCGGCTTATCTCCGCCGCGAGGTTCTCCATGTCCCAGTCCTCCGGGTAGCCTTCCCGGACGTACTGGCCGACGACCTCCGAGAGGACCTCCTCGACGTACTCCCAGGTATCTACCTCCTCGCCCATGAGGATCTCACGCCTGATGGAGTAGATGACCTGCCGCTGCTTGTTCAGCACGTCGTCGTACTCTAGGATTCGCTTACGGATCTGGAAGTTCTGGCTCTCGACCTGCTCCTGGGCGCGCCGCACCGATCCTGAGACCATCCCGGCCTCGATCGGCACGTCCTCCTCCAGCCCGATACGTTCGATCACGGCCTGCATCCGCTGACCGCCGAAGCGCTTTAGCAGCTCATCCTCGAACGAGAGGTAGAACCGCGACTCGCCCGGATCTCCCTGCCGCCCGGAACGTCCCCGGAGCTGGTTGTCTATGCGGCGCGACTCGTGGCGCTCGGTACCGAGGACGTAGAGCCCCCCAAGCTCCGCGACCCCCTCGCCCAGTTTGATGTCGGTCCCTCGACCGGCCATGTTCGTCGCGATGGTGACCGAGCCCCTCTCGCCCGCGGCTGCGATGACCTCCGCCTCCCGCTCGTGCTGCTTGGCGTTGAGGACCTCGTGCCTTACGCCGCGCCGCTTGAGCAGCGTAGACAGAAGCTCTGAGATCTCTACAGAGACCGTGCCCACGAGGACCGGCTGTCCGGAGGCGTGCCGCTCGACGAGGTCATCGACGACAGCGTTGTGCTTCGCCTGCCTTGTCTTGTAGACGAGATCTTCCTTGTCTTGACGCACCATCTCCCTGTGCGTCGGTATGGAGACGACCGCCATCTCGTAGATGTGCATGAACTCATCGGCCTCGGTGGCGGCCGTGCCGGTCATGCCCGCGAGCTTGTCGTACTGGCGGAAGAAGTTCTGGATGGTGATCGTGGCGACCGTCTGGTTCTCCTCCCGGATCACCACCCTCTCCTTGGCCTCTATAGCCTGGTGCAACCCCTCCGAGTACCGCCGCCCCTCCAGCACCCGCCCCGTGAACTCGTCCACGATGTATACGTTGCCGTCCCGGACGAGGTACTCGTTATCCTTGTGGAAGAGGGTGTGCGCCCGTAGAGCCTGGTTGAGATGGTTGACGAGGTTCGTGTTTACGTCGTCGTAGAGGTTCTCCACGCCCAACGCCTTCTCGACCTTCTCGACGCCGGACTCGGTCGGGGCGACCTGGCGTTTCTTCGCGTCCACCTCATAGTCCTCGCCCTCCTTGAGCTTGGGCATGATGGAGGCGAAGCGATAGTAGGTGTCGGCGGCGCTCTCCGGCATGCCGGAGATGATAAGCGGGGTCCTCGCCTCGTCTATGAGGATCGAGTCGACCTCGTCGACGATAGCGTAGTTGAGCTCCCTCTGGACGAGGTGGTCGGCTGAGGTCGCGATGTTGTCGCGTAAGTAGTCGAACCCGAACTGAGCGTTGGTACCGTAGGTGATATCCGAGTGGTAGGCGACCTTGCGTTCGTCGAAGCTCATACCGTCCTGTATCAGGCCTACGCTGAGGCCGAGGAATGAGTAGACCTCCCCCATCCAGCCCGCGTCGCGGCGGGCGAGATAGTCGTTGACGGTGACGACGTGGACACCTTTGCCGGAGAGGGCGTTCAGGTAGACGGGCATGGTGGCGGCGAGGGTCTTCCCCTCGCCGGTCTTCATCTCGGGGATCTTGCCCTCGTGCAACACGAGGCCGCCCATGACCTGTACGTCGAAAGGCCGCATCCCAAGGGTGCGCTTCGACGCCTCGCGCACGACCGCGAAGGCCTCGTGCAGGATGTCGTCGAGCGCCTCTCCTCCGTCGAGCCGCTGGCGAAACTCATCGGTTTTACCGCTTAGCTCCTCGTCGGAGAGGTTCTCGGCTTCGGACTCTAAGGCGTTCACGGCCTCAACGCCCTTCTGGAGCGCCTTGACCTTGCGACCTTCGCCCATACGCAAGATTCTGGTTAATAAGTTAGCCAAAGTTTGTTTCCTCGCCCGGACATGCAGCGCGTCGCTCTTGTGCCCGTTTGTTACCTCGCGGGCTCTATAAGCCCGTAGTTGCCGTCTCGACGCCGGTATACCACATTTACCTCGCCCGTATCCGCGCTGGTGAAGACAAAGAACGAGTGGTCGAGGAGTTCCATCTGCATCGCCGCCTCCTCAGGGCTCATCGGCTTCATCTGGAACTGTTTGGTCCGCACGATGCGCGTCTCTATCTCCTCGGCTTCTTCCTCAATCACAACGGGTTGGGGCGTCTCTTCCTGAAGATGCCGTTCCCTCTGCCCGTGCCAGCGGTCGAGCTGCCGGCCCCTGTAGCGCCGCACCTGCCGCTCCAGCTTGTCGGCCATGAGATCTATGGAAGCATACATGTCGGCGCTCGCCTCACGCGCCTTCAAGACCGCCCCGTTAATAAAAAGGGTAGTATCGGCCACCTCAGGCTCGGAGATAGCTGGGTTGCGCTCGTGGATCAACTCGACCTCAGCCCGCGAGACGCTGTTGCCATCGTCGAAGAACTTGGCGATACGCTCGACCTTCTCGGTCGCGTAACGCTCTAAAGCCTCTGTCAACGAGATGTTCCGTCCCTTGACCTCTAGCTCCATATTCGCCTCCCTCTGGTCGAGAGCCTGTCAGCCCTCGACTCTAGACCGCTGGCGCTTGCCCCGGTTCGCCGCCCCTACGAGTCCGTGGCTACTTACTCTTTCTCTGACCGCTTCTACCGCCTCGCGATATCCTAGCCTCTCTGATGGCTCGCCGCTCAGAGAGGCCTGTACAGGGTCAGGGCCCGGATCTCCTCTGCGCCCGCCCTCCTCAACACCGTGGCGCACTCGCCCAGAGTGGCGCCGGTAGTAAAGACGTCGTCCACGAGAAGTACCTTGCCCGCTACGGGACCCCGGGAGACGAAAGCTCCCGAGACGTTTTCCCGGCGCGCGTCGGCGGAGAGCTCGATCTGATCTCTGGTTCTGTGCACGGCCTTTAGTTTATCCAAAACCGGTGCGCTTATCCGCCGAGCTACGCTCTTTGCCATGAGCTCTGCTTGGTTGAAGCCCCGCCTGGCGAGCCTCGAGCGGTGAAGGGGAACCGGCGTCACCACGTCGAACCGCGCAACGGTGTCGAGCACCCCGGACATGAGCGGTCCCATGACCTTCTCTACGACTCCGAGGTAACCTCTGTACTTGAGGGCATGTACGAGCTCCTTACCGATCCCCTCGTAACGGAGCGGCGCTCGAGCCTCGTCGAACCCAAAGTCCCTGTCTCGGCACTCCGCACACCCGAACACCTCAACTGCCGTAGGCGCGCCGCATCTCCGACAGAAGGGACGCCCTGTAAGCTGGCAACGCCTCAAAGCATCCCCGGCAGAGCACGTCGCTCGCGCGGCGCTCACAACCTACGCATCGTTGCGGGTAGAAGAGTTCAGTTAAGACATCCGCGTAAGGTTTGTAAAAGCTATCCGCCATCCGTCAGAGGCCTTCATCGACAAACCGGTCGGTTATCAGAAGCTCATGCTTCCGGGCGGCAAGACGACGCCCGGGTTGATCCGCACGCCCTGGTCCAGGATGTTGCCTTCGCCGACGACGCAGCGAGCCCCGAGGACCGAGAGGCCGCGCACGATCGCGTCATGGCCGACGCGGGCGCCAGGACCGATGATAGAGCCGCGCACCACGGCGCCGGGCTCAATCTCAGCCCCGTCGAAGAGGACACTCCCCTCGACGACAGCATTCGCGCCGATCCTGCATCCCCGCCCAAGCGAAGAGCGCCCCCCGACCGTTGCCCCGCTCTCCAGAATACACCCGGGGGCCACAGAGACCGGAGGAAGGACCTTTACGCCCTTGCCAATCTCAGCCGACTCGGCGACCTGAAGGAAATCGAAGTCTTTCCCCGCGCCGACGACACCTGAGAGGACGTCCTGGGAGGCGGTCAGGTAGCTCCTTGGAGTACCGATGTCCTTCCAGTACGAGCTGGACACATACGCTCTCAGACGCCCCTCTGCCTGAAGATACGGAAAGATCTCCCGCTCTATAGAAGACTCCCGTCCGGCGGGTATCATCTCTAATACCTCCGGCTCCAGCACGTAAATGCCGGCATTGACGAGGTTCGTCGTCACCTCGTCGGCGGCCGGCTTCTCCAGGAAGCGGTGCACAAGCATATCGTGGTCTACCTCGACGAGTCCGTACGCCGTCGGGTCCTCGACGCTGATCAGCACTATCGTGGCAAGGCTGTCGGACTCTTTGTGCCTCTCGATCGCCACCCGCAGGTCCATTCCTGAGAGCACGTCACCGTTGACTACTACGATCGGCCCGCCATCCAGGTAGTCCTCTGCGTTCTTGATGCCGCCAGCCGTCCCGAGCGCTTGGTCCTCCACTGCGTAATCTATCGAGAACCCGTGCAGATCGCGCCCACCGAAGTATTCCTGGATGGGATCAGGCAGGTAGCCTAAAGACAGTACCGCCCCCTCGAGCCCGCCCGCCCTCAGGAACTCAACCATAAAGTCTATAAAGGGACGGTTCCTCAAGGGAACCATAGCCTTTGGGACGTCATAGGTTATCGGCCGTAGCCGACTCCCCTGTCCCCCAACCAGAACAACGGCCTTCATAGCAGAGGGAAGATTACACTACCTGCCGGTCTACGGCTAGAGCAGATAGATTAAAGCTCTTTACGTCTCGTGCGTCGACTCGCACCGAGTACGAGGGAAGGGCATGAAACGCGCCCTCGCTCTTAGAGAAGCCCAGAGTTCGCTGCCAACGTAGCGAGTGGGCCGACTACGATAAAGAAAAGGGCTGTGCCGACAGCAAGAGCGTAGACGGAGAACTTGACCGCCCCCATACCCTTCGGCTCGCCAGCGTCCGTGACCGGCTCCTCAAAGAACATGTTGCGAATGATGCCGAAGTAGTACGGGACGGAGAGAACGCTGTTTATAACGAGCGCGCCGACAGCAAAGTACGCCGCTATCGACCCTGACTGAGCACCGGCCAGGAGGACCCAGGCTTTGCCCCAGAACCCGCTTAACGGCGGTATGCCGACGAGAGCAGCCATAAAGATGAACATGCTGATCGCTACGCCCGGCCTGCTTCTGAAGAGGCCGTTGTAGCTCTTGGTATCCTCGCCGACAAGGTCTATGACGAGGAACGCGCCGAGGTTCATCAGCAGGTAGGCGGCCGAGTAGATCAGTACGGCCTGCACCGCTGTCTCAGCGCCCGCCCCGCGCAGCGCCGCAAAGGCCACGAGGATATAACCGGAGTGAGCCACAGAGCTGTATGCGAGCATCCGCCGGACGTTTCGCTGTCTCAAGGCGAAGAGGTTGCCGATGAACATCGTCACGATCGCGAGGACCGCCGCGACCACCGCCCAGGTCGAGGCGGCGCCGGGCATGCCTTCGAGGAAGATACGCAGGAGTACCGCGAAGATAGCCGCTTTCGGCGCGACAGAGAGAAACGCCGCGGCGCTCGTGGGGGCGCCTTGGTAAGCGTCGGGGGTCCAGAAGTGAAACGGGGCTGCAGATATCTTGAACGCGAACCCCGAGATGAGCAACACGAGACCGAGGAGAGCGACAGGCGAGAGCGTGCCGGTAAAGGTGCTCGCTATCTCAGAGAGTTGGGCAGAGCCCGCGGTGCCGTAGATCAGGACTATTCCGTAGAGCAATATAGAGGCCGCTACCATGCCGGTGAGCAGGTACTTCATCCCGCCCTCAGAGCTCTCGCGACGAGAACGGTCGAACGCTACGAGCGCGTAAGAGGGTATGGTCGCTAGCTCTATCGCGACGAACACGCCGAAAAGATCGCGCATCGAGACTAGAAGCATCGAGCCCAACGCCACTGAGAGGATTAGGGTGAAGTACTCCGGCGCGTCGCCGGTCTCGCCCGACCAGCGGGCGGCGGCGAGCACCGCGAAGAATGCCGCTACCGCTACGATCAGCTTGAAGTACAACGCAAAGTCGTCCACTACGTACCCGTCGCCGAAGAAGCTCCCCTCGAAACGGGTCACGAGAAGTACGGCCGTGCCGACAAACGCCGCCAGCGCGGTTGTGGCGGCGAGACCGGCGACGAGACCGGTGGCGCGAGGGGCGAAGACCCCGATCATCAGTACAAGCATCGAGAGCACGAACACCAGGAGCTCGGGTATCAACCCGACAAAGGTCTGCGCCGTAATCACTAGCTACCCCCTATCACGGCCGCGACGAGCTCCACGGCAGGCTCTTGGACGTTGATCAGCAGGCTCGGGAAGATGCCTAACAGCAGGAGCAACAGGGCTAACGGTACTATCGCCGCCATCTCCACAGGACCCGCGTCAGTAGTCTCCGCCAGGGTGGGACGCTCCATCGGACCAAAGATTACCCGACGCAGCATGTGCAGGATATACATCGCCCCCAGAAGAATGCCTACGGCGGCGAGCGTCCCCTGCACCGGGAACGTCATGAAGCCGCCCATAATGGTCATAAACTCCGATACAAAGACCGCGAGCCCCGGCACCCCCATCGCCGCGAGAGCACCTAGGGCTAGAAGACCGCCGGCCCACGGCATGCGACCGGCAAGGCCTCCAAGCTTGGAGATGCGACGCGTCCCGGTCCGGGCCGCGATGATGCCGACGATGATGAACAGGAGCGCCGAGTAGAGGCCGTGCGTCACCTGCTGCATCACGGCGCCGTTGATTCCGAGTACGTTGCCGGAGGCTATCCCGAGCAGGATAAAACCAAGAGTCCCGATCGAAGAGTAGGCGACGAGCGCCTTCAGGTCGGTCTGCATAAACGCCACGAAAGCGCCGTAGATTATGTTGACTACGCCCAAGGCGGCTATCGCCGGCAGGAAGGGCTCCACCCCCTGCGGCAGCAGGGGAAGGGCTATCTTGATCAAACCGTACGTTCCGAGCTTCGGCAGTATCCCCGAGAGCATCACGTTCGTGCTCGTCGGGCTGGAGACATACACGTCCAAGAGCCAGCTGTGCAGCGGTACCGCCGGCACCTTTATGAGAAGCCCTAAGAGTATGGGCGCCGCGACGGCGATCTGAGCCGTCCGCGAGAGGGTGCCGCCCGCGTTTAGGGCCTCAATAGAGAAGTTCGGACCCGAGAGAATCCCGAGGGCCAGAAATCCCGCGAGCATCATCGTGCTCCCGAAGAAAGTGTAGATAAAGAACTTAATAGCCGCCGGACGCCGGTTCTCGTCCCCCCAGATCCCCACGAGCAGGTACATCGGGATCAGCGTAACCTCGAAGAATATGTAGAACATGATCAGATCTTGCGCCGCGAAGACCCCGAGCATCCCGAGCTCCGCCACGAAGAGGATCGCATAGTACTGCCTCAAGTTCTCCCGTACATCCCACGACGCGATGACCGCGATAAGCGTCAGCAGCGCCGAGAGGAAGAACATACCGAAGCCCAGTCCGTCTAGCCCTACCCGGTAACCGACGCCCAGAGATGAGACCCAGTCGAAGCCCTGCGTGAGCGATGAAACGCCAAGGTTGTCCCCGTGACGGAGGTAGATGTACGTGACGAGCAACAGCGGAACCGCCGCGACGCCCAAAGCGCTGTAGCGGATCGTCCTCTCGTCGGTGTTCCTAAGGAGGAGCATGAGTATGAGGCCGACCAACGGGAAGAAGATGGTTATGGTAGTGATCACAGGCGCCCCCCTACCGCGACGGCGATCAGCGAGATACCGGCGATCAGAGCAACCGTCAGGAAGGCGTACTGCGCCCCCACGATCACGCCGAGCACCAGTACGCTCGCCAGGATGAACAATATGTAGTTCTGCGCCCCCCCGCTCTGCAAAGGACGCAGCTTCTCTCCGAGCCCGGAGGTTCCCCTGCCGATGCCCGTGACCAACCCGCCCAGAGCGCGCCGGTCGAACTGCCTCACGAAGCGCCCAAGCGCTATCGCGGGGCGGACGAACAGGACACGGTAGAGGTCATCAAAGTACCAGCCCCTGTCAAGGAAGGTGTAGACGCCCGGGAACTTGCGCGCGAGCGACGCAGCCCGCTCGGGCTTGGGCACGTAGAGCGCATAGGCGAGCGCGATTCCCCCGAGCGCAACGACTACCGACAACGCGGCCATCATGAAGCTGAAAGAGTGCGGCTCCAACGCGAGCGTCCCCTCGACGAACTCGCCCGGCTCGACGAACTCGGCGAAGTAGTCGCGTATACCAAGACCAAAGCCTTCGGGGATGCCGATCCAGCCGCTCACGATAGCGAGGAAGGCCAGGATCACCATCGGACCCGTCATGATCCCCGGCGGGTCGACCGCCTCCCGCGCCCCCTCGGTCCTCGGCTCGCCCATGAAAGCTACGAAGATCGCCCGGAAGATGTAGAAGGCCGTGAGGAACACGGTCAAGAGCGCCATCCCGAAGAGCACGTAGTAGTGGTCCACGAACGTCGCCGCCACTATAGCGTCCTTCGACCAGAAGCCCGCCAGCGGGAAGATCCCCGCGAGCGAGAGCCCCGCGATCACCATCGTCCAGAAGGTAATGGGCATCCTGCGCCGAAGCCCGCCCATCTCGAACATGTTGTAGCTGTTCATCGCGTAGATAATGCTCCCCGCCCCGAGGAAGAGGAGCGCCTTAAAGAATGCGTGGTTGTAGAGGTGAAAGAACCCCTCTGTAAACGCCCCGATCCCTAGAGCGAGCATCATGTACCCGAGTTGAGAGACCGTCGAGTACGCGACTACGCGCTTGATGTCCTTCTTCGTGAGCGCCATCGTCGCCGCCATCAGCGCCGTGAAGCCGCCGATATACGCGACCACCAGCATCGCGGTCGGGCTCTGCACGAAGATCTCGTACGTCCGCCCCACCAGGTAGACCCCCGCGGCAACCATCGTGGCCGCGTGGATCAGGGCTGAGACAGGCGTCGGACCCTCCATCGCATCCGGGAGCCATACGTGCAGCGGAAACTGGGCGCTCTTGCCGATAGCGCCGACGAAGACCAGGATAATCGCCGCCGTCAGGACAGATCCCCCGATAAACCCGGCCTGCGCAGCCTCGGAGATCCCCTGATAAGAGGTAGTCCCCGTTGCGCGCCAGAATATGATGATCCCGATAAACAATGCCGCGTCACCGACCCGCGTAACGATAAACGCCTTCTGGGCCGCCTTGGCCGCCGAAGGCTTCTCGAACCAATGCCCGATCAGGAGATAGGAGCACAAGCCGACGAGCTCCCAGAAGATGTACAGCTCGATAAAGTTCGGCGCGAGGACAAGGCCAAGCATGGAGGCGGTAAACAGGTTCAGGACCGCGTAGTACCAGGCGAAGCGCTTGTCGTCCTCCATAAAAGCGCCCGAGTAGAGTTGCACCATCAGGCTCACGAAGCACACCACGACGAGCATAACCGCCGCGAGCCCGTCTATGTAGACCCCTATCGGAAACGAGCCGCCCTCGCCGAGGTCGATCCAGTTGACCGCGAACTCTATCGGGACCGCGCCGTCCGCGCCGATAACGTCAGCGACGTCGAGCAGTGCGAAGACGGAGAAGATCAGTGCGGGTGCTACGGCGAAGATAGCGACGAACTGGGCCGCCTCCTTCACGTAGCGCCCGGAGAGCGCCAGCACGAAGAAGGCCAGGGCCGGGAGGCCCGGGATTGCCGCGATAAGTAGCTGTCCGAATACGCTCTGCCCCATCTACCCTAGCCCTTCATCAGGTTGATCTCATCCACGTTCACCGTCTTGCGCGAGCGGTACACCGCTAACGCTATCGCCAGACCCACCGCGACCTCAGCCGCGGCGACCGCGATCACTAGCACCGCGTATCCGGCCCCCGCGCCGCCCGCGTTCGGCAGGTAGTCCGCGAACGCCACGAGCGTCAGGTTAACCGCGTTTATCATCAGCTCTATACACATAAACACCACTACGGCGTTACGGCGAATGAGCGCCCCCCATACCCCGATGGCGAACATCAGCGCCCCGACGATGAGGTACGCCTCGATCGGTATCTGCGCGCCCAAAGCATCCAAAAACTGTTGCGCCTGCGGCGGCATCAGCGAGTCACCTCCTCGCGGTCGGTCCCCGGACGGTCTATACCCTCGCCGGTCTTGCGCCGGCTCACGACGATTGCCGCGATCACCGCGACTAGAAGCAAGATCGATATAACCTCGAAGAGCAGCGAGAAGATCAGCGGCGCGCCGTTCACCCCGAGCAGGATCTCACCGAGGTCCGATACCTCTTGCGGCCCGTTTCCCGGCACTGTGTAGTCCCAGTTCTGCAATCCCATGATATAGGCCAGAAACGCCCCCACTCCGATAGCCACGAAGAACCCTGACCAGCGCTGTCTCTGTAGAATCGACCCGAAGCGCCGCACCTGCGGCCGTTGCGTGAACATTATTCCGAACAGGATCACCACGGTAACCGCCCCGACGTAAATAAGTACTTGAAACGCCGCCAGCGTCGGGGAGTTGAGCATCACGAAGAATCCCGCCACGCCCAAAAAAGATCCCGACATGAACAGCGCCGAATGAACCACGTTCCGGCTCAGGACCACGCCCATCGCGCAGATCAAAGTCATCGACGCTAGAAAGATGAACGCAACAACCATTAAGCTGCCGTGTCCTTCTTCGGCGCCTTTTTTGGAGCTTTCTTCGGAGCCTCGTCCGCGGCAGCCGCCTTGGCCCCGCCCTTGGCCGCCGCTGCTTTAGGCTTCTTCTTCACGGTCGGCCTCGGGTCGATAGTCGGGTCGACAGGCCGCTCTCCGAACTGCCTCGCAAGCTCCAGACGGTTGTAGGCCTGCGCCTCGAACTCCTCGGTGTGGTAGATGCAGTTGACAGGGCAGACCTCGACGCACAGGGAGCAGTACATGCACCGCGAGTCGTCGATGACGAAGCCGATCGCATAGGGCTTCGCCTTACCCGAGCCGTCGGCGTCACGTTTGGTTTGTTCGATGGAGATGCAGTGGTCCGGGCAGATCCTCATGCACTGCAGACACGCGATACACCGATCCATGTCAACGGTGAGCATCCCGCGGCTCCGCTCGGGTGCATCGCGCTTGTACTCGGGGTAAGAGCGCGTAATCTTCTTATCGAAGAGGTGCTTGAGGGTGATCCCCATCCCCTTCAAAATTCCCTGTCCTAGCTGGGGCATCTGAGCAAACCTTTCCTTCTTAAAATACCGACGGGAGCAGGAGCATCGCGCCGGCGGTGACGAACAGCCAGATTAGGCAGGCCGGCACGAGTATCTTCCAGCCGAGGTCCATGAGCTGGTCCATACGAAGGCGCGGGACGCTCCAGCGGATCCATTGAAACGTGAACACGAGCAGCGACGTCTTGAGTCCGAACCAGATCCAGTTGAAGTTCCCGAGGTCCAACGCCTCGATAGGAGGCTGCCAGCCCCCCAAGAACAGCGTCGCGGTAATCGCCGATATAAGGCCCATCGAGGCGAACTCCGCCGCCTGGATCAGGCCCCACGTCATCCCGGAGTACTCGACCATAAACCCGCCGACGATCTCGCTCTCACCCTCCGGCAGGTCGAATGGTACTCTCCTCGCCTCCGCGAGTCCCGCGATGTAGAAAGCTATGAACATCGGGAACTGCGGCAGGAAGTACCAGTGCCAGAACCCGCCGCTCTGGGCGTTTACGATATCCACGAGCGAGAGGCTCCCGGAGAGCATGATGACCCCGAGCAGGCTCAGGATCAGCGGCACCTCGTAGGAGATCATCTGCGCCGCCCCTCTCATAGCGCCCAAGAGCGAGAAGGTGGATCGGCTCCCGTAGCCGGCCATGATCAGACCCAGAGCCCCGATAGAGGTAACGGCGATAAAGAACACGACCGCGATGTTCAGATCTGCGACCACCGCGTTCGGCGCGAACGGCACGACCATCCACACTACCGCCGCCGGCAAGAACATGGCGATCGGCGCCGCCAAAAAGATCCAGAGGTCCGCCCTGCCAGGCGCGACGTTCTCCTTGCTGAAGAGCTTGAACACGTCCGCCGCCGGCTGCAAAAGCCCTCTCGGCCCGACCCGGTTAGGTCCGTAACGCAACTGTATGTAAGCCGACACCTTGCGCTCGGCCATCGTAAAGACCGCCGCGAGGTTCAGCACGAGAAAGAGAATCGCCCCGGCGGAGACTATAAAGCGAAACGGCTCCTGATTCAGGTATTCGAGCACGGTCGCCATCACTTGTCCCACGCTCCGGAGACCGGGTCTATCAGGCCCATGATCGGCATTATGTCCGGCAGGTAGTGACCGGGCACGATCTCCTGCAAGAGTTGCATGTTGGTGTTGCACGGCGTCCGGTAATGGACCCGGTACGGCGTATCCGAGCCGTCGGAGACCACGTGCACGGCGTACTCGCCGCGCGCCGACTCGACCCGGCCGATACCGTCGCCTTCGGCTGGCCTTATGCGTCGGCCGAGATCCGCCATTACCTCACCCTCGGGCAGGTTCTCGAGGATCTGCTTTATCATCCTGATGCTCTGCCTGACCTCGGCGATCCGGCACCGGTAGGACGCCTCGACGTCGCCCGCGTCGTCCGTTATCACGTCGAAGTCGAGGTTCTTGTACCACCCATAGGGGTAATGCTTGCGCACGTCGAACTCCACACCGGTACACCTCAACGGCACCCCGGTAAGGCCCATCTCGATCGCCTTCTCGGGCATGATCTTGCCGACGCCTCTCGTGCGGGCTACGAAAATTTCGTTCCCTTCGATAAGGTCGACGAAGTCAGAGTCGAATCGCTGCTCCAAACCCTCTATGTACTCCCATATCTGCTGGGGGATGTCCTCCGGCAGGTCGGCCTTCACGCCGCCGATGCGGATGTAGTGGAACATCATTCTCGCGCCCGTAACCGCCTCGAAGATGTTCTGTATACGCTCCCGCTCGCGGAAAGCGTAGAGAATCGGGGTGAACGCGCCGAGCTCCAGCATGAGGAAGCCGATGGATGGGATGTGGCTCATGATGCGCCCGAGCTCGTTCATGAGCGCTCGTATAGCATCCGCCCGCGGCGGAATCTCCGCGTCCAAGAGCTTCTCCACCGCCAGGACGTAACCATACTCCATGGCGATGTTGTTCATGTAATCGATACGATCCGTGATCGGGATGACCGCCGGGTACATCCGGTTCTCGGAGATCTTCTCTTTACTCCGGTGCAGATACCCCATCACGGGGTCGCAACGCACCACGGTCTCGCCGTCGAGCTCCAGGATGAGCCGAAGCAGCCCGTGCATCGCCGGGTGCTGCGGTCCCATGTTCATATCGAGCGTCTCAAGGCCGAACTCGTCCCGGACGTCGGGGTTCGCGAGCCTACCGCTGGCCTTGCCGCTTAAAGTTGTCCTGTCGGTACGGCGTTCTTCGCTAAGCATCTCTTACCTCAACCCTTCGAAGGTACGCTTGGTGCTGATTTCGAAGCTCTTCAACAGCGGGTGGTGGTCGAAGTGGTCCTGCCACATGTACAGACGCCTGAGATCCGGGTGCCCCTTGAACGCGACCCCGAACATGTCGTAGGCTTCCCGCTCGTGCCAGTTTGCGGTCGGGTAGACTGCGGTCACCGAGTCTATGACCGGCTCCTCGCCCTCAATGGTCGTCCTGACCCTGACCTGTCCGCCTCTCAGGTCCAGAAGCTCGTACGTCAACTCGAACGACCCGACCCTGTCTACCACCGTGATAAACGAGAGGTGCAAGATACCTAGTCTCTCCCGGGCGGTCCTCAGTACCGCCGGCACGAGCCCCGGCTCTACCACAACCCGTACCACGTTGCCCTCGATCTCCGACTCTTCTAACCCGTGCCCGTTGCGCAAACCTTCGAGGTACCGCTCAAGCCGCTCGTCCAGGCTTCCCCCGGGCAACGCAACGGCCAATTTAAGCCGTTCCCTTCGGGTCGGCGGGCTCCTCCGGGGAGCCGTTCTTCTGAACTCCCGTCTCGGCGGCAGCCTTCTCAGCCTTCTGCTGCTCCTTGAGCTTCTTCTTGGCCTCCTTGGGGATCCAACCTACATCCGTCTGGGAGGCGGGCGGCATACCCTTGCGCTCGAAGACGTAGGTTCGCTGCAAGGGCTTTATGCCCTCGAAGCGCGGGGCCTTGCCCTGAGCGATATTGGTGTACTCCCGCTCCGGGAGGTACTCCATGATCTCACCGTCGTCGTTGACGAGCGCCGGACGCGGCCTCTCGTAGCCGACCTGCTGGTCACGCTCTATCTTCTTCTGCAGCGTCATGATCCCGAAGATGAGCGCCTCCGGCCGCGGAGGACACCCCGGCACGTACACGTCCACGGGGATTACCCTGTCCGCGCCCATGAGCACCGAGTACCCGTCGAGGAACGGTCCGCCGGAGATGGCGCACGCGCCCATCGCTATCACCCACTTGGGCTCTGGCATCTGCTCGTAGAGCCGCGTCATCCGCTCCGCCATCTTGGTCGAGACGGTACCCGATACGATCATCACGTCCGCCTGCCGCGGCGACGCCGTAAAGAACCCGGCCCCGAACCTGTCGAGGTCGTTGTGAGCCATGCCGGTGGACATCATCTCGATCGCGCAACACGCCAGCCCGAACTGCAAGGGCCACAGAGAGTTCTTCCTGGCCCAGTTGAAGAGCTTGTCCGAACTCGTCGTGATAATGTTCGGCTCGTTGAACTTTTGCATCAAACCCAACGGAGGGCCCCCTTCTTCCAGGCGTAAGCGAGTCCCACGCCTAATATAAGCACGAAAATAACCATCTCCACGAAACCGTAAAGCCCGAGACCCCGGTAGATCACCGCCCACGGATAAAGGAAAGCCGCCTCCACATCGAAGATGAGGAAGAGAAGCGCGAAGACGTAGTAGCGGACCGGGAAGGGGCGCCACGGGTCGGTGACGGTCACCTCTCCGGTCTCGTAGTTCTGGCCCTTGGCCTGCGAACTCTTCCGGCTCGGCGAGATGAGACGCGCCAGGACCAGAGTGGTCGCAACGAAACCGACGACCAGCAAGATAAACAGGCCCACGTACACGTAGAGCGTGCCATAGCCAATCTCCTGAAGTAACAGAGCTAGAGCCAAAACCGGCCTTTCTTCCCTTGAAGCGCTACTCGAAAACTAAACGCAATATACTCGCGCTACACGCAACTTTCAAGAAGCTACTAATGGTAGCAAAGCTCGCTTAATAGAGCTCTAGTATACCCCTTCATGGGGCGAAGAAGTCAGCGAGTGCATTGGCGATCTTCTGGGGGTCGTCCTCCATCGAGAAGTGCCCGGCATCCGGGATCAACTCCAGGGCAGCGTTCGGGAGCAGATCCCTCAGGCGCTTGGCGATGGCGGGGTCCAGCCACGCGTCTCTCTCACCCCATAATATTTGTACGGGCGTCCTCATCGAACGCAGCAGGGGCTCGAACTCTGCGGTGTGCCCCTCGTCGAGCTGCGCGTCTTTCTGCAGGTAAATCTTCTGTCCTATCTCCCCTCGCCATTGCTCCATGTAGACCGCGAAGGCCTTCTCGTCCATAGGGCGGTACGAAGCGGTACGCAGGTGCCAGCCGACGATGGCTTCGAACGATC
>CADCVD010000094.1:31688-32014 GCA_902806055.1 uncultured Rubrobacteraceae bacterium
GGCTAAACTCAATCCCTCCCAGGAGATGGGCGCGAAGCGCGATACCACCTCCTATATCGTGTCCCGCGATAGCAGGGGCTTCAAGCCGTCAAAACTCGATCAACCTGGCGAGCAAACTCGCCTGAGCAGCGATAGAGACGTTCAGGCCATCTCTCCGCTCCGACTCACCAAACCCGAGAAGGTCGAACGCGTACACCGTGAAGCGGGCGGCGAGCTTCGGCACGACGTTGCGCCAGATGTACGAGCGGCTCGGCATGCCATGCACGAGAATTACCGGCGGGCCCTCGCCGAAGATACCGTAGGTTATCTCGCCGCTGGAGAGTTCG
>CADCVD010000095.1 GCA_902806055.1 uncultured Rubrobacteraceae bacterium
TCCAGTAGTAGTAGTAGCGATTGTCGGTCTTACCGGGTCGGGGTCCTAGCGACGAGCTGGGGCTCCGGCCCACTCTTTTCGTTCTTGGGAGAAAAGCGGCGGGGAACTTCGCCGGGAGGTGCGAACAGGACATGAGGCACGAGGAATTCGCCGAGCAAGCCGCTCGGAAGCTCGAGGACATAGCAGAAGCGATCAGCGAGGATGAACTGCCCATCGGTGGGGTCATAACTGCGATGCGCGCAAACGAACTCAGAGTGGCCGCGCGCGTGGTGCGCGTCCTCTCGCAGGCCGAGACCAAGAAGGAAGAAGCGCCTGCCCCTCGAGGTGCCTTCGTAGAAGTAACTTAACTTCTTGCAGCCTCACGCTCCGCTTGCCGGCGGTTCGCGTGCTCCAGAGCTACCGCCGCACAAGCGGCCACATGCTCGCGCTCACGTTGGAGAGTCTCTACAAGGTACGTCTGCCACTCCTCGTAGGCGACGCGCTGGAGCTTATGCAGCGTGTGGAGGGTGTCGAGGAGGTCGTCTAGCACGCTCATGCGGCCCGGAGCCTCGTCCGCCTCCATCTCCGCGACCATCTCGCGCACGTTCGCCGGCGCGTTGCCGTAGGCGCGGAGCAGGGCCTCCCAATGCTCCTGGTCTGACACGGTTTTGCCGCTATGCATGAGCGCGGTCCGGAGCGCCTTCTCTACGGGTGAGTTCGTGCCACGGTCGCGGAAGCGTTCGAGGAAAGTATCTACCTCGAGCTGCTCCTCAAGTGCCGCCCCCAGGGCCGCCTGCAAGCCATGAGCCTCGCAGAAGTTCAGGCCGTAGACGGAGGCGGCGAAAGGCTCGAAACAAGGGCCTCCGGCGTCGGGGTGCGCCACGGAGCAATGCACCGGGTGCTCCTCCATGGTGGTCGTGTGTTCAGTCATGTTCTTCCTCTCCCAGAGTTTAGCGCCGGCGCCAAAGTTTTCCGCCGGCGGGACAGTTGGTAGCAGCGGGCCGCTGGTGGTCCGCGTGCGGTTGTTGGCATGGGCTTATTGACCAGTCAGAAGGTAAAAAAGGGCGACGGAGGGGGCCGAGCTGATTATCGACGTGCATCCGAGGATGCGGGCGGTCTCCTCGTGGCGCTGGGTTTGTGCTGCGCCGCCGCTAGGAGGATGCGGCAGGGGGCCTACGACTCCCGACGATGCGCCGACCGGGGCCTGATCGGGGCCCGGCTTTCTCGTGTGGAAGCTGCGGTTACGTGAGATCTACAATGTCCAAGAATGCCCAGATGGCACCGGCAAGGAGGACGAGGCCAAGGAATGCTGCCAACACGACAAGGGACACTTTCGACAAGTCTATTATGTTCATGGCGACCAGGACCAGGAAGAGGAGCGCGGCGATGCAGAGCACGGCAATCAAGGCCACCCCTATAACCCCAAGGACTTCCATCCCAACCTACTTACCGCCCCCGCAAAAATTGCAAACCTGGTACGTAGTGCGGACTACAGGAGTATCATCCTCGCGCGGCTGAAGAGGAGAGCGGCGCGAGGATTAGCCACAGCGGGCGCGGAGCCGGTCGGTAAGGGTATGATGCCCAACATGGGAGAGGCTGGGCAGGAGAGATCGCGGACGGACGCGGCGGACATCGGCGGACAGCCCCTTAGTAGCTCGGGCTGGACTACGACGGACACGGCCGCCAGGGCACTGAAGGTCAGTCCGCGCACCGTCCGCCGGCTCATAGATCGGGGAGAGCTCGAAGGCCGCAAGGTCAGAGAGGGCATAGTGGAGGCTTGGGAGGTCTCTATAGACTCTCTCTATTCGCTCAGAGATAAACGTAACGTCGAGGGTCAGGTCCGTCGTGATGTCCCTCGGACGTCCGACGAGGCGGACAGCGCCGCGGTCATGGGGGATATAGTCAGAGACTTGGCCGCCGACCTGGTTCGGGCCTCTTCGGAGGCCACAGAGCTTAGGGTAAGGCTGGAACTCACCGAGCGGGCCGAGTCGTCTCTGCGCGAGGAGCTTGAGAGAGAACGGGAGAGGGCCCAGATGCTAGAAGCCGAGCGTGTACGCCGTGAACAGGCCGAACGCGAGCGCGACGAGCTGCGTCGTCTGCTAGAAGCCCGCGCAGAGCCGCCACAGTCGCCGGAGGACGCCGTTGAGAGCCCGGAAGGTACAGAGGAGACCCCGGAGCGGGGAGAAGGCTCTCAGGAGGCCACAGAGCGGCGGTCCTGGTGGCGTAGGTTCTTCGGCGGCGGATAGGTTACACACCTCGCCGGCGTGGATCGTTCTCTGCAACATGGTCGGCAATGTCACTTTTAACATCTTCGACCACCGTGGAGCACACCTCGCCGGCGTGGATCGTCCTCTGGAACCTCGCAACACCTTGCTATCCCCGCGAGCTGCATATCTATTCGTGGCGGTAGCAAGCTGCATGGTCCGGGCGCTACTACCAAGCCGATCATCCCGCAACCGTTGCGGGATGATTGCATAAGGTTGCGGGAATGTGAGAGGGAGTTTCCGAGAAGACCTCTTAGCGGCAATCCGGTGAATAGAGGCAACGGGGCAGCCCCCTATAGGCCAAGCTTTTAGCTAGGTGCGATCCAAGCCTACCCAGCATACGTACACCAGACATAAGTAGGAGAAAAGGAAGGTCGTTAAAGTGATCTGCTTTAGCGTATGCTCGTAATGGGTATTCAGTAGCATTATGGAGAAGACCCTCTTAGGTGGCCGCTACGTCCTGCGCGAGCTGCTGGGCAGCGGGGGCATGGCGAAGGCGTACCTCGCCCACGACGAGGTCTTGGACCGGGATATCGCCCTCAAGGTATTGAGGGAGCAGTACGCCGAGAACGACGAGTTCGTCGAAAGATTTAGGCGAGAGGCCCGAAGTGCCGCCGCCCTATCCCACCCGAACGTGGTTTCGATCTATGACCGGGGCGAGTTTGAGGATGGCACTTACTACATCGCGATGGAGTACCTGCCCGGCGGCACCTTGAAGGATCGCATCCTCGAGCGCGGGACCCTGCCGTCTAGCACGGTGGTGGAGGTGGCCAATCAGGTCGCCGAGGCCCTGCGAGCGGCCCACGAGAAGGGTGTCGTGCACCGGGATATAAAGCCCCAGAACGTGCTCGTTACCGAGAACGGCGCTATGAAGGTGGCGGACTTCGGGATCGCCAGGGCCGCTGCGGCGACCACGATCTCGCGTACGAGCGTGGTATTGGGGACTGTCACCTACATGGCCCCAGAGCAGGCGATGGGCGAGCCTGCAAGTCCGAGGAGCGACTTGTATTCCTTGGGGGTCGTCCTCTACGAGATGCTCACCGGGGAGGTGCCCTTCAAGGCGGAGACCCCGGTGGCAATCTCTATGAAGCACGTGAACGAGCCCCCGCGCGCCCTAAGGGAGCTAAACTCCGAGATCCCCGAGGGCATCGAAGTACTGACTATGAAGCTCCTTTCAAAGGCCCCCCAAGACCGACACCAGAGCGCCGACGCGCTCCTCGCGGACCTCGCTCGAATTGAGGAAGGGACGCCTGTGGCTGCCGCGGATGGGGCAGACGCTCCGGTCGTGGTGCCAACCCTCGCGCCTCCCGGAGGAGAAGGAGAGGGGAGGAGAGGGCCACGCCGGGGGAAGCTGGCCCGAGCTGCGGTCCCACTCGCCGTCCTACTCCTCCTGTTGGCCCTGCTCGGCGCCTACGCCTGGAGTTCCTGGAATGAGGACTCCGAGGCCGCCCTCTCAGAGGCGCCCCGCGAAGCGGTAGAGGCGGCCGAGGAGGCGGTCGGCCCGGCCCGTGCGGAGGTCCCGGACCTCTCCGAGCTTGGCCCCACAGAGGCGAAGCGCACGCTCGAAGAGGCCGGCCTGAGATTTGGCGGTGTGGAGGAGGCGCCTAGCAACTCTGCCTGGGCAGGCTACGTGACCGGGCAGGACCCCGCCCCGGACACGGAGGTAAAACCGGGCACATACGTATACCTCACGGTCGGCTCGGGCCCGGAGGAGTCGGGACCAGAGCCAGTGTCCGTCCCGGACGTCTCCTATGCCGGCAGCGTGGAAGAGGCCGAGCGCCTCCTCAAGGAGGCAGGGTGCGAGGTGGCTGGCACGAGGAAAGAAGCTAGCACCGAGCCCGCTGGAACAGTCATCGGCACGGACCCGCCCGCGGAGACAAATGTCGAGTCCGGAACAAAGGTGACCATTGTGGTCAGTAGCGGACCGCCGCCGCCCCTGACCCGAAGCGTGCCCCCGGGCACGCCCTCGCAAGGGTCGCAGGTCCCAGCATCCGCGGCAGCGCCTGCACTTGCCCAAAGGGCCGCCCCCCTCCCATCAGCACCCGCAGCAGCGCCAGCACCCGCGCCAGCGCCAGCACCCGCGGCAGCGCCAGCACCACCGTCGCGCGAAGACGATGGAAGGGACGGACGAGGGAAGGATCGGATGGCTACAGAGGATCGGACGGCTACAGAGACTGACCGGCGATAGGAAAAGCCCTAGAGAGTGATGCTGTAGGGCTCATTCCTGGCAGTTTCCGAGAAGACTTCTTCTCTTACCACCGTACATCCGTTACAGCCTATTTGCTATACCGCTCCGCCCCGGTCGCATAGACCTATAGGACCGGGGACGAGGAGTGTACGGCGAGTATTACACGTTCATGTGCGCAGCCTGCTCCTACCAAGCGGCCACCATCGAGATGCCCGCCCCCGAGTAGCTTAAGTAAGATTACGGGGAGGAGGAGCGCCTTCCTGTTCTAGCTCTTCTGCACGAACCTTCAACGCTTCGGCGAGTTTGCGTGCAGTCCGGGCCGATGCCATCCGGTGCCCCTCCTCAAAGTCGGAGATCGAGTCAGCCGACACGCCGCTCCTCGCCGAAAGCTGTCGGACGCTCATCCCGTGCTCCTTGCGTATCCGCTTCAAGCTTTGTAATAGTGGCATGGGCTATTTTGTTCCCCTTCCTGCCCCGGGCTTCCTTCTTGTCGGGCGTGGCAATGGGGAGTAGGCGAAAGCCGGGGACGCTAGCCCTTCGACCGTTCGCCTGGCTGCTCCTCGGGCCGGTCGCCGTGCTCCTCAAGCAGTACCGCGCCGACCCTGGGCGTCGGGACCACCCCGACCCAGTATGCGAGGTCCCGCTCTCTGTCGTAGAGCATGAACTCGGGCTCGTCGGCCCCGATCGCCGCCCCATCATAGGCCAGTATCGAGAGCGACAGGTTGTTGCTGGCATCCCCTATGAGCACACGCTCGTCGCCGCGGTCGGCTATCTCCCAGCCAGTTTGCTCGAAGATACTCCTTATCTCTTCCCGGCTCACCGGTTGGATTCTCCTTTTCCTCGGGGTGTTGCTACTTTTATATCAGGATACACCCTCCCCCGTACCGTGGATCATCCACCGCTCACGGGAATGCCCCGGACGACTTCTCACGGTTGGGGGCGCGCGGTTCGGGGTAGTGGCATCCCGCGCGTGGGTGGAGGGGCACGCGAGCCCTCTGGAAGGGCTACGAAAGACACCGAACGACGAGAGGAGAGAAGATGGCAAAGACTGACGGCGGCGATGGCGGGTTCTCGGAGCTTTTCGACCTGATCAGGAACTACGCGAAACGGGACCGCGACCACCAAGAGAAGGCCTTGAGGCTCATAACCGTCGCCTACGAGGGTTCCCCCGAAGTCGAGGGCATGCCGGACGCCAGGCAGGCGGTGGACGACATCTTAGAAAGACACGACTACGTGTTCCCCACAAGTGGGCTCGGCACCCTTGATCCGCGTTCGGTCGACGCGGTGGTGAGGGTCGCCCTGTACGAGGAGGGGAACAGGGAGTGGGGGATCGACCGGTTGGGCAGGATGCTGCAGGGCTTGGTCCGCAGGCTGGACGCCGAGGGGGGCTACCCCGAATATGCGGAAGACACCAGTGTAGTCATGACCGGCCTGCAGACCGTGGTGACCGGTGCCCTGATGGAGGAGCTCGTCGAGGATCTCCAGGAGATCGCCGGGGAGCTCGTTGAGGATGCCGCACCCAGGGACTTGCCTCCGACAACGGACGCACCACGCACACTCTCCGGTGCGGTGCCCGGTGAGGAGGACGTCGCGACGCCGCGGGAGGAGGCTCCGCCGTTGATTGACCGTCAGGAACTGATGGATCTGCTGGCCCAAGCCGGTACGCCTACCGAGGTGGCGGTAGCCAGGGGTGCCGCGGACAGCTACCTGGCCTCCAACCCTTCGGACGGCGACGTGCGGGCGGCCCGCGACCATTTGTCTGCCCCTGGCGGGGACCAGACCTAATACTACAGCAGCCGTACCTACCCATCGAAGACCGTCCTTGCCTTCGGCAATAGTGGCTCCTCTTCGCCCGCATCTGGTGGCGCTTCGCCACGCCATACGAGGAGCTCGGAACAGAGGAGGTAGTGGTGGCGTAGCGAGAAAGCGTCCATCCAACCGACTCTCCCGCGCTTTCGGTGGGGGGAGCCCGAGGAGGCCCGAACACCCGGATCAAAGCCTCCCAGGAGCGCTGAAAGCTACTTAGATAGAATCGGCGGTGCCTCTATTCACTAGATTGCCGCTAAGATGTCCTCCCAGCAGTTCGTTAATAGAGGACTTGCCCCGATCCACACGCTCCTAACGCCGCTGTCTCGCGGGGTAGCGGTTAGTGGCTTCCGTAGGGGGTAGTGGCCTCAAGCCGAATGATAGAATCCAGGAATGGTTACTCAAGTCGTCATCTGCTACCACTGCGACAGTGAAAACGTCGTTAAGAACGGCAAGGCTCCAAACGGCAAACAGAAGTACCTCTGCCACGATTGCCTCCGCCAAAGTCGCGAGGACCCCGGTTCCAACGCCTATCCGCCGGACAGGCGCCAGGAGATCCTGCATGCTTACCAAGAACGCTCCAGTCTTCGGGGTCTGGCGCGCACCTTTGGGGTCTCGCGCAACACCGTCACGCGCTGGCTCAAAAAAAGCCGCTAGGTTACCCTCCTTGGCACGAACCTTGTCGCCCGCGCCACCTTCCGAAGACCTCGTGCTCGAACTCGACGAGTTGTGGTCGTTCGTCGGCAAGAAAGCCGACAAACGCTGGGTATGGATCGCCTTGGCGCGCCACACTCGTCAGGTAGTCGCTTATGTCATCGGCGACCGGGGCGAGCGAACTTGCCGAAGGTTATGGCGGAGGATCCCAGAAGAGTACAAAAGTAGATGTTGCTATAGCGATTTGTGGGAGGCATATCGGGTGGTCATCCCTGAGGAGCGTCACGAGGCGGTGGGCAAGGAGAGCGGAGAGTTGGCGCACGTGGAAAGGTGGAACAACACCTTGCGCCAGCGTCTGGCCCGCTTCGTTAGAAAGACGCTTTCGTTCTCCAAGTCCGATGAGATGCACGAGGTATGTCTGAAGCTCTTCCTGCACCGTTACAATGCAGATGTCATTCGACATTGAACCACTACCCCCCGTAGGTGTCGATCTCCTCTGTAAGGAGCCGTTGGTACTCTTCGTCCATCAGGGGAGAGGTGATCATGAAGTCCGCCGAAGCCCTGTCGCAGGCCACGGGGATGTTCCACAGCACGGCCATCCGCAGGAGCGCCTGAACATCCGAATTGTGGGAGAGGGCTGTGAGAGGGTCCAAGAAAAAGACCAAAAAATCGATGTCCCCCTCGCTGATCTTCCCTCCGATCTGCAGGTCTCCCCCCAAAGGCCCACTCAGGAGTTTACGAACCTCAACGCCAAGCTCGTCCTCCAACGCTTCGCCGGTCGATCCCGTAGCGAACAGCTCGTGGTGGGCCAGACGTTCTTTGTTGTCTTTCGCCCATTGCACTAGGTCGGTCTTGGTGTTGTCGTGGGCCAGGAGGGCTATCCTCTTTTGACTTTTCATTGGAAAGGTTTTGCGTTCCATGCGGCTTCTTGCCTCCTTTTGCGGGATGGACGCATTTTAGCAAGGTGCTCCCCAACAACTTAATAAGAAGGTCGAGAGTTGATGCTCGTGGCAGGTAGCTTGCGGCACCGCGGCTTTAGGGTAGTCTGTGCCGCTAGAGTCCTTCGGCGTCGCTTTGCCCTTTCATACGATCATCACCTTGTGGTTCCCGAGAAGACCTCTTAGCGGCAATCTGGTGAATAAGGGCAAGCAGACGAAGGGCCAGGACTTCTTATCGAGGGTCCGGTCTTTTTTTGGGATTGCTCGATCACCCCCATATCATTGCAAATCTACAAACCCGCCTGAGTTTCGCTTCCGTGTCTTGCTGACCGACGGTGCGCCAGAGGTGCGCTTCGAGCGGGTAGCGGCAGGTTAGAATGCTGCAAAACTAGCAGAAAGGAGGCGCTTGAGCGTTTGTATGGAGGTGCCGAAGACGACGCGCGGGATGCCGCACCAAAGGATCGCCCCTGAGCACATCGGGCAGGGCTCGGCGGTGGTGTAGAGGACGAGTCTGGTCCAGTCTACCTCCGGACGGGCCGCGGAGAGATGAATGATCGCGTCGATCTCTCCGTGTGAGATGGGGTTCCTCTCGGCCTTGTTGAGGCCCTCGGCCAACACCTCCCCGGTCTCCCGGTCTGCGATGACGCATCCGAAGGGAGCATCGAGGTTTCCGCGCGCGACCTCGACGGCCCGGCGCATGTACCGCTCGTGATCCATGTCTACCTCCCGAGCAGGTGCCGCAACGCGCCCCCTAGCTCCGGGCGGCGGTAGGAGTACCCCGACTCTTTTAGCCTCGCGGGTTCGAGGCGCTGGC
>CADCVD010000096.1 GCA_902806055.1 uncultured Rubrobacteraceae bacterium
GGGTTGCCGGTCCCCCAGTACAGGAGGTTCAGCTCCGGGTCGTAGGTGCCCGTGACCCAGCAGTTTCCACCACCCCGCTGCCAGGCCTCACCGTCTTCGGGCCAGGTCTCCGACCCCGGCTCGCCAGGCTTCGGGATCGTGTAGCAGCGCCAGACGCGCTCTCCGGTATCGATGTCGTAGGCGTCGAGGTGGCCGCGCACCCCGAATTCCCCGCCGGAACTCCCTACGATGACCATGTTCTTCACGACCAGGGGAGCGACCGTAGCGCTCTCCGAGGCCCGCACATCGCCATGCACGGTGTCCCAGATCCTCTCGCCGGTTTGGGCGTCGAGCGCGATTACGTGGGCGTTCAGGGTGGCGACGAAGACCTTCCCCTTCGCCACGGCGACCCCACGGTTCACGTTGCCGCAGCAGAGCGAGACATCGAACGGGATCTCATGCTTGTATCGCCATAGTTCCTGCCCGGTCCGGGCGTCGATGCACCAGACCCAGCCATCCCAGCCCGAGACGTACATGACCCCGTCCACGACGATCGGGGCGGCCTCGAACGCGTAGGTCGACGCGCCTGCGTGAAGGCCGAACGAGCCCCACTGGAACACCCACGCGGGAGCGAGATGCTGGACGTTCTCCGTGTTGATCTCGTCCAGCGTGCTGTACCGCTGCCCCTCGTAGGTGCCGTAGTAGGTCAGCCAGTTTTGCGGTTCCGAACGGGCGTCGAGGATGCGCTCGTACGTGACGTCCTGGGCGACCGGCGGCACATTACGGGTTTGGGTGCTCAGTTCCCCGAAGCGGACGGGCGACGGTGCATCAATGTATTCTTGAGTCAACGGATTCCCCTCTCTATGGCCGTGGTTGGGGCGGGCGGTCGAGTTTAGCTTCTTCCGGAACGTCCCCCATTACGACGATCGCCCCGAACAGGCCCTGGCCTTCATCATTGCCTAGATTGGAACTAAACCAATAGTAGCCCGGGCCGTCGAGGTTGAGGGTGACCATTCCTCGTGAATAGACCGGCAACCATATCCACTGCTTGTCACCGTTGCTCGGCAAGAGCGCGCAGTGAGTGTTCTCGTCATCGTTGAAGATCTCGAGATCGAGGTCACCCGCATGGGGCATAACGATGATCGAGGGCGAGAAGATCATCTCATCGGACGGGATCCGGAGTTGGGCGCTCATGCGGCCGTCGGGTCCCTCCTCGGCGCGCCCGAGGCCTCCTCCGTGGGTAATCAATCGCCCTATCGTCGCCCTGTTTGGTTTGTCTAGCCCGAGCTCTTTCACCGCAGCAGAAAGCTCTTCGGTGGCTGCCATCGGCTTGACCTCCTATCCTTGATTTCCCCTACTTTCCCCAACGATTCCCAAGGTACCATGTATACATAGTGCGGGTCAATCCCTAGTTTAAGATCGAGTCCCGAATACAGCCTCCCGCAATCACGGGAGACATACATGCTAAGGCTTAGTATATGCAAAACGTATGCAACTAGAAGCGAAGGCCATTAACTTTTCGCATCCTTACATTAAATGGTAATGAATCAACAGTATTACAATGGACTTAAAAGCAGTGCCCACCACACGCCTGCTTGGGAGTACTTCGGGTTACACGTTCGCGGAGGTCCCAAACCCGATGGCGCAAGCAGCGAGAGAGGTACAATGGTTAGCAGCGCAGTTTTGCTGCATTGGTCGAGAGTTTCCGATCCTCTAGATGAACTTAAATCCTAAGGTGCGTTCCTCTCCGACGCGTTTTGCCCTACGCTCCCGGTCCTTCGGGATCTTCGCGGCCGGGTACCTGGTAAGCCAGGCAGGTGAGTGGATGACCCTGGTCGCCTTGAACTGGGCGGTTCTCGAGTTCACCGGCTCCGCGTTGTATCTGGGCTTGATCAACGCCTGTCGGTTGGTTCCCGCTTTCTTGCTTAGCGTCCCAGCCGGCGTGCTGGCGGATCGGAGCGACCGTCGAAAGCTCCTGATCCTGCTGCAGGCCGGGGTCATGCCTTCGACGTTCTGCATCGGATACTTGCTGGCAGCGGCCAGTCCGTTCTGGCTGTTGGCCATCGTGGTGACGCTACGCTCGGCCTTGATGGCCGTGGTTATCCCGGTTCGCAATTCCTTGATCCCGAATCTGGTGCCGGAGAGCCAGGTAGCCAGCGCGGTTGCGGTCGACAGCGGAGTGCGAAACCTTTCTCGCATCGTTGGACCGGCGATTGCCGGAGCCTTGCTAGCCGTGATGGAGGTCGAGGAGGTGTTCTGGATCAGCGCGTGTAGCATCGTGGCCGTGTTGCTCTCTCTGTTCGTTGTTCACCCGGAATCTAACAGAGATGCAGCTTCCACTAACATAAAAGCGGATATCCAGGAGGCGGCTGTTTACGTGAAGAACAGCCCGACTGTCCAGTCTCTTTTGATACTGGCCGTGGTGCCTATGGTGTTCGCGTTTCCTTACACCGCTATGATGCCGCTGTTCGCGGAGGATCTCTTGCAACTCGGACCGGAAGGGCTTGGCATTCTGCTCTCGGTCGCCGCGGCGGGCGCTCTCGTAGGATCAGCGTGGCTCTCTCTGGGTCGCGAAACGGAAGGGGCGGGAAAATGGCTGGTGTGCTCGACCATCGGCTTCGGCCTGTTCCTTCTCCTGTTCATGTTTGCGGAAACCCTCGTCATGGCGGCAGTCATGATGTTCCTGGTAGGGCTCGCCAGCTCGACATACCGCACGACGAGCCGTATCACCCTCCAAACACGGGTGCCGGATCGGCTCCGTGGCCGAATCATGAGCATCGCATTGATGGATAGAGGACTAATGCCGCTGGGAGCGATCCTGATCGGCGTCGTCGCCGAATGGGCAGGCGCCCTGTGGGCCGGCGTGTTCATGGGGGGCGGCTGCGTTGCCGTCACGCTGGCGGTGCTCGCCGTCAGACGGCAGATCTGGAACCTGTAGATCCTGAAGATCCTAGGCTAATTGTGGCATCGTCTATTTCGTCCTCTCGATCCAGAGCAGGTTTTGGGCGTCTCTCGGGGTACGGGAGGATGTTACTGTTCGGTTAGGGGGCAACTTGGCTTACAATACTAAGTCGTCGAGAAGGGGGATGCTCGTATGGAGCGGAATGCATTTCCGGTCGTATTCGATGGCCACAACGATGTACTGCTAAGGCTCGGTGGGCCGGATGGGGGCGGCCCCGACGCGTTCTTCGAGCGTGGTGAAAGGGGCCACCTGGATCTGCCACGTGCACGGGAGGGAGGCTTCGGGGGCGGCTTCTTTGCCGTCTGGATTCCTCCCGTACCTAGAGAGCAGACGCCCGAACCGACGCCCGGGCGCACTCCTACAGCGCTTCCCCCCGCGCTTGATGTCGCGTACGCTTTGCGCCGCTCGATGGCCGCTACCGCCATGCTTTTTAGGATCGAGGATAGCTCAGACGGGAAGTTCCGCATTGTCCGCACCGTCGCTGAACTACAGCGGTGCCTGGACGAGGAAGTAATGCCAGCGGTGTTCCACATGGAGGGCGCCGACGCGATCGACACCGACCTCGACGCGCTCCACGTGCTCTACCGGGCGGGGCTGCGCTCACTAGGCCTTGTCTGGGGCCGGCCGAACGCCTTTGCCGAGGGTGTCGCCGTGCACTTTCGGCGCTCACCGGATACAGGGCCGGGGCTAACCGAAGCCGGTAGGGAGTTGGTTCGCGCCTGCAACAATCTCCGCATCATGATCGATGTGTCTCACCTGAATGAGAAAGGCTTCTGGGACGTGGCGGCTCTTACGGACGCCCCGCTCGTTGCGACCCACTCCAACGCTTACGCCCTCTGCCCCTCCAGCCGAAACCTCACAGACCCGCAGCTCGACGCCATAGCCGCCTCCGACGGAATGATCGGCCTCAACTTCGCGGTCAACTTCCTCCGTGAGGACGCAGCCCGGGATGCAAGCACTCCTCTGGAAGTGATGGTCCGGCAGATCGACTACCTGGTGGGGAAAGTCGGGATCGACAGGGTCGGCTTCGGCTCCGACTTCGATGGGGTTTTGATCTCGCAGGAGATAGGTGATGTGTCGGGCCTGCCGAGGCTGATGTCGGCGCTCAGAGACCGAGGCTACGACGAAAGAGCGCTCCGAAAGCTCGCTCACGAGAATTGGGTTCGTGTCCTGCGCAAGACTTGGGGTGAGTAGAGAAAGGGCGCGTATACGTACCCTGCGGCTTCCTGAAGATCGGAGAGCGTCCCATGGACGGTACCGTATGCGAGGTTCGTGCAGAGCCTGGGGCTAAGCTTGGAGCCATCGAAGGCCCGGTCCTGCTGGCTCCGCACACCTACGGACCGGACGGCGCATACGTGCCCGCTATACAGTTCAGGACCCGCATCAGTGAAG
This sequence comes from uncultured Rubrobacteraceae bacterium, assembly GCA_902806055.1. GTDB lineage: Bacteria > Actinomycetota > Rubrobacteria > Rubrobacterales > Rubrobacteraceae > Rubrobacter_F. The sequence goes on from CADCVD010000096.1 coordinate 4,334, forward strand.
GCAAGTGCAACCGACGACGTAGCGGAGTACTTTAGATCTCGATAGAAGAGATCGACGATACAGACGTCGCCTGGGAGCACGACCGGAGGGTCATGCGGGCGGCGCTTGAAGACGCGCAGAGCTATATCGGCCCCCCAGCTTGCCCGGCCCGAGCTTGGAACGCCTCCTCCCCGTTACGAGAGAGGAGAAGCATCGGTCGGCTCGCCGAGCGCTAACAGAGGTGCGTGCGAAAGATCAGTGGCACCTAGCCTTGCGTTAACCGCTCTCAAGGTCTTAAACCACACCCTCGCCGTAGGCTTCTGCCGGCAAGCCGGTCTGTACCCGCCGTTCCTCACGGGGTCGGTAGTCGATTGCAACTTGCATACTGAATCAGTTACACTCCGTTCGCCGAATATACGGTGGAGGAGACGGAGAAGGGAAAAGGAGGCACCGGAATGGCAGGGGAAAGCCGCGCTACGGTCATGCTCGAAGAGGCCCAGAGCATCATCCAGGCAGCACAACAAAAGGCCCAGGAGATAGGCCAACCGATGAACATAGCGGTCGTCGACAACGGGAGGCAGCTCAAGGCGTTCGCTAGAATGGAGGATGCCTGGCTCGGGAGCATAGACATCGCCATAGACAAGGCCTTCACGTCTGCCTCCTTCTTACTATCCACGCAGGACCTCGGGGAGATGGCGCAGCCCGGACAGCCGCTCTTCGGCATCAACACGACCAACGACGGGCGTATCGTCATCTTCGGCGGGGGCGTTCTGCTGATGCGTGGCGATGAAGTCGCGGGCGCCGTAGGCGTTAGCGGGGGCACCCCGGACCAGGACCACGAGGTGGCCGAGGCAGGCGCGGCGGCTTTCAGCTAGCTCAGCTAACCGGTACGGGCGCTACGAAGCAGGGGCGGCGGGGGCAGAGCCTCGTCGCCCTTCGCTTCGCGTCAAACGGGGTTAGTGCGGCTCCTCAAACGACTAGCGTCTTCGCGTAGCGGCGGACATGATTCTCTGCCACTAGCCAGCAAGGGATGGCTACGAACGCCGGAGAAGCAAAGTGGTAAACAGGCAGACAGCGGCCAGAGTGAGATAGGAGAGGACATCGCCGCCGAGATCTGCCAAAGAACCGCCGAGGAAGGAGCCCGCGGCGTAGCCGGAGGCCCAGGCGAAATTGGTAGCGCCGAAGGCCGGTGCGCCCCCGATGCCGGCCTTCTCGGCCCCGCGAGAGAGCAGGGAGGTACCGGGCACGAGCGGGGCGTTAAAGGCGACCGCCGCCAGAACGACGAGCAGGGCGACGAGGAGAGCGTACTCCGCCCAGGGCAGTATCAACAGGACGGCGAGCGAGCCCAAGACGCCCGCGAGTACGGGTGTACGGTACCCGGAGCGGTCGGACCAGCGGCCGAGCAGGGGGTGGACCGTGGCCTCGAAGATGGCGGCGACGAGGAAGACGGCCCCGATGGCCGCGGCGCCCCAGCCGAGACGCGAGAGCTGGAGCGGGGCCAAAACGGAGAGCGCGCCGAAGAGTAGGGGCGAGAAGGCGATAAAGGCGAGACCGGTAAGCAACTGCGGATGTCGCGCCGCCACGAGGACCTCGCGGAGTCGCTTGCCGGGTCTGGGAGACGGTGCGGGGGTCAGCAAGGCCCACGCGGCGACGACGAGCCCGGCGCAGGAGACCGAGGCGAACGACGGGAGGAGGCCCACCGTCGCTGCGGCTCCCCCGAGGACGGGGCCCAGGAGCGCGCCCACGACAGCGGCGGAGAGGAGCGTCCCGATCATCTCCCCCCGCCTCTCCTCCGGCGCCCGTTCCGCGAGCCATGTCAGCGCCGCGACCCAGCCCAAGGCGCTCCCGACGCCGCCCGCGAGCCGGAGCGTCACGAGTTGCCAGGCCTCTCCGGCTAAGCCGAACGCGAGGCTCGCTAACGACACCAGAAGGAGCCCGCCGACCGCCGTCGGCCTGACCCCGATGCGCCCCGCCAGGTAACTGGCCGGCGCAGATCCCAAGAGTACCCCCGCGCCGAAAGCCCCGCTCAAGACGCCAGCCGCCGATTTCGAGAGTCCGAACTCCTGGGTCAAGCTCGGTACGAGCGGTACCAGCGCCGCGTAGAACACGGTGTCAACCAGGACTATCGCGCAGGTGAGTACCAGGAGCCGTCGCACGGCGGTTATTCTAACGCCCGGATGCGCGTGCCCAGAGAGAGTTTTTATTCTCTCTCGCCCCGTCGCTTGCTAACATAGCCGCATGGCCAAGAGCGCGCGCGGAGCAACCGACATAATTTCTGGATGGCTCGCCTGGGGACGCCGGAGAAGGGCCAACAAAACGCTCTTCGTGTCGTCCATCGCCCTGGCTCTCTTCGTTACGGCCGTGTTCGCGTGGGCGACGCTCTCCCCGGCGCCCGGAGACCCGACTCGTTATCTGATGCTCTACTGGGTGTGGGGTTTGTGCGCCTTAGGGGTGCTTCTGGGGTTGGCCGAGTACAAGACGAGCCCGCTGCGCAAGGGGAGGGAGCGGGGGCACCTCTTTATCCTGCTCTACATCGGCTCTCTGCTAATCGTGACGCGCGCCCTGAACATGTTTCTCTACTACGATCCTTACTAGAGGCTGCCGTTGCCAGGCGTGGAAAGGATGGGGCAGGAAGGGTATGCTTGCCGCCTATGGCTACAAAGGCTCTGCTCTTCGACCTCGACGGGACGCTCTCGGAGACCAACTCCGCGCATTATCTGTCGTGGGCGGAGATTCTCGAACCTTACGGTTACGACATCAGCTGGGAGTTCTACCGGGATAGGATCAGCGGCCGCCTCTCTCCCGAGATCGTCGAGGACCTGCTCCCCGACCTCTCGCCGGAGAAAGGCCGGGAGATAGCCGACTCAAAGGAGGCGAACTTCCGCGAGCGGTCTGATGCTCTGGAGCCGATGCCGGGCCTGCTCGACTTCATAGAGGGGTGGCGAGAGAGGGGGGTGGCCCGCTCGCTCGTCACCAACGCTCCGAAGGAGAACGTCATCGCAATGCTCAGCGCCCTCGGCCTCGAAGACGCGTTCGAGCCCGTGATACTAGCCGACGAAGTCGAGGCTGGGAAGCCGGACCCGGCGCCCTACAACGCGGCCTTGAAAACCCTCGGCGTCCCGGCGGATGAGGCCGTAGCGTTCGAAGACTCTCCCTCCGGCATCGCCTCCTCTCTGGCCGCCGGGATTCCCACGGTCGGCATCGCCTCGACACATGAGCCCGAGGATCTTGAACATCTCGGCGCGGACCTGGTCATACGCGACTTCACCGATCCGAAGCTCGACGCCTTCATCACCGGATGCTGAGACGCTCTCTGACCTTGCGCCGTGACGTGAGATCCAGGGTCTTGTGGCCGCCTAGAACCTCACCTCTACCGTAGCCTCTACGGCGCTCTCCGTGAGTCGTACCGTTATCTTCCCGTCTGCCTCCTCGTAGCCCCAGTCCGCCTTCTCACCGTCTACAGAGACGCTCTCCGGGCGGGTGTTTACGCTTCTCAACTCCAGGCATACGGACTCCCGTCGGGGGGCGAAGGAGCCTTGGCGCTGCCCGAGACGTACCGCGATGGCGCCGCCGCGGACCTCGCAGGTCACGCTCCGGCGGGCGTACTCGCCCCTCTCGTAACCGAAGCCGTCACCGGAGTCCTCGTAGAGGGTTGACTCACCCGTACCCTCAGCCGGATATACGAGAAGCGTTAGCGGGTCGGCGGGCCTCTCGCCGACGTGGTTCATCTCGGGCCACAGGGGGATGGCGGTGTTGGCGTGCGCGTAGATCGCCGGCTCGCCTATAGGCGCGTGCGCGAGGACGTGGACCGGGCCTTCTATCCTCTCGCCGCTCCAGTAGTGGTACCAGGTACCTCGAGGCAGGTAGACGTGGCGGTGCTCGATGCCGGGGCGGGTGATGGGAGCGACGAGCAAGGCGTCGCCGAGTAGGAACTCGTCGTCCATCGTGTAGGTCGTCTCATCCTCAGGGTACTCGAAGAGGAGGGGACGCAGGATCGGGGCTCCGGTACGGTGGCAATCTTCGAAGAGGGTATAGAGGTAGGGGAGGAGGCGCTGGCGGAGCTTTATCATCTTGCGGCAAACCGACTCGTAGGGCTCCCCGAAGACCCAAGGCTCCTGGCGCCTCGTGCCTTTCATCGAGTGGTTGCGACAGAACGGCTGGAAGA
>CADCVD010000097.1 GCA_902806055.1 uncultured Rubrobacteraceae bacterium
CGTTCTCGTCACCGAAGGTAACAGTCGCCGGGCAGTTCTGGAGTATGCTACCCTCAACAGTAGTCGTATCCGAAATCTCGACGTCGCCTTCCTCAACCTCTATCTGGCTACCGCTCTGGGCGAAGGCCGGGGACGCGGCGACTACGACCAGCGCCAACATGGCTGCCAACAACATTAATTTCTTCAACTTCTACCTCCATAGTAGAGCTTATCTGGACTTGAGTATTCTTCCATTTATGACCTCATCTGTCAATGGTCAATCACCAATTACCTGCATTTCTTAACACTCCACCTTCAAGTCGAGTATCAAGACAAGTTTTGCGATGAGGCTGTGATTCTGCATGCTCTATCGCCTATTCGTGCGCTTCGTCACACCCTGTATATGTGTCGGTGCCGCTGTCGTGCGAGTACCTGAAGCTGCAACCGAGAGTGACTCCTTCCCCTTTTGTCGTACAAGCGTCTGCGGCGATGGTTCCGTAGCAAACGAGAGACGTATCGAGGAACGAGATCTGATGCCGCTAGGACCTGGGTACGAGACGTATGCCGGCACGACAACACTCTATCTCTCGACCGGCAGGTCCTTCCTTACCCCCCACTCGTTCCACGAACCATCATAATTGGCGAGGTTCTTGTATCCGAGTCGGTGTAGAGTAAAGAGTGGCACCGTCGCCGCCACGCCACCGTTGCAGTAGGCCACGATGGGCGTGTCTTTGTCTTCGGGCACTCCGGCCTCGCGGATCTTGCGGGTCAGCTCCTCGTCGTCGCGGAAGGTCCCACCCTCCCTTAACAGGCTGTCAGCGTGCAGATGACGCGCACCGGGAATGTGGCCGGGACGTCCCTCGCCTCGCGACACCGCGCCAGCATACTGGCTCTTGTCGCGGGCATCGAGTACGGAAGCGCTGCCTTCCCGGCCTGCGGTGAGGACCTCCTCTGCGCCGACACGCCAGCCGGGCCGCGGCCTCGGGGTGAAGGTGGCGGGCTCGGGATCGGGAATCGCAGCGGTTGTAAGATGACCCTCTGCGGTCCATTTTCTCCAACCGCCATCCAGGACGCGGACCCTCTCGTGACCGTAGTACATCAGCACCCACCAGAGGCGGGTAGCAAACTGGCCGCCTGAGTGATCGTAGACGACAACATCAGTGTCGTTGCCTATCCCGAGCGAGCCCATCAGGGTAGCGAGGCGGCCGGGCGGGGAGATCTGGGCGGGTACCGGGTCGTCAGGGTCGGTAATGTCGCGGGTCCAGTCTATATATACAGCCCCAGGGATGTGATCCTCGTCGTACTCCGCGCGGGCGGCGAGGTACTCTGCCTCCTGGCGTCCGCCACCGAGGTCCTTCTTCTTTACGTAGCCCCGGATGTCCACGATCCGAATGCCGGGGGCGTCCAGATGTTCTGCCAGCCAGCCCGTCGATATCAGAGGCTCGCTACTCTCCATTATCCTTCCTCAAAGAGGTTGTGTTCGTGAGCGTAGACTTCGGCTAGCTCGCGGGCTTTCACTACATCGTCTTTGGCGAGGCGGCCCTCAATTACCTCTCCCTCAAGGTAGTCTTTTATGCCCTTGATCCAGCGTCCCGGCGGACGTGCGAAATGCTCCATTAGCTGGTTGCCGTCCAGCGGGCTCTCCAGCTTCTCTACAGAGTCTTCGGCTCGCACCGCGTCTACCCGGTCCTTGAGGCTTCGCCAGGACTCCTCGGCGATGCGCCGCCTTCTCGGGGCGCTGCCGGTGATGTCGGCGCGGGCGAGCTTGAGAAGCAAGTCTACGTCAGAGAGTACCCGATCGCCGCGCGCGAGGTAGGTGTCTCGGATGAAGCGTCTTACAGCCGAGTCGGTCCACGGGTCGCGTCCAACCGCGTAGCTCATCGGCCGCATATGATGTACGACGAGATGGGCGACGGCCTCGATGTCGTCTTTGGAGTAGGCAAGGCGCTTCATAGCCTTGCGCGCGATCGCCGCGCCGACGTTCTCGTGACCGTAGAAGTGGATCTTCTTGGGCACCGTCCTCCCGCCGCATCGTTCGCACTCACCCTCGCCCGTATTCTTCTTCGTGTTCTTCGCCCCACAGTAAGTGCAGCGGTGCTCGTAGACGAGCGTGCGCGGCTTTCCAATGTCGTGGAAGAAGGCAGCCTTGCGCAAGGTAGGGGTAGGTTCGACGTTCTGGGTCACGATAAGGGTGTGCTCGAAAACGTCCTTGTGGTGAAACTCGGACTCCTGCTCGACGTGAAGCGTCTCCATGAACTCGGGGACTATATAGGGCATGAGACCGAGGCGTACCAGAGTCCGGAGACCTCGGGCAACGTTGTCGGAGAGTAGTATCTTCTCGAACTCCTCCCTTATACGCTCGGCGCTGATGCTCTCAAGCCAGTGAGCGTTCTCCTTTATCGCCTTCTCCAGATCCAGGCTCATCGCAAAGGGCCTCTCAAGGCTGTGGAGGACCGTCTCAAAGCGCACCGCCCGCAACATCCGCAGAGGATCGTCGCGCATCCGGTCCAGAGGGTCGCCGACAGGCCGGATCACGCCGCGCTCCAGGTCCTTCCTGCCGTCGAAGGGATCGTGTATCTCTCCCGTACCCGCCTCGGCGGCGATGGCGTTGATCGTGAAGTCGCGCCTGGCGAGGTCGTCCACTAGGTTGTCGCCAAAGCTAACCTCCGGGTGACGGCTCCCCTGCGTATAGAGGTCGCTCCGGTACGTAGTCACCTCGACATCGTAGTCCTCGACCCTGGCCCCGATGGTCCCGAAGCGCTCCCCCAGCGTCCACAGGTGGCCAGCCACGGGCTTAAGGAGCCTCTTGATCTCCTTTGGGTAGGCGCCGGTCGTCGCATCGACATCCTTCCCGATGCTCCCCGAGAACGCGTCCCGCACAAAACCGCCGACGAGGTACAACTCGTATCCCGCCCCCGAGAACGCCTCCCCGAGGCGTTCGAGAGGTTCGGGCACGCGAATGTTTCTTACTTCAGTCATCATAGCGATGAGATTTTAGTACACCCTCCTTGCGCCGCCCGGGTTATAGCAACCTCGTGAGGGCCCTGTAGCACTCTAGTAAAAGGAGACGTCCTCGCGCCTAGCCGGCTATAGCCGCCTCTCTGGAAGGATAGATGTCAAAGTAATCCCCGAAGCCGGTGACGGCGAAGATCCGCTCTACTGCCTTTGAGGGGGTGGTGAGCCGTAGAGAGGCGCCCTTCTCTTCGAGCGACTCTCTAGCGCGCATGAGGGTGGAGAGCGCGGTTGAGTCCATGAACGCGATCTCGGCTACATCGAGTATAACAACCTCGACACCCTCCGAGCCGCGCTCTATAGCGTACTGAACCTTCGGAGCGGTGTGGAGATCCACCTCTCCGTGCACCGCGACCACGGAGTAGGCCTCGGAACGCTCATCTATGCTAACTTCGAAGTCCATTAGCCGGTATTCGCTTTCATACTGTGCTCTAGTTTTGAATCGTCACTCTTCTTCGGGCTCCGAGCATACCACACTGCTCGACCGGCGCGGCGAGCAACCGGAACCTGTGGCTACACCTTTTCTGTTAACATTTAGCTTCGTGGGAGACGCGGAGAGGCCGGATGCAATGGAGAAGGTCGCGGTCTTTGTCGACGGTGCGAACCTCTACCATTCCATAAAGAGCTACTACAAGGGCGTCTTGGACTACGGCGTACTGCTAGAAGCCGCCGTGAACGCTCGTAGGCTCCTGCGCGCCACCTTCTACATCGTTGAGAAGCAAGAGACGGACGATAGCGGAGCCTCCGGTGCGAGGTCTTTTGTCTACAACCTCAACAAGTTCGGCTACAAGGTGCGCTCCAAGCCGCTAGCCGTCCACGAGTCGCTCTCCGCCGAAGGCGAGCGGGTCATCTCTCACAAGGGTGACTGGGACGTTGGCATTATCGTGGACATGATACGCCTGGCCGACCACGCCGACGTCTACATCCTCGTCTCCGGCGACGGCGACTACGTGGAGGCTATCGAGTACCTCCAGAGCGAGAAGGGCCTGCGCGTCGAGGTCGTGAGCGCAGGCCCGTGTACCGCTCAGTCCCTCTTAGATGCCTGCGACCTACACACTGACCTTGGCGACATCCCGGACTTGTTTCGACGGCCGTCGAAGACCGCTAACGATCAGCATTCAGCGATCAGCTAGGAGTCGGCGGCTCCCCCAGCACCCTGACCTCCGTCTCCAGATCTACGCCGAGCCTCTCGCGAACGGTCTTGCGGGTAAGCTCGATGAGCGCGAGGGCGTCTCTTGCGGTGCCGCCACCGTGGTTGACGAGGTAGTTGGCGTGAACGGGTGAGACCTCCAACTGCCCGACCCTCGTACCCTTGAGGCCTGCAGCCTCTATGAGGCGGCCGGGGTAGTCGCCCTCGGGCCGCTTGAACGTGGAGCCGCAGCTCGGGCGGTTCGGAGACCCGCTCATGCGCTGGGCGCGAAATTCCTTTATGCGGGCCTTTAGCTCTTCAGGATCTCCGGGAGAGAGGGAGTAACCCGCGCGCAGCACGATCCAACCAGGCCGCTCGTGCAGAACGCTGCAGCGGTAAGAGAGCCCAAGTTGACTGTTCGGCACGCGCTCTACCATGCCGGTCTCCGACTTGTATACGTCGGCCCACGTCAGGACCTCTCTGGTCTCGCTGCCGTAGGCGCCGGCGTTCATATAAACCGCCCCCCCCGCCGTACCCGGGATACCGGTCGCGAACTCCAGACCCGCCAAGCCCTTACCAGCGGTCGTGTTGGCTAGCACCGGGTAGAGAACACCCGCATCAGCGGCCACCTCCGTGCCGCGGGTGTCTACGGCGGTAAGCGCGCGGGCGAGCCTTATAGTGAGACCCCTTATACCGCCGTCGAGCACGAGAACGTTCGTGCCGCCACCAAGGATGGTCACGGGTATGCCGTGCTCTCGGGCCTTCTTTATAGCTTCGATCAGTTCTTCGGCGCTTGGGGGCTCCAGGAGAGCGTCGGCGGGGCCTCCGATCTTCCAGGCCGTATAGCGCCTCAACGGCTCGTCAAGCTTGGCCGTCGGGAAGAGTCGGTGTAGAGTGCCATCATGCATACGAGAGAATATAGATCACTAGAAGGCAGCTTGCAGGCTGCCGGGCAGCCAGATTGAGGCCCGGACTGACGATAGCGGAGCTTCAGCGGCAGGTCAGACATCTAAAAGAGGCCAAGGGCTTCGACATAACCCTGGAGCAGAGGCTTGCGTACCTGACGAGCGAGGTGAGAGAAGTGGCGTGAGAGGTATTGAAGCTCTCCCGGGACGCCAACGAAGACATCGGCGAGATGGACGTTACCGAGATCGAGGCGGTCACGGAGAACCTTGGAATGGAGATATACGACGTGGTGTGGAACCTCCTCGACCTTGCCGACATGGCGGACGTGGACTTAGAGGCTCCGCCAGTAGGCTAAGGTCGGCGACAAGGTCGGCCCTCCCAGCGAATGGGTCCAACCCATGCGCACGAGCCTGCCCACGGTAATTACTATTGCGGAGAAGGCAAGCCAAAAGTCGATGACCTAATCTACCCGCTCGGTGCACCAGACCAACTTCTTGCGGGCGTTGCTCCACGAATTCGTACGCTCCACCACCCACCGTTTGGTGGCCGCAATCGGAGCTGGCTTTCCCTTCTCGCAGATCTGTGCCAGAAGGCCGCGAAAGTGTAGCTTGTGTCGCGGGTACTCTTTGAATCGTAGCCACGCTCGAGGTGGACGCTGATCCGCTCGGGCAACTCTCCCACTACCTCCAAGATGTCCAGAGTCTCGTCTAGCAGCGGGGAGCCGTGGCAGTTGGCCGGAGCAGCAATAGTGCCTAGCGGGATGCCGTTGGCATCCACGACCATCGAACGCTTGATGCCCTGTTTGCCCCGATCTACGGGACTTCTGCCTGCTTTCTCGCCACCGCAGGGAGCCTTTTGGTGATGCAGCAATCTACGGCTATATCGGAGAGATCCAGACCGATCATCCGATCTCATAGGAGGCGAGAGCTATCTTCTGCAGCAGCTGCTCCATTACTCCCGCGGCGATCCACTCGTCGTCGCGCCGACGACGCCTGATCGTGGTCGCCGAGCATCCGTGGTCGGCGATCCTCTCGTAGGCACAGCCGAAGACCAGAACCTGAAACGAGCTTCTCGAAGACCACTTTGTCGGGTATGCGGGGATTGTGGCAGCCCAGAGGATGGGTCTGTTGCCTATCGGGAAGTAGAGCGGAGAACTGCTCCCAGACAGGGTCGATGAGGCACGATGGGAGGGCGGGCATGGGCTTTTCTGCTCCTCGTTCGGAAAGCGTCAGGAACTTCCCGAATGATTTTGCAGAGTCCACGCCCCACTTACAGGCGGGTGATTACCTCCCTACTGGCGCGGCCTCTTAGCTTGCCTGGCTGTTGCAGAACGATCCCTCCGACGCGTGAAAGCGGTCACGCCGCTAGCATGACCTCCAGTCCCTTCCGCAGGAGGCGCCACCGTCATGATGGGAAAGAAAGAGCGCATCTTCTCCCCGCTACCCCGCGACGCCTCGTTGGAGGATCTGGTTCCCGAGGATAACTTCTATCGCCGCCTGGAGACAAGACTGGACCTCTCGTTCGTGCGCGAGTTGGTCCGTCCGTTCTACGCCAAGGGCGGCAGGCCGTCCGTCGACCCCGTGGTGTTCTTCAAGCTCCAGCTCGTCTTGTTCTTCGAGGGGCTGAGCTCGGAACGTGAGCTGATGGTCGTCGCGGCAGATCGCCTCTCGGTGAGATGGTGCCTGGGCTACGACCTCCACGAGTCCCTTCCCGACCACTCTAACCTCACCCGCACCCGCGAACGCTTCGGCCTCTCCGTTTTCAGGCGCTTCTTCGAGGAGATAGTGGAGATGTGTGCCGAGGCGGGGTTGGTGCGAGGACAGGAGTTGTACTTCGACGCCACCAAGGTGGACGCCAACGCCTCGCTCGACTCCATCGCGCCCCGCTTCGTCGTGGAGGCGCATCTGGACGGGCTCTTTGAGGACGACAGGTGCGACGCTGAGCCCGAGACCTCACTCCCTACTGCGGAAGACGCGGCGCTGAAGGAGCAGAACGCCGCCAACAGCGACTGGATCGCTAGGAACGGTCGGCAGCGGCGCGAAGTGAAAGGCGTCTGGTACAAGCGTACCGCCGACTTCCTGGCAAGCAAGACCGATCCCGACTCCTCGCCCATGAAACGCAGGGACACCAAGGGTTCACACCTCGGCTACTATGCGCACTACGTCGTAGATGGTGGCAAAGCGCGGATCATCCTGAACGCGCTGGTCACGCCCTTCGAGGTTACAGAGAACGCCCCGATGCTCGACCTGCTCTGGCGCAGCGCCTTCCGCTGGAAGCTCAGGCCGAGGCAGGTCACGGGGGACACCGCCTACGGTACCACCGAGAACATCGCCGCCGTCGAGCGGGCAGGGATCCGAGCGTTCGTGCCGCTGACCGGAGCGGGCAAGGCACGACCCTACTTTAGCAAGGAAGAGTTCGCCTACGACGCAGAAGAAGACCTCTACCGCTGCCCGGCCGGCGAGATCCTGCGCCCTCGGGCGACCAACAAGGCCGGGCGTCTAACCACCTACAAGGCGCAGGCCGGCACGTGCGAAGCGTGCGAACTGAGGCCCCGATGCACCGACAACAAGACGGGCCGGCAGGTCCTGCGTTACTTCGGCGAGCGCTACGTCGACCGAGTCAGGGCTTACCGCGGCACCTTCACGTACGAGAAGGCGCTGCGCAAGAGGCGGGTGTGGGTGGAACCTTTGTTCGCGGAGGCCAAGGACCGACACGGTATGAGGAGGTTCAGGCTAAGGAGGTTAGAGAAGGTGAACGCCGAGACCCTGATGACGGCCGCTGGCCAGAACGTCAAGCGGCTGCTCACCTTCGGATACCGGCGCCCGAGGATGGAAGCCCAAGCCGCGGCCCTTCGGCCACCGCGGCGGGTGGCGCGAAACGTCGCTCCTCGCACGAGGCGAAGGCTCTTCGACCTCCGAGAGGCACCATTCGGGGCGTTATGCAACAGCCAGGCAAGCTTAGACGCGACCTTCGCGAAGAAGGCTGCTCTCAATAAGGACAGAGAATGGCAGAGGCTTAGATGAAGGCCATGGTGCTCGCTGCGGGGAAGGGGACGAGGCTCTTCCCGCTGACCGGTTAGACCCCAAAGCCGATGGCTCCGGTAGTGGACACCCCGATCCTCCAACATATCTTCGGCCTCCTCTCCCGCCACAACATCACCGATGCATACGTCAACATCCACTATCTCGCCGACACCCTCCTGAAGGCTTACGGGGAAGGTTACATTGTCGTGGGCCGGGACGCTGTAGTTGGACGCGGCGTCTCTCTGCTGGGGGACGTGACCGTGGGTACCGACTGCTGGGTGAGGCCGAACGCGACTATAAAGAGCAGTATCCT
>CADCVD010000098.1 GCA_902806055.1 uncultured Rubrobacteraceae bacterium
AGATTCCGCGCGCCGCCGAGGTTACGGCAAGGCTCCCGGTTGTCTCCGCGTGGCGCATGGTCATGCACGATTGCACGGCCTCGACGACTACGATGGCACCCCGGGCGTCCAGAGACTCGTATACGGCGTCGGCGACCTGGGCGGTAAGGCGTTCCTGGAGTTGGGGTCTCCTGGCGTAGCCGTTCACCACGCGCGCGAGCTCAGAGAAGCCCGCCACCCTGCCTTGTGGGAGATACCCTACGTGAGCTTTCCCTGCGAAAGGGAGAAGATGATGTTCGCACATCGAGGATAACGGTAGGTCGCGGACGAGTATCAAGTCGCGCGCCTCTTCGGCGAAGCTGGCTTCGAGGTAGTGAGCGGGGTCTTCGTAGAGCCCGGAGAAGAGCAAAGAATAGGCGTCGGCGACGCGCTCCGGCGTCTCTAGCAGGCCCTCCCGATTCGGGTCCTCGCCGATGGCGATCAGTATCTCGCGCACCGCCTGCGCTATGCGCTGCTGCGAGCCACGCTGTTGCTCGCCAGCCACGTCTGCCTCTAACCTCGCACGAGCGGCAGCAAGCCGCGCAGGTCCGGCAGGATCTCGACCGCGTCCGGCGCCTCGATGCCGCCCTTGCGGTCTATGAGTACGGCGTCGATCCCTGCGGCAGCGGCGCCTTGGATATCCGAGATCGGGTCGTTGCCGACGTGTATCACGCGATCGTGGGGAACCCCGGCGACCTTCAAAGCCTCCTCGAAGATAGTGCCGTCGGGTTTCTCAGAACCGACCTGAGCCGAGGCCACGATACCGCTCATATAGCGCGTCCAACCAAGGTCTTCGAGCACCGTGGTCAGCGCCACGTCCCAGTTGGAGACTACGTAGAGCGGGAAGCCGATACCCTTTAACTTCTTCATTACTGCCTCGGCCTCGGGGTAAGGATTGTGGAGGATACGTCTGTCCATGACCTCATCGAGCACTTCGGCCGGAGCGTCGAGTCCTAGAGAGTCGGCGACCTCTCTAGCGTTCTCACGCCGAAAAGCGGCCAGCTCCTCCTCGCTCGGGTAGTTTATGTTCTCGCTAATGTGCCTCCGCAGGCTCTCCCAGATCGGGCCTTCCGCCTGCTCGACGGTCAGGGATCCGTTCGTCGCGTAGGGCTTCAAGTCTCTGACGTAGCCGTCAATGTCCAGGTCGACCCAGAGGAGCGTCCCGTCCACGTCCAGGAATACGGCATCGTAGCGCCGCAACCTTACGGTCTCCGGCCGAGGCGTAGCCGCCGGACCAGCCTCGCCGGCAGGAGAGCCTGTACGAGGTCGCGGTACGAGCTCCGCGGTATCGGCACGAGGAAACTTGAGTCGCGGGCGTCCCGGAGCGTTCGCCGCAGCCACACCGGACTCTGGGATATGACACTGTATGGTGCGATCCTCAGGTTTTTGCCGTGAGATGCGGGCATCCGTACCTCCGGTTCGTAAATGGTCCTTGGCTACGGAGTATAGCGTGTACGACGGCTGCTACCAGAATATCTCGGCCTCGAAGCCATGTTCCTCGGAGAGCTTGTCGAGCTTGTTCTCGATATTGTCGGCGAGATCCGACGAGACGTCGAAGTACGCCGTCTGAGGGTAGGAGTTTTCTGGGTCCGAGTCGACGTGCTCGTAGTCGGCCCCGATCTCGTCGAGGGCGTCGCGCACGATCTCCAACTCCGCCTCGCTCTTCAGGTTTGCTACCCGCAGAATTGATTCTGGCATGACCGTAGACTACCCGAAATCGTAATCGGGAAACGCGCCGTCTCGCTGTATGAGCTCCCCGTCGGCGTAGAGCTCGCCGCCTTCGCGGAGGTCGCAGATAAGGTCCCAATGGACGCTCGACTCGTTCTTACCGCCGGTCTTCTCGTAAGAACGACCGACCGCGAGATGCACCGTACCGCCGAGCTTCTCATCGAAGAGGATGTTCTTCGTCGCGCGCGGGATACCGTAGTTCGTCCCGATCCCAAGCTCTCCAAGATATCGCGCCCCCTCATCCGCGTCTAACATCGCGTTCAGGTACTCCTCCCCCTTCTCCGCGCTCGACTCCACAACCTTCCCCCCCTCGAAGCGAAGCTTCACGCCGGAGACCTCCCGACCGGCGACCGCGACGGGGATGCCGAAGAAGACCTCGCCGTTCACCGAGTCCTCGACCGGTCCCGTGAAGATCTCCCCGCACGGCATGTTGTGCGTGCCGTCGCCGTTGAGGAACTTGCGACCCCTTATAGACATCGTCAGCTCCGTATCGGGACCGCTGATGCGCACCTCGTCGGCCTGCTCCAACCTCTCGATGAGGCGTTGCTGCTCCTTCGCCTTCTCCTCCCAGTAGCGTACCGGATCGTCTTCGTTCAGGGCCATCGCCCCGAAGACGAACTCCTCATAGTCCGCGAGGCTCATCTCCGATTCCTGGGCCAGCGCCTCCGTCGGAAACAGCGTAAGCGCCCAGCGGTCTTTGCCTAGCACGATCTCCTGGATCTCCTTGTCCCGCTTGCTGAGCGCCTGTTGCTTCTGGGGATCTACGGCCGCGAGCGCCCGGGTGTTCTGAGGAGACATGATCGAGATGAACGCGTCGGCCTCTTCGTAGATCGAACGGACTATGGAAGGCGTCTGCGAAAAGTGGACGTCCTTGGCATGTCCGAAGAAGAGCTCCTGCATCCCGGGCAGGGAGACCTGGGGGATCGGGGTAGCCCCTGCGTCGAGGAGCCTCGCATAGACTTCCTTTATCAACGGCTCCGCCGCCACCCCGCCGGAGACGACGACCTGCTCCCTCTCCCCCGCCTCGACCGAGTAATCCACCAGCACCCGCGCCAGCTTGCTGAGACGTTCATCTCTCACAAAAATACGCTCCTTCGACCCGTAAAATCTCTGGCAGAGCTTACCATCAACCCGTATAGACCGGAGTAGACTCAACCGCATGAACGCGAGCAACATGCCGATAGACAACGGAAGCCCCCTCGAACGCTTGGCCGGCGCCCTCGCCGGCTTTCAGCCGTCGCTAATAGAACCGCACGGAAGGAGGCAGGCCGCCGTAGCCTTGATGCTGCGCGAGCGGGACCTCGGCCTGGAGCTCCTCGTTATCAGGCGCGCCGAGAACAAGCACGATCCCTGGTCGGGACATATGGCGCTCCCCGGCGGCGGGCGCGAAGCTAGCGACAGAGGCGCCTACGATACCGCCCGCCGCGAGACGGTCGAAGAGATCAGTATGGATCTGAACGAGGGTCGTTACCTGGGCCGCCTCGACGACGTAGGTCCTCGGACGATGCCCGGTAGGCTGGTCGTCTCGACGGTAGTAGTCGCCCTGGACGCCGAGCCGGGCCGCCTCGACCCGCGAGAGGTCGTCGAGGCGCTGTGGGTCCCGGTGGACCGTCTCGTGGACCAGGAGGTCGAGATCCCCGACTTCCCAGGGAGCTGGCCCGCTTTCACCTATAAGGACCGCTACGTCATATGGGGCCTCACCCACCGTATCCTCACGCAGTTGTGGGCGTTAGCCCCTACCTAAGCGCCGCCACTTACGTTCTGCCTTTAGTGAGATCCGGCCCGGGTTGCCTCTTGCCAGCCTAGTCAAGTCCTTCTCTGACGAATTGCAAAGCGTCGCGCATGCGTTCGAGGATCTTCTCGGGGTCCGGGGTCCCGAGAGGCCAAGGCTTGAGCTCTAGGCTCACGGCGCCGGAGTAGCCGCTACCCCCGAGCGCGCCGAGGAACTCTTTCAAGGGGAGCCTGCCCTTGCCGGGTAGACGGTGCTGGTCGCCTCCTGATAGGTCTGAGTCTGATAGGTGGACGTGGCGGAGCTGATCGGCGAGCTTCTCGTGCGCCTGTATAAGGTCTACGTCGCTCGCGCCGACGTGGCTGGTGTCGAGCGTGACGTCGCCGATGCCTAGGAGATGCTCGGGGAGGTGGCAACTCTGGTTGCGCCTTATACTGAAGATACGCTCCGCCCCATTCTTCGGCATGTTCTCGACGGCGACAAGTGCACTCCCTTCACGAGCCTCCGCAAGCGGACCTTTGCTCCACCTTTGCAGCGGCCTCCCAGGTGGCGGCGGGTGGGCGACGACTAAAGGGGCACCGATCCTGTCGGCCAGTCTCGCGCTGCGCACGAGGGTCGTCTCCGCGTCCAGCTTCCAAACGCCCTGCCGCAGGGGTGTATGTAAGGCGAGGATCGGAATACCGTGCTCTTCGGCGAGATAGTTCAGGTATATATGCTGATGGGTGTCCCAGCGCCCATCCATCATGATCTCCACGCCGTCGTAACCCGTCTCGGCGGCCCAACCGTAGATCCGGGCCAGACCGAACGGGTGCAGCGAGCCCGTGCTGAAGATGACCGGCGCCGTCACTAGCCCCGCCTCATCTCAAGAAACTGCTCTATCGTCGAGGGCGAGTGATTCTGATAGTGATTGTTGGCATATGCGAAGACGGTCTTTCGCTCTTCGAGGAAGCTATCCACGACGCCGGCCCACCACAATAGGTCATCGTCTCTGTCCTTCTTGAGATGGGTGTGTCCCGAGGGGAACTCGCGGCGGTTACCGAGCCAGCGGATGTAGGAGAAATCCGTTGTCGCCTCCTCCAAGCGGGGCATCCGCGGGTGGTCCACTAGGGTGAGAGCCGCCCCGCGCTCGCGCAACAACTCGGGTAGGTTGGAGCCGACCCAACTTCTGTGGCGTACTTCGACGGCGTACCGGGGCCCCTCGGGCAATTCACGCAGGAAAGTGTTCAGGACCTCCATGCCCTCGACAGTGAAGTCCGGCGGGAGTTGGAGGAGCAGAGGACCGAGCCTGTCTCCGAGAGCCTGCATGGTGCGGACGAAGCATTCGGCCTCGCTGCGACTATTGACGAGGTTTCGCTCATGCGTAATCTCCGACGGAAACTTGGCAGCGTAGTGAAACCCACGGGGCGCTACCTTCCGCCACCGCTCTACGGTCGTCCCTCTTGGCGTGCCGTAGAACGTAGAGTCTATCTCCACCGTGGCGAAATGTTTGACGTACTCGGCGAGCCGCCCGGCGGGCGGAATGCCCGGCGGGTAGATCGTCCCCTCCCAGTCTGCGTAGGACCAGCCGGAGGTGCCCAGATACAGGCGCTCCTCGGGCGGGCAGATCTCCCCGGCTGCTTCCTCGAAGAGCTTTGTCTGTTGGGGATATTCCATACTACGAAACTCGGATGCTAGCACAACAGAAGCTCCCGGATTATGAACTCCCGCCCAACAGGCGAAACCCTGATGTACTACATTAGTCGGATGAAGCACGGGGAACAGGCGAGAGAAGCTTGAAGGTCTTCTACTCCGACCAGTTCGTGCTCCCGCTGCCTGAAGGGCACCGCTTTCCCATGAAGAAGTACTCGATGCTGCGCGAGCGGGTAGAACGAAACGGCATCTGCGGCCCCGGAGAGCTACGCCTCCCGCACGCGGTCACTGACAAAGAGATACTGCGCGCCCACAGCCCGGACTACCTGGAGAAGGTCGTAACCGGTACGCTCGACCGTAAAGAGATACGTAGGATCGGCTTCCCCTGGTCAGAGAGGATGGTCGAGCGCTCGCGACGGGCTTCGGGCGGGACCCTCGATGCCTGCCGGGCTGCCCTCGAAGAAGGAGTAGCCGCTAACCTCGCCGGCGGCACCCACCACGCGTTCGCCGACCGCGGTGAAGGCTTCTGCGTCTTCAACGACTCCGCTATAGCGGCGCGCACGCTGATAGCCGAGGGGCTCGTAGACAAGGTGGTCGTGATCGACACCGACGTCCACCAGGGCAACGGCACTGCCTCCATCTTGAGTGAAGACCCGAACGTCTTCACCCTTTCGATTCACGGCGATAAAAACTACCCGTTCCATAAAGAGGAGAGCGACCTCGACGTTCCACTTCCCGACGGCGCGGACGATGGGACGTTCTTGGCGGCGCTCTCGGGAGCGTTAGAAGAGGTGATGAAGCTTGAAGATTGGGACCTGGCGATCTTCCTCGCCGGCGCGGACCCGTTCACTGGCGACAGGCTTGGTCGCCTCTCGGTCTCGAAGGAGGGGCTCTCAAGACGTGACGGGATCGTTTTGGAGGGATGCCGAAGCCGTGGCATCCCGGTTGCCGTTACGATGGCCGGCGGCTACGCGAAGGAGGTCGAGGACACCGTGTACATACACTTCCAGACCATAGATAAAGCGGCGAACATACTGGCATCCGAGAGCAGTTCCGCAGGCGGACAAACGCTATGAGCACGGGCGGCGCGAACCCTGCGGCGGCGGGCTCCTCGCCGATTATAAGGTGCAATATGAGGCGTGGCCCTGGTCTCCTGCTCCGCGGGCATGCCGGATCGCACTCGCTGTGGGAAGCTAACGTACGAACATCCTGTAGGTGAGCTGGAAGGAGGCTTAGAGAGCGTGCAATCTTGCACCGTAGTAGGCGCGGGGCTCGCCGGGCTCATCGCCGCCCGCACCCTTGAGGAAGCCGGCGTCCGCGTCACAGTCTTTGAGAAGGAGGAAAAGGTCGGCGGACGCATGAGGACCGACGCGGTACAAGATGGAGTCTTCGACCACGGAGCACAGTTTTTCACCATCAGGTCCGACCGCTTCGAAGAGATCGCGCGAACCTGGATCTCCGCCGGCGTGGTCGAGGAGTGGACACGGGGCTTCGCGGATTCTAGCGGCGAGCAAAGAGAGGACGGTCACCCACGCTACAGGGGCACACAAGGCATGACCGCCATCGCCGAACACCTCGTCTCAGGCCTCGATGTTAGAACGGGCGCGGAGGTAAGCGGCCTGTATCGGGACGAACAGGGCTGGCAGGTCTTCGCCGGAGACTCCTCCACCCATAGGTCTGACGCCCTCGTCCTTACCCCCCCGTCCTCGCTCAAGCTCGTAGACGAGAGCGGTCTCTCTCTAACCCCGGGAACACGTTCTGCTCTGGAGAACATCGCCTACGATCCCTGCATCGCGGTAATGGTGATACCCGGCGGCTCGGGCGCGGTACCCGAGCCGGGGGGAGTCCAGATCGGGGGCGACCCTCTCTTCTGGGTCGCTGACAACCTTCAGAAGGGAATTTCAGACGTACCCGCCGTCACCATCCACGCCGGCCCTGAGTGGAGCCGCGAGCACCTGCACAGCGACGACGAGGCCATCTCCCGCCTGCTGCTTGAGGAGGCGAAAGACTATGTTGGTACGAACATCGAAACTACAGCGGTCTACCGCTGGAGATACAGTCAGCCGGTCGGTATCCACGAAGAAAGGTTTGTCTACATCGAGGGACCACCGCCGCTGGTCTTCTGCGGCGACGCCTACGGAGGGCCGAAGGTCGAGGGAGCGGTGCTCTCCGGGCTCGCGGCGGCGGAGAAGCTGCTTCAGAGGGCGGGCGTTTAAAGTATTTGCCGCCGCGCGCCTTGCGTCGACGCTGTTGATGATTCCGCGATCCGGTTCGTACGCATGGTCCGTTACTCTAGTCCGCACGGCAGCGTTTACTCACCCTTCGTCACCCGCTCGCTTTAGGGGGCTGTGTCCCGTGGCTCCCTTGATGCTCACTTGGTTCGAAACAGCAGGGCTCCCCTCTCGCCTTTCGCAGGCCCGGGGACAAGCTCCTCACTACTCTAGTCGAGATCCTTCTGTCCGCCTCGATCTAAGCCTGTTCTTTTTTTGCAGACGCCGCACCGCCCGAGGCTCGCCCCTCGACGCAGAACCCGCTAAGTCCCGTCCTCACTGAGAGGCGTATCTCCCGTGTGCATGACGATCTCGTCTTGGCTTACAGACCGGTTGCGTCGGTTGAGAATTAGATACATCGGTGGCGCGTGGTCGTTAAAAGTGGTACATATAACCCATAAGGCACATCAAACATACGACGCTAAGAGAAGGGGTGAGGTCTTGGGCAATAGGAGGGTAGCGTTAAAGCCGCACGCGCTAAAAATTCGACAGTGGGTCGATGAGGGCCGGGGGGATGAGTGGATAGCCCAGGAACTGAACACCACGCCCTCCAGCGTGCAGAGCTTTCGATCGCGCAACTCGATCTACCGCCGCGACCCTGTCAGGCGGGGCAGGCTCTCCGAACATACGGCGGTGCTGGATGAGAACGATAACGGGTTGGTCCTCATTACCGACGGCCTGAACTCCGAGGTTTTCACTAACGAATGGCGCAGCTACCTCCGCCGTAACCCGCAAGACCTGCAGGTCGTCATAACCCAGGACCGCATCTACCTGGAGAAGGTCCACTGAATCCGCGCGATGAACTCGCCGTAAACCTCAACCTCCCTCTTCAAAACGCCGAGGCCCTCCATGCCGTCCTCGAAGATCTGCTAGAGAACGGTAACGGAGAGCCGTCCCTCGAATATACCTATCGCATCCTCGCCTGGCGCATCCTTGCTACAAGAGAAGGATCGGGCCTTACCGCTCGCATGGCTCAACTCGCTCGCGAAGCGAAGAGCCTCGAAGATTACGAAGCAAACCGTGACAGGGCCCTAGGCCCCATCCTCGATGGGTTGGAGAGCGCCGAGAACCGAGACCCATAAAACAAGCCCCTCACTGCTGCTAGCCTGCTGACCTCAAAGCGAAACAGCGAACGGAACGCGAGCAGGACCTCACCGTACCGTAGAGGTAGGCTGTTGAGTATTCAGCCTGTACTACTCCCCTCCGCGACGATCATGAGTAGCATGCTGCTCCCGAAACGTGCTGAGTAATGCAGGCTAGCTGTTCGCTACGCATAGCGAGCTCATTAGGAGGCAAGATATGCAGGAGCCGTCAACAGACCTAGCCGCAAACCCCGCATAGATAGCGGGAGTTAGAGCGGCAGGAAAAACGTGTCGAAGACGACGCGGACCTCATCACAAACGCCCGGCTTATCCCCGTGCTGATGCATCGGCAGATTGCTACTACATCCCTCCGGTAGGTATGCTTATCGGAACCCACGCCCTCCTGCGGCGCCGAACGCAACTTCGATTCGAGAGACTGATCTCTCAGCCGAAGAGCCTGGCCAGAGCAGTAACCAGCGCGGCGAGGGCGACGGCGAGGAGCACCGGAGCCCTCAACATGAGGGCAACCGCCGCCGCCCCTACCCCGAGAGCCTTTTCGTCTAGCACCAGGTGACCGTCGTCGCCGAAGGTCTCCGTAACCACCAGCGCGGCGAGCAGGGCGGGCGCCAGCAACGCGATCACGGCGTTCACCCGCGGGGGAAGCTCTCGACCCCCGACCAGTACCGGTCCCGCCGCCTTGATAGCCGCGCTAGCCAGCGTGACGGCCAAGATCGCGACCCAGAGTGTATTCACGAGGACCTCCCCCTCAAGCCAAACAGCGCCGCCACGCTGGCGGCGAGCACCGGTACGCCGGGCGGCGCAAACGGGACGAGGGCTGCCGCCAGGGCCGCCGCGATCGCGGCGGCTGCGATCGCATGTTTCCCGCCACTCCTGAGCTCTGCCACCAGCAGGGCCAAAAAGAAGGCGGGGAAGATAACGTCCAGCCCCAGCCGCTCGACATTCCCCACGGCGTCCCCGCCCAGCACGCCGAGGGCCGTTCCCCCGATCCAGGCGACCGCTTGCAGGATCGTGGCTCCTATCATGTACTCCCGGTCGAACCTGCCCCCGCCGCGGCTAGCCAGCGCCCAGGATGTATCGACAACCGCCTGGCCTTCGAACGCGCGCCGCAGGGGACCGCCCTTGAGGTATGGGGCCACGGCCACTCCCATAGGCAAGAAGCGGGCGTTCAAGAGCACGGCAGCGGCGATCGCCGCGAACACCCCGCCGCCCGCGCCCAGGACCGCCGCCACCGCGAACTGGGCCGAAGCGGAGAAGGTGATGATCGAAAACACGATCGGGGCAAGGACGCCCCAGCCCAGAGAGCGGGCCAGAACTCCGAAAGTGATAGCGACTACCCCCACAACCAACGCGAACGGCAACGCCGCCCGCATCCCGGCAAGATAGCCCCCATCGCTGCGCCCCGTTTCGCCTCTCATCCTCGCCTCCGTCGTCGCCAATGGTCTACCCGCGTTTAAGTAACTAACACTGTACGACGCTTACGGCTACCGCAAGCGCACCTCCCAGTCGTTACGGCGCCGATGGCGAGGCCGAGCGGAACTAGCTCGGCTGCTGTCCGCGCACCCACCAACGGACCGCTACGGCCAACGCGACCGGGACCGTTGGCTCCTCGCCCGCAGTTGCGGAGTCAACGGTCCCAGCACGGTACCTCCGTGGGCCGATCTTCTGGCGAGGCGTCCCGGCCGTCTACAGACCCCGTTCGACCATATCCAGCAGGCGTCGCCCAGCGTCTTGCGCCTGGGCGCGGTCGAGGCCGCGCAGGGGACCGTCGATGAGCAGCATAGCCAGGCCATGCACCGCCGACCAGGACAGGAACTCGGCACCCGGGCGGCGCTCACGGGGCAGGACGCCTGCCTCTACGAGCCCGTCCAGGGCGGCGGACAGGAGCTGGAAGGGAGTCAGACCGCCTTGCCCGGCTCTGGCCGTGCTGGCGGCGCTTTGCAGGTTATCTGAGGCCGAAAACGCAGTCCGAAACAGCCCCGGCTCCTCCTGGGCAAACCGCAGGTAGCCGGTCCCGACGGCACGCAGGCGCGCTCGTGCGCTGTTGACTGGATCCCCGCCGCGCTGGACCCCGGCCAGCTCCTCCTCCATCGCGACCGCCAAAGCCGCCTGCGCGGCCGAGCAGACTGCGTCGAGCAGCGCCCGCCGGTCGGCGAAGTGTCGGTACGCCGCACTTGGCGCCACGCCCACCCGTCGGGTCGCCTCGCGCAGCACCACCGCGTCCGGCCCTCCCCCGCGCGCAAGCTCTGTGCCCGCCTCCAGAAGCGCCCGGTGCAGGTTACCGTGTCGGTACGTGTCGCGTTTCGGCGGGCTGGTCTCCGTGCTCGTCATCGTCTCTCCCGGTGGATAACATAGCTTATTCGCGCCACCCCAAACTCCCTATTGTGAACACTGTACACGTACCGTATTCTACTCTAAGTATTATTGTGAACACCGTACACAAACAGAAAGAGGGGCCGTTGTGGCGGAGGCAACACCGACGACGACAAGTTCGAGATCGGCGAGGGGATGGATAAGCGTGCGGCGAGAGCTGCTCGAGCGCGAGGAGAAGCTGAGCCGTGACTGACAAGAATCGCTGGATCGCGCTGTACGTGCTGTGTGTGGGGATGCTCATGATCGTCCTCGACGCCACCGTGGTCAACGTGGCGCTGCCGTCGATCCAGAGCGACCTCGGCTTCTCGCAGTCGAGCCTCGCCTGGGTCGTCAACGCCTACCTGATCGCCTTCGGCGGTTTGCTGTTGCTCGCTGGACGGCTCGGGGACCTCGTCTCCCGAAGGGGAATGTTCCTGGCCGGCCTGGGCGTGTTCACGGTGGCCTCGGTGCTGTGCGGCGTCGCGCAGAGCCAGGGAGTGTTAGTCGCGGCACGCTTCGTCCAGGGCGTGGGCGGAGCGATGACCTCCGCAGTAATACTCGGCATGATCGTCACTATGTTCCCCGAGCCTAGGCAACAGGCCAAAGCGATCGGTGTCTTCGCTTTCGTCGCCTCCGCCGGTGGCGCGGTGGGCCTGCTCGTCGGCGGCGTGCTGACCCAGGCGATCAGCTGGCACTGGATCTTCTTCGTGAACGTCCCGATCGGGATCTTGACGGCGGTGCTCACCGTACGGCTAATAGCCCCTGACAAGGGCATCGGGTTCGGCGAAGGCGCGGACCTCCCGGGCGCGGTCCTTATCACCGGCTCGCTGATGGTTGGCGTCTACACGATCGTAGAACCGGCCACCGAGTACGGCTGGGACGCCGGTCGCACGCTGGCGCTGGGGGGTCTCTCGCTCGCGTTGCTAGTGGCATTCGTCGTTCGTGAGGCGACAGCACGCAGACCGCTGGTGCCGCTGCGGATCTTCCGCTCGCGCAACGTTGCGGGGGCGAACCTGATCCAGGTGCTGAGCGTCGCGGGGATGTTCGGGATGTTCTTCCTCGGTGCACTGTACTTGCAGCACATCCTCGACTACGATGCCCTCGAGACCGGTCTCGCGTTCCTGCCCGTCACGATCCTGATGGGAACCCTCTCAGTACGCTACACCGACCGCCTGGTCATGCGCTTCGGCGCGAAGACGCTGGTGCTAGGCGGGCTCACGCTGTTCATGGCGGGGCTCGCCCTGTTCACGCGGGCGCCGGTCGACGGCGACTACGTCTCCCACGTGCTGCCCGTCATTGTCTTGCTCGGCACGGGGGCCGGCCTCTGTTTCCCGGCGCTCATGACGCTGGCGATGTCGGGCGCCACGCCCAGCGACGCGGGGTTGGCCTCCGGCCTGATCAACACGACGGCGCAAGTCGGCGGCGCTCTGGGCCTGGCCGTGCTCGCGACGCTGTCCGCCTCGCGGAGCAACAACCTGATCGAGGACGGCGAGTCCACCGCGGCGGCGTTGACTAGCGGGTATCATCTCGCGTTCGGGATTGGGGCCGCCCTCATCGTTGTGGCCATTGCGGTTGCAGTAATCGTGCTCGAGCCCGAGCGCCAGTCAAAGAAGGAATCCGAGATGGCTCCAGGGCTTCGAGGGCTTGCCGGAGAACCAAACAAACAGGAGGATGAAAATGCTGCTTGAAGGCAGGAGCGCTGTAGCCTGCGGAAGCGGAGGGAAGGTAGGCGGCGCGGTAGCCCGCGCCTTCGACCACGAGGAGGCCAGAGTCTTCCTCGCCGGGCGCACCAGGGAGACGCTTGAAGCGGTAGCCGAGGAGATCCGCTTCGTGGTAGGAGCGGCCGAGCCAGCCCCAGTCGACGCCTTCGACAAGCGCCGAGGAGAGGAGAACGAAAGTGCCTGAGCTGCAAATACTGATGAGCGGCATCGTGTTCGGCGAGTCGCCGCGCTGGCACGGTGGGCGTCTCTGGTTCGCCGACTGGGGCACGCAAGAGCTCATCGCCGTCGATGCCGAGGGCAAGAGCGAAGTCATCGTCCACGTGCCGTCGTTTCCGTTCTGCCTCGATTGGCTGCCCGATGGACGCTTGCTCGTCGTCTCGGCGCGCGACCGGCTACTGCTGCGCCAGGAGCCCGACGGGTCGCTGGTGACCCATGCTGACCTGAGCGGCCTCTCCGACCATCCCTGGAACGACATCGTCGCGGATGGGCGGGGTAACGCCTACGTCGGCAACATCGGCTTCGACTTCCCGGATGGTGAGTTCGCCTCCGGAACGCTCGCTTTGGTCACCCCTGATGGCTCGGCCCGGCAGGTGGCAGATGGCGTCGCCTTCCCAAACGGCATGGTCGTGACGCCCGACAACTCGACGCTGATCGTCGCAGAGTCCTACGGCAACAGGCTCACGGCGTTCGACATTGCGGCCGACGGCGGCCTGTCCAACCGGCGGGTGTGGGCAGAGCTCGCCGACGGCCTCCCCGACGGCATCTGCCTCGACGCTGATGGCGCGGTCTGGTACGCGGATGTACCAAACAAGCGTTGCGTGCGCGTTCGCGAAGGCGGCGAGGTGCTGCACACGATCAACCTCGACCGGGGCTGCTTCGCTTGCATGCTCGGGGGTCCAGACAAGAAGACGCTGTTAATGGTGGCGCGGGAGTGGCGCGGCATGGAGAGCACGACCTTCGAAGAACGAATCGGTCAGATCCTGACCGCCCCGGCGCCCGCGGCGGGCGCCGGTTGGCCGTAGGAGAGGAGTGGCTCGGACGTCGGGACTTGCTGCCGTGGATGATCTGCCGGTGGCCTGGTACCGGCGTGATACCAACTTTGAAGAAGAAAACACTGTAACAAGAAAGTAGGACCGACCATGACGGACGACAGCCCCAGCGCCAGGCAGCCTCCCGAGCCGAGCCTCGACCTCGAGAGCCTGAGAAGGTTGGTCGGTACGTGGGAGATATCCGGGGATGTGCAAGGAACGGTGACCTACGAGTGGATGGAGGGCGGCTTCTTCCTCATCCAGCGCGTCGACCTCGGGCAGCAGGACGGGCAGAGGATCAAGGGCAGCGAGGTCATCGGGCACGAGCAGCCGTTCGGGACAGAGCCTAGCGAGGACATAGAGTCGCGCTTCTACAGCAACTCGGGCGACACCCTCGACTACGTCTACGAGCTGGAGGGGGAGACCCTCACAATCTGGGGCGGGGAGAGGGGCTCTCCGGCGTATTACGAGGGCAAGTTCAGCGACGACGGCAACACCCTCACCGGGGCCTGGAATTATCCGGGCGGCGGTTACGAGGCGACCTCGACCAGGGCCAAGTAGGCAGGACTCGTTGACTAGAGAGGAGACGAAATGAACGCTGAACCTAAAGGCAACTACGCCGAGGTGAACGGCCTCGACATGTACTACGAGACCCACGGTGTAGGAGAAACGCTGATCCTGCTGCACGGCGGCCTCGGCGCTATCGAGATGTTCGGCGGGGTCCTGCCGCTGCTCGCGGAAGGCCGCCGGGTGGCTGCCGTTGACTTGCAGGCCCACGGGCGTACGGCGGACATCGACCGCCCGATGAGCTTTGAGTCGATGGCGGACGACGTCGCCGCCCTGATCCAGGGCCTCGGCCTCGAAAGAGCCGACGTCATGGGCTACTCCCTGGGCGGCAGCGTCGCCTTGCGAACTGCCATCCAGCACCCCGAGTTGGTGAGGAAGCTCGTGCTCGTCTCGACCCCCTTCAAGCGCGACGGTTGGTACCCGGAGGTCCTCGCGGGGATGGGCCAGATGGGGCCGGAGGCCGCGGAGCCGATGAAGCAGACCCCGATGTACCAACTCTATTCCAGCATCGCGCCGAAGCTCGAGGATTGGCCGGTGCTGCTCACCAAGCTGGGTCGGCTGCTCGGACAGGACTACGACTGGTCGGAAGACGTAGCGGCCATGGCGGCGCCGACGATGATAGTGGTCGGCGACGCAGACAGCGTTCGCACCACGCATGCGATGGAGTTCTTCGAGCTGCTCGGCGGCGGCAAGGCGGACGCCGGTTGGGACGGAGCCGGAATGCCCAACGCCCGGCTCGCCGTCCTGCCCGCCACGACGCACTACGATATCTTCTTCTCCCCTACGCTGGCGCCCACCGTCGCGCCGTTCCTCGACGCGCCCATGCCGGAGACCGGGTAAGCGGCGATGTCCGGGGGACATGGCCGACCCGACTTCAATCAATAGAGGAGGATTGACATGAGGAAAGTGATCGCATCGGAGTTCTAGACGCTAGACGGCGTCATGGGGTTGCCCGAGAGGTGGAACCTCGCCTACTTCAACGACGAGATGGACCGGGCGATCGGGGAGGGCTTCGCCGCCTCAGACGCCATGCTTATGGGCCGCATCCTCTATGAGGAGTGTGCGGCGTACTGGCCCGAGCAAGACCCGGAGGAGAACCCGTTCGCCGCGCAGATGAACGGCGTCCAGAAGCACGTGGTCTCGACGACCTTGGAAAGGCCGCTCGGGTGGCAGAACTCGACCCTGAGCTGGAGAAGGAACCCACCGTCTTCCCTGGCGACCACGGCGGGTTCAACAGCCACCCGGAGGCTTTCGCCAGACGCCTCGACGAGGTGCTCGGTACCTACTGAGCGCCGACTCGGCCTGAAGGCCGGGCCGGCGCCACAACCCGCGAAGCAGCGGCCGATGAGAGGATACGAGTAGAGCATGTCTGAACCGCCGAAAAACCGCACGACCGCTAGGTGCGCGTACGGGAGCGCCGAACTCGAAGTGGTCGGCGCTCCTATCACGAGCGCCGTCTGTTGCTGCGAAAGTTGCCAGGAAGGCTCCCGACAAATCGAAGCGCTCCCGGACGGGCATCCCGTATGCGATCCCGACGGCGGGACCGCGATGGTTCTTTACCGGAAAGATCGAGTCGAACACTCGAAGGGGTCTCGGCTGCTGCGGGGCTACAAGATCAGGGAAGGGTCGTCGACGAACCGGGGTGTCGCCACCTGCTGCAACTCGGCCATGTACCTCCACTTCGAGAAGGGCACTGGTTCTCGGTATACCGAGCGGCATTGCGAGGAGACGTACCGCCCCTGGAGATTCGTGTGCACACGAAGGCCAGTCCCGCGGGCAGCGATCTTCCGAACGACCTACCCAGCTCCCCGGCGTACTCCCTCAAGCTCATAGCGAAGCTCATCGCTGCTTGGATTGCAATGCTGCTTCGTCGATGAATCGTGGCGTGGTGCCTCACCATCTGTTCAACCGGAAGCCGCTTCGCGGCCTCCGGTCCGGTGTAAGCGCCCTCAGGCTGGCTATCACGCCGCCTTACTCGCGGGCATGAGCTGCGTCGTCCTCGGCTTTCTCATCGCCACCCTGCTTCGGCTGCCGCTACTTGCAACGCCGCAGGTACGGAAGCATCCATGAGCGGCGGCCGCGCCAGCACGGGGCGCTGGTTCGGATCATTTACCGACCGGTGTTTCTTTTGACAGCCTGATTCCCTCTGTGAGTTGCGAGGTTCGTCATGAACTCGGTTCGCCGAAGCCGGGGGCTGATTACATGCTAATCTCTCTGGGGTCGCTCGTCGCCAGAAAGGTCGCGCATGGAGACTTTGTCAGCCCTGGTTCAGGCTCTAGTAATAATCCTCTTCGCCGGCGGCTTCGCGCTGCTGGCCCAGTGGGGACGGAAGAACCGCTCGGCGGAGATCACGCTGATCGTCCTCCTGCTCGCCCTCTCTTCACTGGTATTCGTGCTTGGTACGCTGGTCGCGCTCGTGGGACTGTCGGACACGGTCCCTGACTCGCAACTATCCCGGGAGCTCTCTTTAAGCTCGGCGGCTGTACTCTTGCTCGCCGGTCTCGCCGGATTCGCTCTCTGCGTTGCGCCGCTACGCAAGCTCGCAGGGCGTCGCGCCGCCGCAGACGCTGATACGGTGAAGACGGACGGAGGAGACCTCAACACCGCTACAAGCCCTCGATCCGAGGAACGGTATGCGCCGCTTAGCAGATACTCTCGCGGCTGGTACACGGACCCGCCGCTTTACTTCGCGCTGTGGTTGCTGATAGTCGTGCTGGCGGAGAGGGTGGTTGAGTTGTTGATATTTACGCAGACGCCCGAGGTGATCGAGTCGACCTTCGCGGCGGCGGGCAAGCTCTCCCCAGCCGCCGTCGTCTTTAGCCAACTACCGTTCGTGGTCATCGCCTTTCTTGGGGTGGGGCTCGGCGTGAGACGGGGCTTCCGCCAGACGCTCTCCCGGCTCGGGTACGGTCCTATAACCCTGCGCCAGCTCGGGATCGTGGCGCTGTTCATCGTGGGAGCGCTTCTGCTCTCGTTCTTCGCCAACGCCCTCTTCTCCAACCTGCAGCCGGAGCTTTTCGAACGCGTAGGGAGGATCTCCGAAGGTCTCTTCGGTACCGAGGGTTTCGGCCTGGTCTCGACGATCCTCTTCGCCCTGCTTGTAGGCATCGGGGCGGCTCTCGGTGAAGAGACACTCTTTCGCGGCGCCCTTCAGCCGGCTCTCGGTATCCCGCTAACCTCCGTGCTCTGGGCGTTCCTGCACACTCAGTATGGCCCGAGCGTCCTCCTGATCTACATCTTTATACTCTCGATCGGTTTGGGCATCCTGCGCAACCGGGTCAACACGACCGCAACCTTTCTCGCCCACGCTGGCTACAACGCTTCGAGCGTGCTCCTGGCGTACTTCTTCAGCGTTTGAGAAGGAGGGAGGTCTCCCCCACAACCTCGCGGCTAACTCACCACATCTCTCGCTCGCCGGTTGCGGCTTTGCCCCACGGCAGCAGGCCGCTGGCTGACGCGAGCCTCTCGACTCAGTTCTCCCCTATCAGCGGCTGACGCCGAATCAGACAGGCGCCTTCGCCGGGAGTTAGCCCGGGTAAGCCCTTCACGGCCAGCATCATCCACAATGAAAGGCTGTCATGCCTCGATGCGGCGCATACGAAGAGATGCGCCTAGCGACAAGCCTTCAGCACTTGTAAGCAAATCTTTACCAAGGATCGCCGGCCCACTCGTACCGCCGGGCGCTCTGGCGACGCTAGCTACTTAGGCGGCAAGCTTGTCGACGACCGGCGTTGCGGGGGCGCTGGCAGGCTCAAGGGTGGCAGCGATGCGGATGAGTAGTCCGGACAACTCCACGCCCAATCCCTCGGCGACGCTCTCCAGCACACGAGAGGAGGGGTCCTTCTCACCGCGTTCGATCTCCGCAAGGTACGAGATAGAGACGTGAGCGCCTTCGGCGACCTGCCGCAGGGTTAGCCCGCGGTCGTTGCGCGTCGTCCTCAGCGTCTCACCGATGGCCGAGAGCAAATCCGTTTTTCTCTGAGCCGGATGAATCTCCAGGGTCTTCATAGGGTAGATTTTATACCCCTCTCGGCGAAAGGGGCAACCCACCCGCCAACTCCTTGACCAACCGCACCTGCTCGGCGTCTACCTCCGGCGTCGCGTAGGGCGTCTCCATTACCAGGGGCAACCCTGGCAGCCCCTCGAACAGCTCGGTCCACGCCTCCACCGGGACATAGCCCTCCCCTATCCTCTCGTGCCCATCCCGATTGCTCCCTAGAGAGTTCCTCGGGCTGTTGAGGTGCAAAAGGGCGATGCGATCCCCAAGCCTCTCTCTCAGCTCAGCCGCGACCTCCCGCGCGCCCTCCGGCGTCCCGAGATCATATCCCGCGACGTACATATGAGCCGTATCCACGCAAACGCGCGCATCGGCCCTCTCCGCCGCCCTCGCCAGGGAATCGAAGGTCGAGCATAGCTGCGTTCCCGCCCCGACGGAGTTCTCGATCACGGGCTTCGCCGGCTCCGCTACCTCATCCTCCGCAGCTATCTCCCGAGCCCGAATGATGCCTTCGACGAGCCGCTCCTCGCCTACCTTCTCGCCGTCGCCTCCGTGGCTCCCGGAGTGGACGACCACGACGTCCGCGCCCAGAGCGCCCGCCGTTACGAGCTCCGCCGCTAGCGTTCTGGCGGAGCGTTCCCGGTGCTCGGGGTTCGGGGCGGCGAGGTTTATGAGGTACTTAGCGTGCACGACTACGGGGCTGAGCCCGATCTCCCAGGCGCCATCAGCGAAAGCTTCGGCATCGGGTCGAGAGGTAGGGACGGCCCAACCCTGGGGGTTGGAGACGAAGATCTGGACCGCCTCCAACCCCTGCTCTCGCGCCAGGCTCAAAGTCTTCTTCAAACCCCCGGAGGTAGGCAGGTGTCGGCCCACCCTATTCGTGCGTGTTCCGTTCTCGGTCATGCGACGGATTCTAGCTGTCTCCCGGCCTGTTCGCCGTGAGAGATATAATCCTCTCTGTAATTCGTAGAGAGCGGAGGAAATATCGTATGGCCGTAGAAGGAAAAGTCGCGAAGATACTGGGCAAAGGCGAGGTCGTGTTGAACCGGGGCCGCATGCACGGCGTCCGGCAAGGGATGGTCTTCGAGATCTTCGCCCCAGAGGGCGAGGAGGTCTGGGACCCGGACACCGGTGAGACGCTGGGTACCGTGGAGGACGTGAAGGCGAAGGCCGAGGTTACCGAGGTCAAAGAGAAGCTCGCGATCGCCCGCTTCGTCGACGCAGAATCTCCCTTCGGCGCGGCGGGGTTCGGAGAGATGCAGGAGAACCTCCAGCGCATCTTCGGTCAGATGTTCGGAGA
Organism: uncultured Rubrobacteraceae bacterium; assembly: GCA_902806055.1. Taxonomy (GTDB): domain Bacteria; phylum Actinomycetota; class Rubrobacteria; order Rubrobacterales; family Rubrobacteraceae; genus Rubrobacter_F. Next base: position 19,440 of record CADCVD010000098.1, read on the forward strand.
GAACGTACAGGTTCAGGGCTTCGGGGGCACCGGACAGGGTGACGGACCGGACCTCGAAAGTATGTTCGGCGGTCCTTTGGAGGACGTTACCAAGGTCCAGATCGGCGACGCCGCCCGCGAGATTAAGCATCGTTAACCTAAGCTTCTCGCACCTTTGACCTCCATACGTCTACCCGTTACCTTCGGCCTGATCGCGGCCTGCGTTGCTGTATATCTCGCCGTATCCATCGTCGGCTCTCAGACAGGCACGTCGCTAAACGTCGGGCTCGTGAGCCAGCCAGGAAACGTCCTGATCCTGGGAGCGCTCGTGCCGCTTTACGTGGCGCAGGGCGAGGCCTGGCGTCTGGTCACGAGCGCTTTTCTACACGCGGGCTTTATTCACCTGGCGATGAACATGCTCGCCCTCTACTTCCTCGGCTCCTTCGCAGAGATCACCTTCGGACGGGGCCGTTTCTTCGCGCTCTACTTCATCAGCGGTATCGCGGGCGGGCTGGCGCTGCTGTACTTCGGGGCCGCTAACAGCCCGGCGGTCGGGGCATCGGGGGCCATCTTCGGCCTGGCGGGCGGCATCTTCGGTTTCACGGTAAGGCGCGGCACGTTCTCCACCCGGGATCCCGTTATAAGCCAGCTGCTTTTTATAACCGCGATCAACCTCGCAATAGGAGCGACGATCCCCGGGGTGAGCAACACGGCCCATGTCGGCGGCCTCGTGGGCGGCCTGGTCTTCGGCTACCTGATGGCCCCGACTGTCTTCTCCCAAAAGAGGGTCGTCGCCGCAACCCCCATCCTAGCCGCCTTCGGACTGGAGGCTCTCCTCCTGGGCCTCTGGTACCTCTACTTCCTCTAAGCTGCCCCGCTAGCTCGTTCGGCCTTATCGCTCAGGAAACGACCACGACTTGTGACGGCGAGAGCAATGAAGAAGAAGGCGGTAGCGACGAGGATGATAGCTGCCCCGGACGCCACGTCCAGATAGTAGGAGAGGTAGATCCCCAGGAGGGCAGAGAGGCTCCCGATAGCCATGCTCACGAGGATCATGTGATGAAAACGTCGGGTAAAAAGGTAGGCCGTCGCCGAGGGCGTCACCAAAAGGGCCACGACCATCACGATACCGACAGCCTGGATAGCGGTGACGATCGTTACGCCGAGCAAGGTCAGCAGTAGATACTCCAAGCCTCGCGCCGGGATGCCCGAGGCCGCCGCGACTGTAGGATCGAAGGCGGCGAATAAGAGCTGCCGGTAGAAGACCGAGACCAGCGCCAGGACTACGAGCCCTAAGACCCCGATGGTCCAGAGGTCTCTTTCGGTTATGGAGAGCACATCCCCGAAGAGATATCCGAAGAGGTCGGTCGTGTAACTATCCACCCGGCTGATAATGAGGATACCCAGGGCGAACGTGCCGCTGAAGAGGACCCCTATGGCGGTGTCGGAGCTAACCCGCCCACGCTGGCTTATCGCCCCTATCCCCAGAGCCGTCGCGATAGCGAACACGAAGGCCCCGAGGTATATGTTGGCCCCGAGCACGAACGCCAGGGCCACGCCGCCGAAGCTCGCGTGGGCTAGGGCATCCCCGATGAACGCGAGCCCCTTCAAGACCACGAAGCTTCCCAGAAGTCCGCAGACGGCCGCCACCAGCACCGAGGCAATGAGCCCGCGCTGCATAAAGCCGAACTCCAACGGCCCAAGCAGGTAATCAGCCACCCTGCCCTCCATCCTCCAGGGCGACCGTGCGGTCTCTTACCTTGAGGACCATGAGATGGCTCTGGTAGGTCTCGTTGAGCAGCTCCGGCGTAAACACCTCCTCGGGCCGCCCGAAGGCTACGACCCGCCTGTTCAAGAGCAGCGCCAGATCGAAGCGCTCGGCGACGCACGAGAGGTCGTGGGTAGTCACGATCACGGTTTTCCCCGCCCTTTGCAGCCCGCGCAAGAGGTCGAAGATCTCGTGCTGCGAAGGCGCATCTACTCCGGAGACGGGCTCGTCCAACAGCAGCACTTCTGCCTCCTGGGCCAGAGCCCGCGCCAGAAAGACCCGCTGTTGTTGGCCACCGGAGAACTCCCCTATTGGAGTATCGGCGTGATTCTCCATCCCCACGGTCTTCAGAGCTTCCCGGACCAGCTCCTTGTCGCGAGACGTGGGCCGCTGGAGGAGCTTCATGGAGGGAACGCGTCCCATCATTACCACGTCGAAGGCGCTCACAGGGAAGTTCCAGTCCACGTTCTCGCGCTGCGGAACGTAGCCGATCAACCTTAGCGTCCGCCGGTCTACCGTACGGCCCAGAACCTCTACCTCGCCCTTCTTTCTGGGCACGAGACCGAGGAGCGCTTTGAGCAGGGTACTCTTCCCGCCGCCGTTAGGCCCGACGATCCCGACCATCGCCTCCCTTGGTATAGAGAGCGTAACGCCCTCGACGACCGGCCGCCGGTCATATGCGACGCTGAGGTCCCGGATCTCTATCGCCTTCTGCACCTTAACCCAACGCCTCCGAGATTCTGTCTATGTTCGTACGCATCATCGCGTCATACGTGCTCCCGGCCTCGTCCTCGACGAGCGTGTCAGTGTACAACTCGCGTACCTCAACGCCCGCCTCCCGTGCGATGGTATCCGCGAGCCCGGTATTGAACTGCGGCTCCGTGAAGACTACCGGCACCTGTTCCTCCTCGATAGTCCGCACTACCTCCGCCACCTCGCGACTGCCGGGCTCCGCCTCCGGGTTCTCCAACACCACGCCAACCAGTTCGAACCCGTAAGCCTCAGCGAAGTACGGGAAGGCGTCATGGAACGTGACCAGCTTTCGCCGCTCCTCCGGTATGCTCTCGGCCTTCTCTTTTATATACCCGTCCAGCTTCTCGAGCTCCGCCAGATACTCCTCGGCGTTCGCCTCGTACTCCTCGGCGCCGTCGGGGTCTGTCTCCGCCAGCGCATCCCGTATCCGCTCTACGTAATGTTCCGCGTTCGCTACGTTTAGCCAGAGGTGCGGGTTACCGCCCTCCGCATGCTCGTGCTCACCTCCGTGCTCCTTCGGTGCTTCCTCGGCGTGCTCCTCGCCTTCCAAGGGCTCCAACCCTTCCGAGAGCTCTACGACCCTTTGCTCCTCGTTGCCCGCACTCTCCACAAGGTCCTCGACCCAAGCGTCCAGACCCATCCCGTTCTCGAAGACTACCCGCGCCTCGGAGATACGGCCCGCATCCCGCGGGCTCGGCTGGAAAGTCTCCGGAGAACCTCCGACCGGTACGAGGCTGAACGCCTCAACCCGATCCCCGCCGACTTGCTCCACGAGATCCTGCAAAACGGAGACTGTCACCGCAATCTGAACCTTCTCCCCGGACCCTGCCTCCTCGCCGCCGGAACCTCCTCCAGCCCCGCAACCGGTCACCAAGAACAACGAAAGCACCGCGACAAGCGCCACCGGCCAAGAACTCACCGCTCGCCTCCCCTGGGAACATCTCTACTTGTCCGTCTCAGCGAATAGCATGCGCTGTGGCTTCTGCTGTTTCTCTGCCGCCACGTCTCTCTAATCCCCTTATACGCCATCTTCTCGCCGAGCTCTACCTTGAGCCAAGGCTCGTCCAGCCGCCTCCGTATCCTTTTATAGTTGAGCAAGCCGCTCGACGATCCTTCCCCCTGGGGAAACGTGCACCCTCGAACACTATGCAAGGCTCTGTTGAGTTGATCGTCACCTCTCAATTGAAAAATTTTTTCATCCGTGTACAAATTTTTTTATCTACAACACGCGCATCGGCCATAGACCTCGACGCTGTGAGAACGGACCTCAAATCCTTCTTCAGGCGTCAACCTTCCAGGGTCGAGCGGACATTGGTCGAACTCGGAGATGTAGCCGCAAGACTCGCAGATCATGTGGTGGTGGTGGTCCTCCGCGAGCTCGTAACGCGCCCCGTCCCCGAGGTGCAACCGCCGCACGATGCCGAGCTCAGAGAGCAGGTCCAGCGTCCTGTAGACCGTCACCAACCCAACGTCGGGGCAGCGCACGCGGATCTCCTCCAGACTCTGGTGCTGCTGCTCGGCCAAAGCCCGCAACACCGCCGTCCGCTGAGGCGTCGCCTTGTACCCCCCGCCACGCATCTTCCCGACCGCTACCAGCTCCAGCTCTCGCCTGCTAACCGCCATCTTCTACTCCGTCATTCGGAGACGACGTGTCTTCTTCCGAACCCGTCGTAGACGACGAGCCGCGCGCCAGCCAGTTGTACGCGGCATCGACCTCCGAACGCCACGCGAGCAGGTCTTTGCGCCGCTCGTCCAGCTCTGCTCTATCCTGTCCGCCGGCAAGGTTCTGCTTCTCAAGAGGGTCTTTAGAGAGGTCGAAGAGCTCGTCGGGCCGGTTGTCGTAGTGGTAGATGTACTTCTCGTAGCCTTTCATGCTCGCCAGGCAGGCGTTCTGATGGAAGCAGCTGAACCTGAGGGTCCGGTCTTCTGGAATCGGATGTAGTAGCGAGTATCCCGGATATTCTCCACCCTCGACGTTATAGCCCAGCATCTCCAGCACGGTCGGTAGAACGTCGGTGTGGTTTGAGAGCCCTTCAACTCGTTTGCCGCCCTCAAACAAACCGGGGGCGTGGATAATGAGCGGCACCTTGAGGCCCTCTTCCCAAACGACGTCGTCGTGTTGGAAGCGGCCGTGCTCTCCGAAAGCCTCGCCGTGGTCGCCGTAGATAACGAAGATCGTATCCTCGTAGAGACCTAGCTCCTCGTACTGCTCAAAGAGGTTCTTCAAGAAGATGTCCTCAAGACGGACGCAGTTGAGGTAGCGATTAGTCAGGTCTTTATCGGAGAAATATTTCTGGCCGTGGCTGGTGCCGAGACACTGGTAGTCGTGGTGCCCGGTGCCCAACAAGTATTCGGCGACGAACGGATCGTTCCCGCGATCTTCGAGCCACTCCTTGCTTGGCTCGAGCATGATGTCGTCCTCGTAACCGAAGTAGTTCGTCTTCTTGAAGCCGTCGGGGTTCATGCTCTCGAGCGGGTAATACTCCTCGTAGCCGAAGTTTCTTACGAGCCCACGGAAGTCCTCGAAGTCCTCTGTAGACGACTGGAACAAGGCGCTATCGTAGCCCTGGTCTTTCAGGAGGCCGGCGAGACAGGGAGCGGGGATACCGTCGGGCTTCGACTCGGTGACCGGCTGGACGAGGTGCGGTTCGATACCACAGTTGACCGAGACGCTCGCCTTCGAAGAGTGCGGAACAGTCGTGTAGTACCGGCTGGCCAGCAGGCTGTTCTTCGCCAGGTCGTTCAGGAAGGGCGTCGTTTGCAGGTCCGTGTTGTAGGGTGTGGTGGCGCCTGCGCGCGTGGATTCGAGGTGGATGAGAACGACGTTGCGCTTCTCGGTACCGGATGTCGGAGCGAGGCTTGCGCCTGCCGCCGGGCTCTCGACGGGTGTTACGTCAGGACCATCTTCATTGTAGGCCTCCTCAACTCCTGTCAGCACCACGTTGACGAGCGGATCTCGGGCGAACGTCTTGCTGGCGCTCGCCTGGCCGGAGTCGACCAGAAGCGAGAGCGAGCCGAATCCTATCGCGATGAGGAAGAGCCCGAGAGCGGCCGAGAAAGGAACCTCCGACGCCCCGGAGAATCGCTCCCCCAGCCACCCTCGCCGACGCTCCAGGAGCCTCGTGACGAGCCAGGGCCCCATGGTTACGTAGAAGACGGCTACCGCGAGCAGCAACCAGGCCGAGAGAGGAACCCCCTGGGTAATAACCGGAAGAGTCTCTTGCAGGTTGGGGAGCCAGGCCGCGATGACGCCATAGTCGAGCGTAGTACCGGTCTCTCGGAAGTACTGATAGGCGAACGTGCTCACGAGCACCACGAGCATCGTCACCGCGTGGAATAGAACAACCACGACCTGGCGCGCATATCCTGTCCGGATGAGGGCAAACATGCCGACCCAAAACAATGCGTATCCCAAATCGAAGAAGATGTCCGAGCGCATCAGATCGAAGACCAGGACAAGCCCCGGCTGCGAGACGACATTGGAGGCCTTCAGGGCGAGGTCATAGACGACGAACGGCACAAGGAGACTGAGCAAGTAGATCCAGTCCCTGCGCTCCAGCAATGCGCCCAAAAAGCTCCGCAGGGCCGTCTCACCCCCGTCCTGTCTCCTGCCAATCCTCAACGATGCCTCCCGCTAATTGAAAAAACTTTTCATCGGCAATGAGAAGGTAGCAGCCTGCAGATCCGGCGTCAAGCTTGGTTAGGAATTCACGGAGGGGCGTCTGCGGCGTTTGGCGCCGCCACCCCCCGCGTGGCGAAGGAAGAAGAGCAGGGCGAAGGTAAGAGCGAGGATCGAGGCGACGAAGAGGTTGCCGCGGAAGTCGCCGATGAGGAAGGCCCGGTCTATGCGCAGCGCCTCGACGAAGACACGCCCGAGGGAGTAGAGGCTTACGTAGAGAAGGAAGATGTCCCCGTTCTTGAGACGGTTGGCGAAGCGGCGGGCGATGTAGAGGAGGGCGAGGCAGACGAGGACGTTCCAGATCGACTCGTAGAGAAAGGTCGGGTGGAACGCGGTCTCGTTGTTGAAGCCCGGCGGGCGACGCTCGGGGGCTATCTCGATAGCCCAGGGGAGGTTAGAGGGACGTCCGAAAAGTTCCTGGTTGAAGTAGTTGCCCCAGCGCCCGACTGCCTGAGCGAGGATCAGGCCCGGGGCCGCGGCGTCGGCGAAAGCGAGCGGGCTGATCCGGTAAGTCCTTCCGAAGAGCCGCTCGTAGAACGAGGTTCTGGCTACGGCGACGAAGGCGAGGACTCCCAAGAGACCACCTATCACGGCACCATAGATACCAAGCCCCCCGTTCCAGACCTCGAAGATAGCGGGGATCGGGTCCCTTGAGTAGAGATCGTAGTCGGTCGCCACATGGTAGGCTCTCGCGCCGACGAAACCGAACGGCACTGCGAAGAACAGGGCGTCGAAGGCCATCGCCCCGTCGTAGCCCTTGCGTACGAGCTCACGCCCGGTCAGCCAGGTCGCGAGCGCAATCGCAAGCGCTATAAAGAGTCCGTAGTAGCGTGCCGCGAAAGGTCCGACCTCAAAGATCACCGGTGAAGGCGGGCTCGGGAGCGTGAGCAGTAATGCCGTAGCGTGCGACAAACGATCTCCTTGCGTTGGGGCTCTCTAGCTCAACCGGTCGAAGATCCGGCGATCGAAGCGGTCTCTCCGCTCGAGGTATTATCGGGCCTGACCGCTATGGAGCCAGAGGAACTCGTCTGATCTTCCTCCTCCGACGGACTATTGGAGGACTTACCTTCGAGGCCGTAATAGTACTCGAGAATATTGCGTACGGCGGGGGCGGCGGTCAGCTCGCTGCCGCTCTCGAAGGCGCCGCCGCCCTCGATCATCACGAGCACGAGCACCGGGTCCGACTGGCTCTCATCCCACCCGATAAACCAGTTTATGTTGTCCTTGCCCCACATCTCGCCGGTCCCCGACTTGCCGACCGCCTTCAGGGGTGAACCCTCGAAGCTGCTCTCGGCCGTACCGCCCTTGCCGGTGACCATCCTCAGGCCTCTTATAGTCTCCTGAAGGGTACTGGGGGAGACGCCGACCTGTCCCGCAGGTTCGGGCGCGATCTCCTCGATCACGTTGCCGCTCTGATCTTTGATCTCCTTGCCTACGTGCGGCGTTACTAACCCGCCACCGTTCGCTATCGCCGCGTAGCCTCTGATGAGTTGCAAGGGAGTGACTAGCAGGTCACCCTGACCGATGGAGAGGTTGACCCAGCGGCCCACGGTCCACAGCTTGTCATCCGGAGTTCCTCCAGCCTCCTCCTGCCACTGGCGAGTAGGGACGCGTCCCTCGAACTCGCCAGCCAGATCCACGCCCGTCCTCTCGCCGAAGCCGAACTTCTCATAAAACCTGGGGAGCGCGTTCTCGTCGTCGGTGCGGTTCCACATCCAGTCAGCCACCTGATAGAAGAACTTGTTGTTCGAGTCGCCCAATGCCTGAGCGTAGTTCTGGGTACCGTGCGGCCCGAGGACGTCATACTTCGGGCTGTTCTCCCGCCAGCTCTGCCAGCATCCACCCACAGATCCTGCCGGCCGCCAGCAATCGCCCGTATCGGTAACGGTGGTTCCAGAGCCGATCGCGCCGGACTCAAGCCCCGCCATACCCGTAAATACCTTGAAAGCCGAGGCGGCGGGGTAGCCCCCGGCGACGGCCCGGTTCGTAAACGGAGCGTGGGCCTCCTCGGAGTTCAGGTAATCGTACTGCATGGTCTCCTCGCGGCCGGTTATCCCGCCGACGAAGAGTTGCGGGTCGAAGGTAGGCCGTCCCGCCATCGCAAGAACCTCACCATTATCTGGATCGAGGGCGATAACGGCCCCGCCGATCCCCTGGTTCCCCTTCTCTCTGGACCGCCCTATCGCCGCCTCAAGCTCCCCTTCGGCCTTCTCCTGAAGGTCCATGTCGATGGTTAGAGCGAGGTCCTTGCCCGGTTCAGGGTCCGTAATGCTCGCGGGCTGACCGAGTTCCGGTATCTCCTCCGATCCCCCGTCGTAGAGCCGCCCGTCGGCCCGGCGGACGGCTACCTCCCGCCCGAGAGCGTCGACGGTGTAGTTCTTCGAACCCGCCTCGCCCCGCAGGATCTGCTCGTAAGCTATCTCTATGCCTCCTTTTCCTACGACCGCATCATTGGAGAGGCCTTCAAAAGATCCGCTCCCTAACTCGTTCTCGGTAACCGCCCCGGTGTAGCCCAGGACATGGGCTGCAAGCTCCTCGTTAGGGTAGTTGCGGACGTAGTCGTCGTTTACCACTAGACCCTTGAACCTCTCGGTCCGTTCGCTGACGTACATGACGTCCTCGCGGCTCGCGTTCTCTTTCACGAGCATCGGGCTATACCGGTTGCCGGACTGAAGCGCGGCGTCGTAGTTATCGAGGACCGCCTTTTTGTCGGCCTCTAACATATCCGCCAACTCCTCGACCTCAGCGCGCTCTATGGAGTCGGGGACAATGGTGACGTTCAGCCCGGGCTGGTTGTTCGCCAGGACCTCGCCGTTACGGTCGTAGATCACGCCGCGCTGGGCCGGTATCTTGACGGAGCGCGTCTGGGTCTCCTGAGCGGTGTTGGCGTACTCGTTGCCGGTCAGGACCTGCAGATGCCACAGCCTGAAGACCAGAACTACGAAGACGAGAGCGACGATCACCGCCACCGCCACGACGCGTACCTGCATCCTGGCCCTGCTCGCGGGGAGCTCGGACTCCTTCTTCTTCGGGCCTTTCTTGCCGGGCCTCGTGCCCGGAACCCGCGTTCGGTCTACCTTTGCCGGCAATCGGAGCAAGCCTATCTCCCTCTCAACAAGCTGTTGTTTATCGGAAACTCCACCCCTCAGGCTACCTTCTCAGCCTGTACTATCAGGCGTTGCGAGTAGTCCGGAAGCGTGCAGGTTTGTAGCGTAATGACGTCCTTGCCTTCGACCGGCTCGGTAACGGAGAAATCGAACGGACCGACGACCTTCTCGCTGTACACCTCGTAGGTATACTCCTCGCCGTCGGAGTCTGTAACGATAACCGTGTCGCCCTCCTCCAGGTTGTCCAGGTCGTAGAAAGCCAGGAAGCTCTCCGTCTGCGGATACCCCAACCGGTGACCGGCGATGTACACGTTCGCCTCCTTCTCCCAAGGATAGTCCGTGCCTTTGAGATGAATGGCGGCGTAGTTCCTGAGCTTCTCCTCGTCGTTGCCCTCGGCCGTGGGTATCTCGACGTCGGAGATTCTGGCCATCTTGGGGACCGTGAGCCTCAGCGTCTCGTCCGAGGGTCCTTTCTTCACCGCCGTCGTCGCCTCCTTGACGAGGGGCGGGGTAAAGTTTTGCTCGCCGTCCGGGGAGTCGCCGCGCTGGCCCGAGCCTATGAAGAACGTAGAGATGAGGAATACGCCGGCCCCGATAAGGGCCAGGCTTATGAGACTCAATACTATGTCCTTGGCGCGCATCCGGTCCTCCCGACACGGACCCCCCTTTTCGGCCCTCTTTCAACGGACTGGTCGTCCCACTTCGACCACAACCCATTGTATCTGAAAAACACAACTCTACTACCCCCGGGGCAGGGCAAGAGAGGCCGCTACCCTTCTTAAATTCTACGTCTCCTCCACCACAAAGGACTTGCGCGCCGCCGGTTCGCCGCCTGCATCGGGCTCTGCCGACCCGTAGACCTCTAGGGTGTAGTTGCCGGCTGGAACGGGCTCATCGGAACCGGTCATCAACGCGAACTTCACGATCCCGGTAGCCCCGTTCTCCGACTTGCTCAACTGGTCCTCCTGCTCGTCCAGCACCTCGATCCCCGCCTCTTCCCCGAAGAGCATGCGCAAGACGGAACCAGACTCTGCCCGTTGGACCCGCGCCTCCATGTCCTCACCCGAAGGCAACCCCTCCACGCTCAGGTATACGAAGACAGCCTCCGGCGGCCCCTGGAAGCGGTTTGTGTCCGGCGGCGGGTAAAGACTATCCTCCTGACTCACTATAATGTCGCGAATGCTGGCGGAGAGGATCTCCTTGCGGGGCGCGAAGTTCTCCTCCCTCAAGAAGGTCTCTACGCCTAGAGCCAGCGCGATGAGCGCTGCCGCTACGAGCGTGTACAGGGGCCATCGCCTCCCCGCCCCCTTTGTGGTCGTGTTGGGAAGCGCGCTCAACGCTCCGGCCCTACTGCGAAAGACTGCGCCAGGGATTCGTTGTTCCTCTCCTCTGCCATCCGCCTCCGCGAGCGTCTCCATATGAGTAGCGTGGCGGCGTTGTGAAGGACGTGCGCGGTGATCGGGGCGACAAGACCGCCCGTCCATACATAGAGAAAGCCGAACAGGAAGCCTGCCCCCAAGGCCCAAAGGGTCCAGACCAAATACCTCCGGTCGGGACCGATGTGCACCCCCCCGAAGAGCAGCGAGGCGAGCACGAGCCCCAGGATGGGCTGTAACGCGCCCCGGAACAAGACCTCCTCCCCGATGCCGCTCGCCACCGAGATCAGGATGAGGTCTCTACGCCTCCCGCTATCTACGAGCATCGGGGCGAGCTCGTCGGAGAGAGCTCGCAGGGCCGGCAACACATAG
>CADCVD010000099.1:0-1893 GCA_902806055.1 uncultured Rubrobacteraceae bacterium
CGGCCTGCTCTCGAAGTCCACCCTGCCGGCCTCGTCGAGCTTCGCGGCCAGAGCGTCGAGGTCCTCGACGGCGAACGCGACGTGACTATATCCTTCACCTAGAGGGTAAGGCTCCTCCCGCTCGTGGTTGAGGGTGAGCTCCAGCCGAGGCTCGGGGTCGCCCGGGACGGCGAGAAAGGCGTTGGTAGCGTCAGGACCGACAGGACTCTTGCGGACTAGCTCCAGACCGAGTTTGTTGGTGTAGAAGTCGAGGCTCCTATCGAGGTCGAGGACCCGGTAGCAGGTGTGGACGTACTTCATAGGGCGCTCCTATCTGTCGATATTTGCAGTATTGGATGGTGTCGCCATTCTAGCATTAGCCCCCGTATCTCCCGACAAAGGCGACGCGCGGGCAAGGGACCATGATCGGCCCAGAGTCGGGCGCAAGAGGGTCCTTCGACCTTAGTAGTCAGCAAGGATTACACCTAGATTCGACCAAGACTTCACGCTCTCAAGCTAAAGCTCTTGGAGAGCTAGGGGTCTACCAAAAGCAATGTGAAGCTGAGCTCGATTTACGTTGTTCCCGTCTCGCGAATGTGCGAAGTTACCCCTGCAAATCGTGGAGAACTGCAGCAATGACAGCCTAGCTTAAAACGAGAGGAGATCTGGATGTCCCGGTCTTCAGATCGCACGGTACTTATATGTGAAGAATGCGGAGAGAAGTTGGTTATCGCCGGCCCCGAAGATGCCTGACGCTCGGAGCGCGATGTCTTTGAATGCGAGTGCGGAGAGAGACACCCCCTCACCACCCGGCAGAGCAAGACCGATACTGCTATCGAAGACCAGCCTACGTCAGAGCTTCCGCCGTTCGGCTCGCTTCCCGACAGGCGAAGCGCGTAGGTACTACGCCAAAGACCCCTCTAAGGACAGACTTGCCTTGCGGTCATTATTCGGGCGCCTCGATCGGGAGCGTATCCAGGAGAGAAGGTATTATCCTTCAGTGAGTACGCGGGAGACGTTCTGGCTAGCCAGACGCTTCAATGGTCACGGTCAGTCCCCTCTCCCGCAGGCGCTCCTCGTAGGGCTCCGCGAGTTCTCTGTGGCAGCTCTTGGCGACCGCCTTGCCCCTTGAGTGGGCTTCGTACATGATCCTCGTAGCCCGCCTTACGCTGATACCGGGGATCACTCGTCTCAGGACGACCACTACCCGGGGCATCGAGTTGTTCCAGTCGTTGTGCAAGACGACGTTCCACGGTGGCTCGGTACGATCCTTGTTCTCGGTCCGCGTTACTTTCGCTCGTTTGTTCTTCGTCGCGCTCATATTACGCTATTCTGGCACGCCTACCGCTCCGCTTGATCCCCCAAACGGCCTATTTTATGGTAGGCAAGAGAAGCGCTCTGCTCCTGAGGATCTTTCAGACTCCCCAAGCACCAGTAGAGCACCTTGATCTCCTTCCGGGATCGTTTTGCTTACCGTCTGCATTTCGAGGACTAGAACTCCTTCAATATCTTCTCGCGGGTGAGCAACCCAGCGATTAGGTCCTATCCACGCCGGTCTGATGGTAAGGCGGCTAATACACGAGTCCTGCGGTAGAAGAAACCCGAGCAGGTCCACGCCGACTACGCCTGATCGACCGTTGCTGCTATGCTCTTTTTATGGAGATGGAGAATGTCACGCGGGGGCTGCCGGAGGGACCGGCCAGGAGAGCGGCCAGGATCGCGCAGGTCGGCGCCCGCTACGGCTTCGGCTACGTCTTCGGACGCAGGCTCCTCCTGGGGCGGCAGCGGCGGGACGTCGGCAGAGTCGGGACACGGCTGAGGCTGGCAATGGAGGAGCTAGGGCCGACGTTCGTGGAGCTTGGGCGGGTTCTCTCCGCGCGAGGGGACGTTCTGCCGCCCGATGTAACAGAAGAA
>CADCVD010000099.1:1903-8271 GCA_902806055.1 uncultured Rubrobacteraceae bacterium
GCGGGCGGCGGTCCCGGTGCCCCCCGTGCCCTTCGCTCAGGTGCGCGCTCTCGTGGAGAGGGAGCTCGGGAATATGCTGGAGCGGCTCTTTCCCGCGTTCGAGGAGGCGCCTGCCAGAGTAGGGGTGCTCACGCAAGCACATCGGGCAGTGCTGCCGGGGGGACGCACGGCGCTCGTGGTGGTACGCCGCCCGGGGGTACGCAGGGACCTGCTCGCGATGCGGCCGGTAGCGGACGTGGTACGCCGGAGGGCGAGACGCCGGAACGGCGAGGCGCTGCCGCTGGACCCGGCGGCGGCGGTTGGGGAGTTCGCTGCTTACGCCGCGCACCGCAGAGATATGTTCTTCGCGGCGCAGACGGCCCGGCGGCTGAAGGAGATGGACGGGTTCGGCTTGAGGGTGCCCGACGCATATCGCCGCTACTCGACGGGACGGTGCGCGACGTTCGAGGCTCGCGAGAAGGCAGAGCCGCTCGGGGCCGAGGGGTACTCGGAGGCGTCGGGAGAGTTGGTGAGGTTGGCGGCTACGGAGGGGATCTTCTTTGCGGACCTCGCGCCCGAGCGGTTCGTTATGGAGGATGGAGAGATCTGGCTCGCAGACCCTACCGAGGCGTCCGCCCTCGACCCGGAGCGGCTGCGCGGGTTGGCGGAGGTGTTGGCCGCCGTGCGACGCGGGGACGTGGACGGGTTAACACGGGCGCTTCCGCTCCTCGGATGCGACGTCCCGCGCGACGCCCGCGTTCTCCAGCGAGAGCTGCGCGACGCTCTCGGGTCTTTGGGCGGGCCGCTGTGGAGAGAATGTTCCCTGGAAGAGGCACGGGCCCGCGGGCTCGAAGCCCTGCGGCGCGGAGGCGTAACGCTTCCAGGGGAGATCTCCCACCTGCTCCAATCCCTGGTCGAGGCCGAGAAGCTGGGGAGAGTAGGCAGCTCCGGCGACCGAAGCGCGATCGAAGAGGCAGCGGAGGCGGCGGAAGCGTTGATCTCCCGCTTTCGAGACCCGCGGTACGTCGCGTCTCGTACGGCGAGGAGGCTGGTGCAGGGAGATACGTATGCAGATTATCCGCGCCAACTCCACACCATCCTCAACGAGCTAAAGGACGGCGAGATCGAGGTGATCTTTCGCCACCGGGGGCTGGATAATTTGATCTCCAAGGTCGACGTTCTCGCGAACCGGCTGGTCTTCGCTCTCCTCATAGCCGCCCTTATCCTGGGCTCTTCGCTCCTCGGTATCTTCGGGGAGAGCGGCGTGCGTCTCCTGGGGGTGAGCATCTTCGGGCTGGCGGGCTTCGTCATCGCCGCCCTGCTCGGGCTGCTGCTGCTAGTCGGGATCGTGCGCTCCGGGAGGTTGTAGCTGGAGCACGGTCCGGTTGCCGCGTATAAACGCGAGCTTTTTCCGGTAGACTCGCGGTTCGTCCAGCAGCAAAGGAGTTAGGGTGGAAGAACAGACGCGCAGCGAGATCCTGAAGACGATCCCTTACGGCTTCTACATCACCGGCGTGATCGGGGCGAACGGCGAGGCCAACGGGTTTACCACCTGCTGGGTCTCCCAGGTCTCTTTCGAGCCGCAGCAAGTGATAGTCGCCGTCAGAAAGGACCAGCACACCCACGACCTCGTCGAGAGCGGCGGCGTCTTCTCCCTGAACTTCCTCGACACTGCTCAGGAAGATCTCGCCCGCAAGTTCACCCAGACTCTAGAGCAGGAGAACGGCGCGGTCGGCGGCTCCCCGTACACGCCGGGCGAAGCTACCGGCGCCCCGCTCTTCGAGGAGGCGTTCGCCCACCTGGAGTGCCGGGTCGTGGACAAGATGGAGGGCGGCGACCACACCGTCTACCTGGGCGAGGTCGCCGCCGCCAACCTCAGAAGACCCGCCGACATCCTCACCGACCTCGACACCCCGATGGACTACGGAGGCTAGGGCTTTTACTCGTCTGGGAACCTAGAGCGACGCGGACGCTGCTAAGCCAGCGGTTCCGGCTCCCGCGGCTCGGGGTCCTCGGGGGCGAGGTTCTCAGGCTCCGGGGGGCTCGGCGCGGGGTCGCGTAGCTCGCCCTCGCGCGTCGGTTCGAGCTCCTCGATGCCGCCCGGCTCGCGGGGGCGGAAGAGGCCGAAGGAGGAGGTGTAGCCGTGCAAAAAGGTTGTGCCTCCTACCGGCCCGATCTCACCGTTGCAGAAGAAGCCGCCTACGGGGATCTCCCCGAGGTGTTCCTTGAAGACGCTCGTATCGAAGTTCGGCTTCTTGTAGAGATGCTCGCCGCGCCCGAGACAGGAGAACAGGAGAGCGCCGGAGATGGCGTCCCTGTTCGGCAGGGTGCCCTCGTAGCCGGTTAGCACGGCGTGCAGATCCTCGGCGGAGGCGTCGGCGTCGCGCAGGTGGAAGCGGATCCGCATTCCCTCCTGGAGACGTTCTCCTACGGCGATAGCCCCGCCCTTCGGGTCGATGCCGGCCAGGTTCCGGATCAGGAAATCCCCCGCCTTCGGCTCCTCCTGAAACTCGTCCATAACGATGCCCAGCATGAGCGACCGTCCCGCGAGCTCGCGGTCGCGCTGGTCCATGCCGGCGAAGAGCTCCTCCAGGGTCGAGAAGGCCGGCTGCCCGTCGAGCTCGTAGACGATGTTCCCGTCGCACCTCGTGACCTGCATGAGATCCCCGACCGGTCTGCAGCCCTGCGCGACGACGGTGTCGACGGCCAGGTTGCCGGTCAGGACCACGCCCGCGACGCCCGAGTTGTGAACCTCGGAATCAAGAAAGAGGACGTTCAGGCCGGGCGAGGTCGCGCCGCTGGCGAGGCCCCCTATCTTGGTCGAGCCCGGGAAGGCATAGTCCAGTCCGGCGAGCAACGCCTCCGGCCGGCCCGAAAAGGGGTCGGCGAGCAGGACGAACTGCGGCTCCTCCGTCCGCGCCACTCCTAGGAGCTCCTCCCAGGCCTCGGGCGGCCCGTCGAGGTCCGGGAGATCCCCTTCGAGATGAAACGGACGCACCGTGACGTCCGGCAGCCGGGCGGCGACGAGGGTTATCGCCGGAGCCTGCTCGACCTCCTCGCCGCCCCCGATCACCCCGCCCGCCGAACACCCGAGCAAAGTCCCCGGCCCCAAAGCCCTCACCAAGTTCTCGTGCAACCCTCCGTAGAACTGCGCGAAGTGCGGCGTGACGAAGGCGAGGGCGAGCGTTACCGGGCCGGGCCCCAAGGACTGCCTAACACCCTCCGCACACTCCAACAGCGCGTCCCCGAAAGACGTCTTGCGCGATACCGCCGTCGCCCACTTCATATGTTAGAACCTCCGTTCTCGACTCCGTCGCTCACCTTTATACCGCGCCTAGCCGCGAGCCGTGCCCTCCGGCGGAGCAGGTAGAGAAAGAGAGCCGCCCCAAGAGCCGCCGGGAGGAGTAGACCCGAGAAAAGGGCGACTCCGGCCCAGAACGCTACGGCGACGACGAGGCTGTCGAGCAGGCCGGGCGGAGGCGTCTCCCTCCCCCACCTGAGCCGCCCGAGGAATAAGAGCAAGACGGCGGCGAACATGCTGGAGAACAGCCAGCCGAGGTAGTTCGTCAACGGTACGCCATAGTACGCTCCACCCTCCGGCCAAACCCAGAAGCCTAAAGAAGCCGCACCAGGGTCTAAAACGCCATCCACGAGGGTGAGTAGGATCGCCGCCGAGAGCGCCCAGAGAAGGTACCTCGGACGAGACCTGCCCTTCGGCGCGGCGGCTACGGCGCCGAGGACGAGCGGGATCCAGGAGAGAGGAAGGAGGTACGGGACGAGGCCCGCGAGCTTCGGGCCTAGCGAGTCGCCATAGTAGAAGGTCCCGTAGGGGAAGCCGGTCAATACGCCGGTAGTCTCTATAGTGAAACCGAACGCGGCGAGGGCAAGGAGCGAGAGGCCCGCTCTCTTAGAACCCAGAAACCGCCACAGGCCGATGAAGGAGGGCATGGCTATGAGAAGGGTGGAGACGAAGGAACCAACCCACGCGCCGGGAACATCCGGGAAGCGGACGGTAAAGTAGGCGGCACCGAAGAAGAGGGCGCTCGCGACGAGGAGCAGTCGGGGAGTGTGCGGGCGTTTCGGGGACACGTTCACATACTATCTCAGCCGCCTCTCCTCATGCTGGTATATTGAGATCGTGGTCGGGCGGCTCTTTCACATCTCACGACCGGTGCTCTGGATCAACACCGTCGGCCCCGCCGTGGTCGGGATGTGGCTCGCGGGCGACCTCTGGAGGTGGGAGGCCCTTCCGCTCCTCTTGTGGCTCACGCTGCCATTCAACCTCCTGATCTATGGCGTCAATGACATCTTCGACCAGGAGACCGACGCGAAGAACCCCCGCAAGGGCTCCCTCGAAGGGGCGAAGATACAGCCCGAGGAGGTCGTAACGATCTGGCGCGCTGTCCTGGTCACGAATGGTCCTTTCCTGATCTACTTCCTCTCCATCCTGCCTTACGGGGCGCTGTTCTGGATCCTGCTCTATACGGTCCTCTTCACCGGCTACTCGGCCCCTCCCTTGCGCTTCAAGGCGCGACCCTACCTCGACTCTCTAAGCAACGCCGCCTACGCCTTCCCGCTCGTCTTCGTGCCGCTCGCGCTCGGGGAAGGAGTCGCATGGTCCGCCGCTCTGGGCCTGATGGCGTGGAGCGCGGCCAAGCATACCTTCGACGCGGTGCAGGATATAGACGAGGACCGGGACGTGGGAATAGAGACGACCGCAGTCCGGCTCGGCGCGCGGGGCGTCTTCTTCTGGAGCGGGACGTGGTGGGCAGCCGCCACGATCTGCTTCGGGCTCGCGAGCCCGCTCGTAGCGCTCGTGAACGCGGTCTATGCCGGGGGGCTCTTATACGCTCTGTATAGAGAGCCGAAGCCGGAGACGGGGCACCGGCTCTACAAGTACTCCATCGCCTTCCCGTACGTCGCGGGGACGGTCGCCGGAGTACAACTCGTCGCGGCGCTCTCTCTGGGGATGTACCCATGAGAGTGGTCGTGGTGGGCGGCGGGATCGGGGGGCTCGCGGCGGCGGCTCTCCTGGGCCGCGCCGGGTACGAGGTCATCCTCCTTGAGGCGAGCTACCACCTCGGCGGGAAGAGCCGGCGAGTCTCCCTCGACGGACAGAGGATAGACACCGGCCCATCGCTCGTCACCTTCCCCGGCGTGTGGGAGGAACTTCTGCGCCGCTGGGAGGCGATGGGCGACCGAGGTTCGGCAGGAGAGATAGCCGACCTACGTCTAAAGCGTCTGCCGGAGGTCGGCAGATACTACTATCGGGGGGAGGTCTCCTCGCTGCCGGTTGAGAAGGGCCATCCCTGGCGCGAGGCGTGGGAGCGGTTCGCAAGGATACACGGCGGCCTCGCCCCGGAGGTCACCCGACTGTTAACGTCAGACCCGCTCGACCGGGTGACGTTGCCCGCGCTGCGGCGTCTCTTGCGGGTCTACGGCGCGAAGCTGACGACACGCAGCTACCTCGACGGTCTGAGGTGGCTGCCCGAGGGACTGAGGGAGGTCATCGCGATCCACACCCTCAACGCGGGGGTAGCCCCCACGCGCACCCCGGCGCTCTACGCCAGCATGCCGGCGATTATGGCCAGCGACGGCGTTTGGGTCCCGCAGGGTGGAGTTTACGAGATTGTCCTGGCCCTGGAGAGGCTGGCCCGGGCGGGCGGGGCGGAGCTCAGGACCGAGGAGCAGGTAACGCGCATCTCTCGCAACCGGGTGACCACGACACGCGGCGAGTACGAGGCGGATGCGCTGGTTAGCAGTTTGGACGCGGACGCGCTGGAGGGCCTGCTGGAACCGGGTAAGAAGTCCCGGCCGAAGAGGCTCTCCTGCTCGGGGGTAGCGGTCTACGCGGCGCTGCGCGAGGAGCTACCCGACGAGGTTGCGACGCACGGGGTCGTGCTGCCTTCCCGTCCGGCGGAGCTGTACCGGAGCCTGGAGGCCGGAGAGGAGCCCGGGGAGACCATGGCGTTCGTGAACTACTACCGGCCGGGCGAGGTTTACCCGAACGAGAAGGGAACGCTCGCGCTCCTCTTCACAGCCCCGCCGAACGGACGTGCTTATGGCCCGGACGACGCGTTCGTGACACGGGAGATGGAGCGAGCATCTCGTTTGATCGGCCTCCCCCGCCCCGTCCAGGAGTACTTCGGCTCGCACGAGGTCCTGCACCCGCATTACTTCGGCGGCTGGGGGGCGACGGGCGGGGCGCTCTACGGGGCGATTCGTCCGGTATGGCAGAGCGGGCCGTTCCATCGTCCCGCCTACTCCGACCGAAAGAGGCCCTGGCTATGGAGGGTCGGGGCATCCGTGCATCCGGGTGGCGGGATACCGGCCGTACTCGGGGGAGCGATGATCTCGACCCAGAGGCTGCTCAGGATGCTGGAGAGCCG
>CADCVD010000100.1 GCA_902806055.1 uncultured Rubrobacteraceae bacterium
TCGAAAGGAGACGAAGCCCTGTTTTGTGAAAATTCGGTAAACTGCTCTCACTCATGCTGCGTATTCTAATCCGCCCGGCAAACCTCGTTGTAATAACGCTCGCACTGTTCCTGGCGGTCGGATGTTCGGGCTCGCGCGAACAGGCAGACAGCTCCATCGCCGAGGCCAACGCGGCTATCGCCGAGCACAATCAGCTCTTCGAGGAGGCTAGAAGCTCCTACGATGAGGCCAAAGAGACCATCGAGTCCGGCAGAGAATCCACCGGCGAAAGCACTTCTTCAGGGGGCACTACCTCCGGGGCAGACAATGCTCAGGAGGTCGAGCAGGTAGTCCAGGCGCGTGAGACCATGCAAGACGCAAGAGAGAGGCTACAAGACGCTCGAGATCCGCTCGCCGAGGTACAAGACCTGGACGTCGAGCAGGAGATCATAGATTATACGGCGCTACTCTCAGAGGCCGTAGAAGCCCAGATTCTCGCCGAGGAGCGGGAGATAGCATACTATGAGATTTTGGAGCGGGATCCGACGCTGAGCGAGAACCGCGAAGAAGCCCTCAGTCTACTCAGCGAGGCTGGCGGCGGTTATACGGAGGCCAGGGACGCCTACGACCGTGCGCAGGAGGTCGCCGACGCCAACCCGGAGCTTCTTCCGGCAGGCTAGGAGCTCCTAGCCTGCCGGAATTCCCCTGAGCAGGCCCCCTTCCACAGTACTCAAGCTAGACCGGCTGGCAAGTCGAACATGCGTGAGTGCCGCGTCCGGCGACGCGGGACTTCTGTATCCGCGTACCGCACACCGGGCAGGGCTCCCCGGCGCGCGTGAAGACCTTGAGCCGATGCTGATACTTGCCCGTCTCCCCGAAAGCGTCGTGATAAGAGTCGAAGGTCGTGCCGCGCAGCTCGATGGCCTCATGCAAGATTTCACGGGTAGCCGAGTAAATTCTTTCTATCTCGGCGAAGTCCAGAGAGTTGGCCTTGCGCATAGGATGCACCCCGGCGGCGAAGAGCACCTCGTCTACATAGATGTTACCCAGGCCCGCTACGATCGACTGGTCGAGGAGCAAACCCTTGATGGACGCCTTACGTTTGAAGGCGTCCATCAAGTACTCGACCGTGAAACCCTCCGAGAAGGGGTCGGGGCCGAGGCGTGAGATCAGGGGATGCTCCCCTACGCGCTCTGGCTCGTACAGGTCGAAGTAGCCGAGCCACAGTTTCGTGAAGGCGAGGATGGGCCCGCCGTCGAACTCGACGATAGCGGTGTTTATCTTGTCGGGCTCTTGCCAAGCGGGGAGTTGCACGACGCGCCCGGAGATAACGAGATGTACCAATCCCACTACCTCCCCGAAGTCGAGCGTAATGATCTTGCCGCGCCGTCCCGTACGCTCTAGCGTCTTGCCCAAGAGCTTCGCCGGGAACCCTGCGACCCCGGCGTTGGAGACGTCGTCCCGAAAGATCCCCGCCCGGACGACCTCCTTGCCCGCGGCCAGGGCCTCAAGGTCCTCGGAGATCACCGTAACTTCGGGCAGCTCCGGCATCTAAGAGCCCTTCTCGACGAGACTACGCACGAAAGAGGCGACCCCGTCCTCGCTCACCGGCGGCGCCACGGCGTCCGCCGCAGCCCGGACCTCCTCGGTCATCCCTCCGACAACTACTCCTAAACCCGCGAAGCAGAGCATATCTATATCGTTGTCCGCGTCACCGAAGGCGAGGGTGCGCGAGGGGTCTATCCCCCATCGCTTACACAAGAACTCCAGAGCAGAAGATTTGGTGCCTTCGAGTCCTCCAACCTCGACGTAGTGCGGGAGACTGCGGGTAACGTGCAGACGGCCGGAGAAGGCGCGCTGGGCCTCGTCCAGCCAGGTCGGTATCTCGTCCGGATGGTCCACGATAACGAGCTTCGTCGGCTCCTCTCCGCCGTCGCGGAGCCACTCCGCCGGCGAGGGGACAACCTCGACATCCGCCTTGTCCCGCAGGGAGAGATGCCTGAGCGCCGCCGGGGTCTCGGGGGAGACTACGATCCCGCCATCCGTAAAGATCCGGGCGTGGAGTCCCCGGCTCGCGGCCCACTCAAGCACTTCGACGCTCACGTCCCTGTCCAGCGTACGATGCAAGAGTGTCTCGCCGTTCATCCGGCGCACCATCGAGCCGCCGTAGCAGATGACCGGGTCCTCGTCCTCGAAACCGAGACGCGCCGCATGCTCGCGGGCCCCCTCAAAGCGCCGTCCCGTCGCCACCACGAGCCGCATCCCCCGCTCCCGCAAGGTGCTCAACGCTCCCACTGTCGCCTCCGTGATGCGGAGATCCCGGCGCAACACCGTACCGTCGAGATCGAAGGCCGCAAGATCGTACGGCAGCCGGCCGTTCTCCAAACTGTAGGACGTTCCAGACAAATTACCTCTCGCTATACGTGGAGCACAGATTGCTCAAGCCTCCGGCCCAGTTGCGTAATAGCCAACCGCTGTATTCTAGCCCGTTCCGATGCATCCGTTGCTCTAACGGGTCTGCGGAATTTGGGTTGTTACGGGCACCGCTTCGTCACCATGGTCCGGTCCCGGGCCGTCTCGTCAGAGTACGAGTTTGGAAGCCTGTGTACGAAGGCTTGCGTAGAGCGTCGCTCTCAGGTTTGAGAATCCATACGGGTTTGGATCAGCATCTCTGACTCGAGCGTCCGGTGAACCGGGCAGCGGTCGGCCATCTCCCGGAGCCGCTGGCGTTGCTCGTCATTGAGCGGTCCCTCCAGATCGAGTTCGAGCTCGATGTGATCTAACCTGCCGCTCTCCGTCTCGCATTCCTCGCAGTCCTTCGCGTGGATTCTCCCGTGTTCCAGCCGGACCGTCACCGACTCTAGCGGCCAACCCTTGCGATCGGCGTACATGCGTACCGTTATCGCGGTGCAGCTTCCGAGCGCCGCCAGCAGGTAATCGTAGGGAGTTGGTCCAGCTCCCGTGCCCCCGAGATCTGGCGGCTCGTCGGCTACAAGGGCGTGCCCGTTCACCGTCACCTCACTACAGATACCGCCCGCCGTGTGTACAGCTACCTGATTCTTCTCGGAACTCATATTCTCTGTCCTCCTTCCCGCGCTCTACTAGATCACGATAGTATCGTGAAGCAAGCGGCGATTGTCTACAAAGCCTGCATTAAAGTAGGCTCTCCGGTATAGCGCGTTGCTTGTAACTTACGGTCAATAGACGAACCGTTGCTCCCGTCAGAAACATTCCGTCTACCCGTCGGGAGGCAGGGTGTCCGTTCGGGAGAGCAAGCTACCGGCAGGTGATTTTCGTTTGCCCGGTGTTCTCTATCTCGGGGACACGGGGGATGCTCGCCCTGGTACCGTGAGGTTTCTTGCTAACCCAGGCGACGAACCTCGCTATGTCGGGGTGGGATCTCAGGGCCTCGAGCGTGCTGTACTCCCGCTCAAGTTCCTTGTTGCCGAGGACGGCGTGTATGTGCCGGTGACATGGCGGGCAGAGGCCAACCGTAAGGTGAACTACCCGCCGGTCGAAGTTCTTCTTGTTGCGCTTGTTCTTGTGGCGCGTCCTGGGGATGAGATGATGCCGAGTCAGCCTCTGAACCTCCCGGTTGCAGAGCTCGCAAGCTCCTCCCTTTGCGCCGCCTCTCGACTTGTTCACCTCTCCGATACTAGCATCCTCCCTACCAGCGTTGAGTGAGCCGGTTAGCATCGAGAGGGGTGATAGCGGTTGAGCTAAGCTTCTAGTCCTATCCTGCAGTGAACCACTCCGTCGCCTCACGTCCGATCACGGGCGGGACCACGTGGGGGCCGTCGAACTCTCTGTACGTTACGTCGTATCCGGCACGCTCGAGCTGGGGCACGATCCTGCGACTGCAACGCTCGATGGGTAGCCACCCGTCGCGAGCACCGTGAGAGACGAAGATTCGGGGGGATCCCACCTGCCCGACCGGCGCCATGAAGCCCGGCGAGAACGCCATTATGTGCGTGAACAGGTCCCCGTTCGCGATCCCGAGCGAGAGCGCGTAAGAGGCTCCGTCAGAGTATCCCCCCGCCGCAACCCGCGCCGGGTCTACCGTCCAGGAAGAGAATGCCTCCTCCAGAGCCCGGTCGATAGCGACAACGTCAGGACCATATACGCCCCTGACAAAGTCCCAGGTAGGTCCGCGTGAGCTCAGCGCGATCAGTATGAGACCGGCCTCGTCAGCCTGTGCCCGGAGCAAGGCTAGACCGTCGCGAGCATCCTCGCCCGCGCCGTGCAACAAAACCACCAGCGGGGCGGGCCTTTCGGGCCGGTAGCCGGCCGGTGCGTAAAGGTAGCCGTCTCGCGCACCGTCCAACTCAAGCATCTGCAGGCCGGTAGGCGCCGCTCCATCAGATGCCTCCGCCGGACGAGCTCGCAGCCGCCCCTCTTCGTTTCTGTCTTCTCCCATACGCTTCTATCTATTCCCCCCGCCCCGCCCAGCCACGCATGTAGGTGCGGGCGAGGGATTGACCGCGCTTACGAGACGAGGCAATGTTACTATCTCGGCGGAACCGAAAGAGGGAGCCGTATGGACCGGGATCGGTTGCTAGATAATCTCAGGTGGCTCGCGGAGGGCAACCCGCAGTACGCAGGCACCGAAGAAGAAGGCCGTCAAAACTCAAGAGTCGCCCTCCTGATGGCCGATGATTTCTTGCTGAGTTACATAGATGATCGGGAAATCACCGCGCTCTTCAACAGGATACGCGAGAAGATCTAGTAAGGTCTTTCAGGTGAAGGGCGGCTCAAGGCCACGAACACACTAAGTTCGTCTCTCTACCGGCTCGCTTATCAGGACGACAGGGGAAGAGACAACGATTCGCTACTCATTGACTGCCTGGCTCTCCGCACGGAATATTACGGATACGGGTGTACAAAAAGTGTACATGTGCCGGTTTAGCGGTATGAGATCACAACGGTAATTAAACGCGATCTCGGAGGTAAGATGAGATGAAGGCTGTTGCATGGCATGGCAAGCGCGACGTGCGGGTCGACAACGTACCCGACCCGGTAGTTCAGGAGGCCGACGACGCTCTAGTGCGAATCACGACGACGGCGATCTGCGGCTCCGACCTGCACCTCTACGAGGTACTCGGCCCGTTTATGGGGGAGGGTGACGTCCTCGGCCACGAGCCCATGGGTATCGTAGAAGAGGTCGGCCCGGAGGTAACCCACGTCAAACCCGGGGACCGCGTCGTGCTCCCGTTCACCATCTGCTGCGGGTACTGCTTCATGTGCGATCAGGGCTTGCACTCGCAATGCGAGACCACACAAGTGCGGGATCAGGGCATGGGCGCCTCCCTGTTCGGTTTCTCCAAGCTTTACGGGGAGGTAGCCGGAGGGCAGGCCGAGTTCCTGCGCGTACCGCTGGCGAACTACATGCCGATCAAGGTCCCGGAGGAAGCCGAAGGCATGCCCGACGAGCGCTTCGTCTACCTCTCCGACGTGCTGCCTACCTCTTGGCAGGCGGTCGAGTACGCCGGTATCCCCGAGGGCGGCAGCGTAGCGGTCTTTGGGCTCGGCCCGATCGGTCAGATGAGCTCGCGCATCGCCCGGCACAAGGGTTATCGGGTCATCGCCGTCGACATCGTACCCGAGCGGATCGAGATGGCGCGTCGCCACGGGATCGAGGTTCTCGACGCCAACGACCACGACGACGTGCCGGAGGCGATGCGCGAGATGACCGACGGTCGGGGACCGGACTCCGTGATCGACGCGGTCGGGATGGAGGCGCACGGCTCGCCCGCCACCGGGCTCACGCAGCAGATCGCGGGTCTCCTACCCGACAAAGCCGCGCAGAGCGTCTTTCAGGAGGCCGGGGTCGACCGTATGAACGTCTTCTACCAGGCGATCGACGCGGTGCGCCGGGGCGGCACGATCTCCCTTATCGGCCTCTACGGCGGAATGGCGGACCCCGTTCCCATGCTCACACTCTTCGACAAGCAGATCCAACTGCGCATGGGCCAGGCCAACGTCAAGCACTGGACAGACGACATCATGCCGCTGCTGACCGACACGGCCGACCCTTTGGGCGTCGAGGATCTCGCCACCCATAAGCTGCCGCTAGATCAGGCGCCGCACGGGTACGAGATCTTCCAGAAAAAGCAGGACAATGCGATAAAGGTCTTGCTCACACCCTAACCACGCCGACAATGAGAGGGCGCGAGGTCTGTATGACTGAGCGCCCTCTCCAC
Organism: uncultured Rubrobacteraceae bacterium; assembly: GCA_902806055.1. Taxonomy (GTDB): domain Bacteria; phylum Actinomycetota; class Rubrobacteria; order Rubrobacterales; family Rubrobacteraceae; genus Rubrobacter_F. Next base: position 6,180 of record CADCVD010000100.1, read on the forward strand.
TCACGCCTGACCCACGAATCTCAATAACGTCTTCGAACCACCGTACCGCGCTCTCGGCGTGCGAGCGCACTCGAGAGTAGAGCGTTTACTCATAAGGGCCAAGGATTTTCTTATTAACGTCCTCGGCCCTTATGATTGGCTTGGAAACGTCTGCTATGTAGGTGATGAGACACAGTAAGAGGGCTATCCTGCTTACCGAGGTGAGAAACTGAGGGCCGGGACCCGCCTCACCATCCAACAATCCCCGGAGCTAGTGCATCGCGAAGGCGGCATTTGCGCCTCCGGTTGACTACGGGTGCGCGTTCGGTATACTTACTATGCTACACAGTCAAGAACATACGTCCACGATTCTTGAGATGCGGAACGCCTGAAACGCATCTCCTTTCTTGTGTTTTGTGCCTATCCTCTCCTGTCGAGCGGTCGCCACGACGTACGCTCCTTACAGTGGCGCCAGTTGTACGCGACAAGAGGAAGGAAACATCTTATTTTGGCACCGCATACCCTAACCGAGGCCCCGCGGGTCTCGTTCACGGATCTTCCCGTCTCCGAACCGGTCCGCAAGGCCGTGGCAGATCAGGGATGGGAGGTCCCCACCCCGATACAGGCGCTAACGCTGCCCGTGCTCCTGGACGGTAAGGACGTCGTCGGCATCGCACAGACCGGCAGCGGCAAGACGGCTGCTTTCTCCATACCGCTGCTCGGAGCGATCGACCCGAAGACGCGAGGCGTGCAGGCGCTCGTGCTCGTGCCCACGCGAGAACTCGCCGCCCAGGCCGCCACGGAGCTTTCGAACCTCTCCCGCTACGAACCGATCCGCCCGGTGACCCTCTGTGGAGGCGTAGCTATAGGCCCGCAGATCAAGGCGCTCAAGGGCCGCAGGGCCCCGGTTGTGGTCGGCACACCGGGACGCATCCTCGACCATTTGCAGAGGGGCACGCTCGGGCTTGGCTCGGTGCGTTACCTCGTGCTCGACGAAGCCGATCGGATGCTCGATATGGGGTTCGCGCCGGACGTCGGGCGTATCCTCTCGCGCACTCCCGGCGGCAGGCAGACTGCGCTCTTCTCGGCCACGATGCCCAAGGCTATACGCAGCATGGTCAATAGTCACATGCGCTCTCCGCAGTGGCTCGCAGTAGAGTCCAGGACGCCCACGGTAGATACGGTCGCGCAGGTCTCCTATCGGGTGAACGGTCGCGACAAGACGAGCGCACTGCGGTCCCTGATCGACGCGGAGAAGGAGCCGCGTGCGATCGTATTTCGCCGGACGAAGCACGGGGCGACCAAGCTGCACCGCCAACTCGAACGGGACGGCTACAAGGCGGGCCTGTTACACGGCGGGAAGACGCAGGCGCAGCGTACCAAGACGCTCGCCGCGTTCGTCGGGGGCCGGACAAGCATCCTCATCGCGACGAACGTCGCGTCGCGCGGGCTCGACATACCCGACGTATCGCACGTCATCAACTACGATCTCCCTGAAGACGTGGAGACGTATGTACACCGTATAGGGCGTACGGCGCGCGCAGGCAGGGAAGGGATCGCAGCGACGCTGGTCGGCGAGACCGAGAAGAGAGAGTTCGACAAGATCAAACGTGCCCTCTCAGTTGAGGTGCGCGAGAGTAGCCTGCCTCTCTCCGCCTGAGAGCCAGGTTGCACCCGCTGCTCGCGTACTCCGCAGGCTACGCCCGGCTCCGCATGGCCAGTATTGGAGACACGGATCTCAAAGGCGCTCGACCACACCCTGGAGTAGCTCCGGGCCTGACTTCAGGCTCTCTCGGCTAACAACTCTTGACTAACCTGACACCGCAAAGGCGGTGACAAACCGGCCGCATAGAAGCTGCATGATGAGTTGGAGCCCATAGGAGCACCTTCTCCTCTCCAACTCATACTCTCGCCGGGAAAGAACCGCCACGGAACCGGAGGCCCCGATACGCAGCATGGACGGACCTCCAATTCTACGAGAGCGTAGCTGCCAAGAGGAGACGGCAGAACTCCGCGAGCCGCTCCTCCGCCCAGAAGCGCCGCTCGTTGTTGTCGGCCGAGACAAAGGCGACGTGTCCTCCGTG
>CADCVD010000101.1 GCA_902806055.1 uncultured Rubrobacteraceae bacterium
TTATTCACCGCTAGACTACTTCTCGGAAATTTGCAGAAGCCTAGCGCTTTTTAGACGCATGCTGTGCGAATGAGCCGAGAGGCGAAACAGGAAGAGGGCATCATGGATGACGAAGAAGAGATAGCCAAGCGAGCACGAGAGATTGTGAACTCTAATCAACAAGCTTTCGAAGCCACCGTGCAAAAGCGAATGCTGGATCTAAGCATCTCGCGCAATCTCGCAGAGTACCTCGTGGGTCTGGAACTCAGAATCGATGACTTCGAGCGGCGCGACCGATGACACACCTCCTCGCTGACGGAGATCCCCTTCTGCAACTGCGCCTCGCAACCCTTTAGTAGCGCGGCGCAAGCTGAACAACTATCCAAGCATGTAGAAAGCTGTATGGACCGGGCGCTACTACTACTGGCCCGCTATACCCGATACGGTGATGGGTCTAGTGAATTAAGGTTGCGGTGGGATGAGAGAGGGTTTCCGAGAGTTCTTTATCAACCCTTTTACGAGGGGAGTTCAACCTCGATACGCTTGACTGCGGGTTCCTTGTCTTGGTGCTCTTGTTCGGGGAGATTGAGATGGCGTAGGACGTTGAGCATAAGCTTGTTATCGCCCTTCACAAGCGCGAAAAAGAACCTAATCCCTTTGGCTCGCGCCTCGTCGATCAGAATCCGGGTTAGAGCCGTCCCTACCCCCTGATCCTGCCAGCGATCCTCAACGAGCGCCGCGTACTCTGCCTTCTCGCTGTCCGACTCGCGATCAAAGCGCACTATACCGATAATCTCGTCTGGATCATCGGGGTCCAGCGCAACCAACCCTAAGTGGTTAGAGCCGTCAGTGCTGGCGAAGGACTTGGCCTTTCGGTCCGGCAACTCCTCCAAACTACCGAAGAAGCGCAAGTAGATAGTACGTTTGCTACACCGAGAGTGAACCCGCTGCAAGGCAGAAGCGTCGTCTTGGCGAACAACACGAACAGAGATAGCGACTCCGCTAGGGAGGGCAAGCGTCTGCTCTATTTCTTCATTATTCTGTTTGTGAAGTGGTTCTTTATCCACTAGCTCCTACACTCTCCCCCTGTACGATCTTTAGCATCCCCAGATCACCCTGGAACTAACCGAGGCCAGTCTGAGAGACAGGAACAGATTCTCGGCCCTGTTTTGCCTCTATTCACCGGATTGCCGCTAAGATGTCTTCTCGGAAACCAGGCTTCATGTGTATGGGGTTCTCGGAAAAAGTACAGTTTTGCGGTTAGGCGCCTTAAACATTCTCTTTACCCAACCTTAACCGCACTTTACGAGCCCCTTACACGAAAGGGGAAGAGTTAGTAATAGGCAATGTTATTGTTGGCGAAGCAGTTTGTAGGAGATGGTTGCGCAGAGCAGACCTCTACGATCCGGCCCTTTTTAGAGGAGGAAGAACTATGGCTGAAGAACGATCTGGAGCCTTCGGTGGCCTGGAGGCCGAGCGTTACCAGGTAGAGCTTGTCCCGCTGGCAACGGGAAGCGATGTACCCTCGATCGTGACGCTACAAGAATCAGTTAACAAGGGTGCTAGGCAAAGCTGGAAGATAGTGGGCGTGGCACAAGATCCGATGAGCCAAGGCGTCATTATAGTATGGGATAAGTCGGGTTTCATTTACGGTTAAAGAGGGATATTGGGCTAGTAAGAAGGATCGTGCCTGGAAGGCGACTTGTGCCTATTCACGAGCTGCCGAGAAGAGGCCTTTTCGGAACCCCACGCTCTCCTGGGCTCTGCTCCTGCCGACGATCCCCCAAGGCCTTGCGCTTGTGCCAGTCGGCAGATAGGGTCAAAGCTAAGCCCACAAGCCCGCTGGGGGAAGCGGGAGGAAGGAGAAGAAAGCGCATGCGCTTTATGCTCACGTTCCGCATCCCGATGGACGCGGGGAACGCGATGATCAAGGACGGAACCATCGGCGAGGTCCTCCAGTCCGTACTGGAAGACCTCAAGCCTGAGGCAGCGTATTTCGGGGACATAGAAGGGGGTCGAGGCGGATACCTGGTCGTCAACATGGAGGACGCCTCCCAGATCCCGGCCATGACAGAACCCCTTTTCCTCGGGGTGGGCGCGACCGTCAAAGCCCACCCCGTGATGATCCCGGAGGACCTGCAGAAGGCGGGCCCGGATCTCGAGCAGGTGGCGCAGAAGTACGGCTAGGGCCCCGCACGGGTAAAGTCGCCATCAGGGCGGGGTTGCTAATGACCCCGGCCCTGCTTATGCTCCTATTCACCGAGTTGCCGCTAAGGGGTCTTCTCGGAAACGTGTTTCTCTTCTAGGCGCGGCGGAGTAGCCACACCGCCGCGCCTAGACCGGCGGCGGCTGCGCCTCCTATGGCGAGCCTCGCCGCCAGGGGCAGTGGCGTGGCACGCAACGCGATCGGCGCGAGCACCGGTCTGGCCTTGTTACCGAGTATGGTCAGGATGCCCGCCCCCAAGCCGCCCGTGATGTACTCGCGCACCCCCCGCTTGCCATGCGCCTTTTGCCGAGCCCGACTCGTCGGCTGGATCTTCCTCGACGAGCACCACGGAGCCAGAGATGCTAGTAATCGTTCCCCGGATGCTGTTGGCGTCGTCGGTCGGGTTCTCTGCTGACTGGTCACCGCTAACGGTGGCTGACCCGCTAGCGGCGCCCTGAGCCAGGGCAGGAACGGTTCTCACCAGCGCAATCGTCAGCACCGTCATCAACAGGATCAGCTTCTTCACGATCTTCCTCCTCTTTTAGAAGGTGTACGAACTAAAAGAAGGTTGCCAGTAGAGCTCTGACCTCGCGTCATCCGAAGGGAGGATCTATCGTCACCAAAAGGGTGATCGGCGCCGTAACGGCGCTTCGTCACTCTCCTTCGATTCCGGCGCCCGCCCGCGCAACGCCGAATCCCGAAACACTGCCGGAGGTTTCGGCCCGTTGCCCTGCCTCTAGCAGGAGTTTAGCGGCCGCTGAAATACCAGCGCTTCAGGAAGCTCGTAGCGCATCGCCGTCCCCGGAATTCGGGTTGGCCCGCGCCGGCAGAGGGTTTCTCCCGTACCGCGCATGCTCTCGTCCTGAGACAGACCTTCAGAAGGAGGCGTTCTCGGCCATAATACAGCTCTGTACAAAAGACGCGAGGGCCGATCCGGCAGTCGCAGAGGGGGTAGAGGGGATATATGAGAGCGGTCATTATGGCGGGGGGACAAGGGACGAGGCTCAGGCCGTTGACTAGCGACAGGCCCAAACCGATGATCCCCATTCTCAATACACCTTGCATGGAGCATATCGTCCGGCTACTCAAACGCCACGGCTTCGAGAACATACTGGTCACGCTTGAATACATGCCCGAGGCGATAACCGAGTACTTCGGTGACGGCGGGGAGTGGGGCGTGAAGATGAAGTACTCCGTCGAGGAGGAGCCTCTGGGTACCGCCGGATCGGTGAAATACGTCGAGGATTGGCTGACGGAGAGGTTCGTGATCGTCTCGGGAGATGCGCTTACGGACGTGGATCTGGAGAAGGCGGTCGCCTTGCATGAGGAGCGCGGGGCTGAGGTCACGCTGGTCTTGAAGGAGGTGGATGAACCTTCGGAGTTCGGCATCGTGATAACCGACGACGAGGGGCGGGTGACCGAGTTCCTGGAGAAACCGGACGAGGACGAGGTGTTCTCGTATACGGCGAACACGGGGATCTACGTAGTCGAGCCCCACGTGTTGCGGGACATCCCGGAGGGGCAGGAGTACGACTGGTCCAAGGACCATTTCCCCAAGATGCTCGAGGAGGGGCGGCCAGTCTATGGATACGTGATGAAGGGATACTGGGAGGATATCGGTAACATCGAGCAGTACATAGGCGCCCAGAGAGACGCGCTGGACGGCAAGGTTCAGGGTGTCCAGCCGCCCGGAGAGAAGCTGCAGGAGGGCGTATACGTCGGGAGCGGGACGGCTGTAGGAGCGAGAGCCGTAGAAGGGCCAGTCGTTTTGGGGGACAACGTCTGGGCCGGTCCCGGTGCCCGTATCGGGCCCTACTCGGTTCTCGGATCGGACGTCTACGTGGGAGCGGGCGCGTCGGTCGCGCGTGCCACGGTAGCCGGTGGCGCACAGATCGGGGAGGACGCGGAGCTGAACGGCGCTCTCGTGGGAAGTTTTTGCAGGGTGGGTGATCGGGTTCGTCTTCTCGAAGGCAGCGCGCTTGGGGACGGGGTGACCGTGGGAGAGGGGGCGACTATCGCCTCCGGCGTGAGCGTTGAGTCGGGTGCATCTATCGAAGATGGGGCCGAGGTCACGGAAGACGTTTCGTAGGGAGGGCCAGGGCTAGAGCCGGAGGAGGGCCCGTCCGACGGCGCGTAATAGTCTCCTGCCCTTTGAGAGGGCCGCTTTAGGGAGGGTGCGAGCGCGGACGGGGCGAGGGATGCGTTGCTCCACCGGCAGTATGGAGAAGGGCTTGTGCGGCTCGGTCTGGTACCAGTAGGCGACCGAGGAGTAGTCGTCGCTCCGCTTGTTGGCGTGGCCGTGCTCGATGCTGACCCTTATCGACTCCCCGAACGTTACCGGGTCCTCTACGTGAAAGCGGTAGTAGCTTACCTGCCCGCTCCAGTTCTCTTCGCCTTCGAGCGTGATCCCGTGATACGCCGAGGAGTGCCTCTGGTTCGGGCTCCAGGCGGTGTTGAAGTAGTCCTCGGTACCGGTGCCGTGCAGCGAGGGCGGCCAGCTTTCTCCGTCTACAAAGATCATGTCGTCTCCCTCTCCGTACCAGTTCCAACTCTCGGTCTCGCGCAGGTTGTGTATGTTCAGCACGCACCCTACGTAGTGTCCCCTGCCCTCGGCTTCGAGGACAGTGTAGTTCCCCTCACCGTTCCTGTTCTCGCCGCCAAATAGAAACTCCTCGTTGTTCTGGTCTCCTTCTTCGACTCCGTCGGTCGGGTTCTCCCTACGCCACTGGGCGTGGAAGCGGCCCAACCCCTTCTCCAGCTCGTCGAACTGCTCGTAGTCTATGTAGTAGTAGAGGAGCATGTTGCCGCCGCTAAGCTCGCTTTGAACCTCTATACGAGCGCCTGAAGCGAAGGGCATGTGGAAGAAGCAGTTGAAAGACCGCCCATCCTGAGGGCTCATCTGTAAGGGGGAGGAGACGAAGTTGCCGGTCCTGGCGTGTCCTATACCGAAAAAATCGCCCAGAGGGACGAGCACGCTCGGCTCCTCTTCCCCGTCCCAATACATCTTCAGGAGTAGCTTTCTAAGATAGTCCTGCTCCGGAGAAATATTGGGGGGATCAGCGCTGATGGTAATCCAGAGGTGGTTGATGTTCCCCGCGCCGGAGATCTGCGCGAGCACAGCGCTCTCTTTAGGGGCGAGCGTGATCCTATCGTCGTTGCCGCCGCTTTCATCCCAGCTCGAAGCCCGTCTGCGGCGGCTGTCTCTTAGCCTTGGCAGGTCTCGCAGGCTGCTGCCGAAGTCTCCGTAACCGCTCACCATCTCCTCCATCCTCTCGCACCGAAACCCCCTTACGTTCGTCAAGCTACCAGTCTCCCGAGGGACTCTCAATCCACATCAGCGTGCTCGTTGAAGCGAGCCTCCGCCAAGTAAGAGGAGACGCAGTGCCGATCCGGCATCCGCCGGAGAGCTGCTCTTGCCGGTTTGCTCCTTACGGTCCCGGCGCTTCATCAGCCGCCAAAGATCAGACGGAGAGCCGCGTACATGAGAGTAGCTGCCAATAACAGAACTACCATGACGATAAACATCCTTCCCAAAGGGGACAACTCTCTCCAGACATCTCTGAATACGAGGGCTATCTTCCTCAAATTCACCTCGATGCTATCGAGAAATCGTGCGACGAAAAGGATCTCGCCCGCCAGTAGAGCGAGGCCGATAAAGAAGGTGGCCCAACCCGGTCCCGGCAGGGGCGCGAGCACGAGGCTCGCGACGGCAATCACGATCCCGCCCATGATATATACAACCTTGCGCGGGCTGAACCAGTTGCTGCTGCCCTGCTGGCGATAGTGATAGCGTTCCTGGAAGCGGTTTCTTGGTCTGCTCTCCTTAAACTGCTGCCAGCTTCGTCTCGAACCTCCGCTCATGCTCTCTATCTTCCACGAAGAGAGTCGCAAAAAAACCGAGCATCCCAGTGTGTTTAGCGGTCGTGAACGATCTGCTGATCTCTCAGCAGATCAAAGGCAGCTCTTGCCGGGTAGAATGGCTGGAGCTATAGGGAGAGTACGGCACAGGAGGTTACCCGAAAATTCAGTTCAAGTTCTTGTGTTGCCGTCCTCAAAGGTACGGGGAGGTGTAAGAGACGTTGATCTCGCGGTTAGATAGGGCGATGGCTCGGGTCAGCGACTCGCCGCTTCGTTACGGCAACGAGCTGAGGCTGCTCGAGAACGGGCCGACGACCTACGACGACTGGCTCGCCGAGATCCGAAACGCGCAGCGCTGGGTACACCTTGAGAACTACATCTTCCGGGCCGATGAGATCGGCCACCGTTTCTCTGACGCCCTCTCTGCAAAGGCTCGCGAGGGTGTGCCCGTGCGCATCCTCTACGATTGGTTTGGCTCGATGGACGTACCTCGCTCCTTCTGGGAGGGTCTCAGGAGGGCGGGGGTGGAAGTACGCGCGGTCAACCCTCCGGCCGTGCAGGCCCCTCTAGACTTCCTGCGGCGTGACCACCGGAAGCTTCTTGCTGTGGACGGTGTTTACGCCTCGGCGGGCGGGGTGTGCATCGCCGATACCTGGCTCAGGCGCTCCCCCGAGACGGATCTGCCCTACCGCGATACCGCCGTAAGCGTGCGCGGGCCCGCCGTCGCCGATCTCGAACGAGCCTTCGCCGGCGTGTGGGACGAGACGGGCGACCCTTTACCCGGTTTGGAGCGCCCCAAGGCTGCGGACATGTCGGCAGCAGGGGAGATGCAGGCGCGGGTAGTCATACAGGAGCCCGGCAAGGCGCGCATATTACGGGTCTTGCAGTTCCTCATGGCCGAGGTAGAGGAGCGGATGTGGATTGCCGATGCTTACTTCCTCTCGGTCCCGGGCCTCACTCAGGCGGTGATGGCGGCGGCGAGGGACGGGGTAGACGTTCGGATACTCTTGCCGGCGACGAACGACCTGCCGTGGATCGGCTTTCTCTCCCGGATCGGATACCATCAGCTCCTTGAGTCCGGGGTGCGTATCTACGAGTACGGCGGTTTGATGATGCACGCCAAGACGAGCGTTGCCGACGGTCTCTGGGGGCGTGTCGGCTCGACGAATCTCAACGTCTCCGGTCTTCTGGCGAACTGGGAGGTCGACATCCTCGCCGAAGACCAAGCCTTCGGAGCAAAGATGGAGGAGATGTTCGAGGAAGACCTCGACGACGCCCGGGAGATCTTCCTCGGCGGCACCCCCCGCAGACCGCGCGCCGTCCCCGAGCGCCGCATCAGCCCTGCCGAGCGACGGGTGCAGCGACAGACCCCCGGCAGCGGACCGCGGGCGGTGGCGACCGCTTCCCGTCTTGGGAGCGCCGTACTCATGGACAGCGGCGCCCCATTACGAACTCATCAGAGCAAGATCGGGGCCGCCCTCGCCACTACTCTTCTAGGCGTCTCGGTCCTTGGCGTCCGTCACCCGCGTCTCCTCGCCTGGCCGTTCGCCGCTGTAACCGGCTTCGCCGGTACCCTGGGTCTCGTACACGTTGCTCAAAGCGCCTGGTCCAAACGCAAGAGATATGCAGGATTGAGGAGACAAGGACAGCCCTGATGCCACTCGCCTGCTAATACCTGAACGGCGGAGCTGTAATTAATCCGAACGTTCTACCCTGAGACTCTTTCTCGCTGCCTTAGCGGTAAGCTTTCTGTCCGCCATCGTCCTCGGCGTCGGCGAAGCGCACGCTTGTATGTGTGAGCCCCTGAGACCCGAGGAACAACTACGAGTGTCGGAGGCGGTTTTCTCGGGCAAGGCGATCAGCGTAGGGGAAGCTATATCCGGGAACCAATACTCGTCTCCAGAGACTGGACTACGGCCGGTGACCCTATCACTTTCGAGGTGGAGGAGTCCTGGAAGGGCGACCCGGAGAAGCAGATCGTCGTTCTTGGTTATGGGGAAGGGGGCTCGGGCTGCGGAGTGGATGCCCGGGAGGGCGAGCGATACCTCGTGTATGCCCGACGTGGGGAGGACGATACCCTGCGGACGAGTACCTGCGAAGGGACCCAGCCGCTCGCCGCGGCGAAGGATGACCTGCGGGCGCTTGGCTTATCCGGGGCTGCATTACCCGTAGGTGGAGGCTCAAGTCCCGCCGAAGTAAGAGTCATCATCGTGCCAACAGCGGTTATCCTCTCTCTACTAGGGCTGGCGGGCGTCGTGGTCTTGCTCCGTGTTGGATGGCGGAGAGGGAGTACGTAGGCTCGTCCGGAGAGTCAGGATCGTCTACCCGCCGGTTATTAGAGGTATGTTCTCAGCTGAATTCTAGTAGCGCAGGTTGTAGCCGCGACGCAGGATCTCCATCGTCGCCAAAAAGGTCAGGATAGCGAGGAGCACCAGCACGGCCAGAGCAGGATAAGGCGCTACATCGTAGACGCCCAGCGCCGCGTAGCGGAAGGTATCTATCGCGTAGAAGATCGGGTTGAAGTACGTTGCTATCCGCAAGGGTTCCGGGAGCATCTCCACTGAGTAAAACACCCCGCCGAGGAACGCGAGCGGCTGGATGACGATGCTGGTCATAAAGAAGATATGGTCGATGCGAGTAGAGAGTATGCCAGCCACCACGCCAACGGAGGCGAAGATCACGCACGCCGCCAAGCCTGAGATCAGCAGGAGCAGGGGATGTTCCGCCGGCAGGCCGGCGAGCGGTATGGCGACGGCGAAGGTCCCTACGCCCACCAGCATCCCCCGCGCGACGCCCCCCAGCACGTAGGCGAGCGCCATCTGGAACGGGGTAATCGGGCTTACCAACACGTCGTCTATGTACCGCTCGCGCTTGGCGTCGAAGAGGCTTGAGGAGGTGTTGCCGTAGGCGGAGGTGATGACGCTCATCAAGACAAGACCGGGCAGGACGAACTGCAGGTAAGGAATCCCATCGACCTCCCGGATGCGACTCCCCAAGCCGTACCCGAAAACCACGATATATAAGAGTGAGGTGAAGAGAGGCGAGAGCAAAGTCTGCGTCCAGACCCTCGCGAAACGTCGGATCTCCCGCGAAAGGAGAGTACGAAAAGGCCGCCCGAAGATCCCGAGCGGCCGGATTTTCTCAGCGTCGTAATTCTCGGCATCCAAACCCTATGTAGTATACGCAAAGCCGGCCCTCTCAGGACCTGAAGGACGGGGCCGGCTCTGCGAGGCTCTCGACGGCTACTGCATATAGATTCCGCCGTTGATGTTTATGGTCTGGCCGGTTATGTAGCCGCCGTCCTCGACGAGGAAGCGGACGGCGCGGGCAACCTCGCTCGGTTCGCCGATCCTTCCGAGCGGTATCCTCTTGCGGATCCTGTCCTTCACCTCCTCGGGGACGGCAGAGAACATATCGGTCTCTATAAAGCCCGGACAGATGGCGTTGACCGTTACGTTGTAGCGCGCAAGCTCCTGAGCCGCTGATTTAGTGAACCCGATCATACCGGCCTTGGCCGCCGCGTAGTTGGTCTGGCCGAAGTTGCCTGCCTGCCCCACGAAGGAGCTGATGTTGATGATCGCGCCGCTCTCCTGCTCTATAAACTGCGAGAGGGCTGCCTTGACCGTGTAGTAGGAGCTGTTTAGGTCCACCTGCACGACCTGATCCCACTCATCGGTTGTAAGCTTCTTCATGGTTCGGTCGACGGTTATACCGGCGTTGTTGACCAGCACGTCTATACGACCGAACCTCTCCAGCGTCTCGTCGATGAGCTTCTTCGCCTCGTCCGCCTTGGAGACGTCGGCGCCTATAGCCACGGCCTCGCCGCCTCCGTTCTGCGAGAGCTTCTGGACTACCTCCTCGGCCGGCTCCTTGCTCCTGGAGTAGTTGACCACTACCTTCGCGCCCGCCGATCCGAGCTCTTCGGCTATGGCCCGTCCCATACCCCTTCCGGCCCCCGTTACCACCACGACGGCGCCTGCCAGATTACTCACGAGCGATACCCCTTTCCTCGTTTGCCGTCTCTCCCTTGACACAACCATATCTATACCCATGCGTGCGCTCGCCGATACCACTTACGAGCTTTCTCGTTCATTCCGCCGGGTAGAGTTTGAGAGGAAGCATACGAAAGAGTGAGGGAACCACTACCGAGCGATGCCGTGCTGGTCAAGAAGGATATGGTCAGAGGACGCCGACAGAGGCGAGACGGAGCCTCGCGCTCGCAGAGACCGAGAGTAGCCCACGCTCGTCTGAACTACTCCAGGAAGACGAGGAGAAACACTGGTGCGTGGAGAAGCCAGGGGATGGACGATGAAGGGACAGTTTTTATAAGAGTCCAACCGAAGGCTTCTCTTAAGCTCCCGCGCGTAGGGTGTTCGCGTCTCCGGCAGCACAGCGTCGTGAACGGCCGCCCGATCCCATCTTCGCGGTAGAATTACCGTATGTCTGACAGAGTGAGTAACGGTGCGTTGGACGCAGTGGTGGTAGGCTCGGGGCCGAACGGCCTTGCCGCCGCCGTGGAGCTGGCACGGAACGGTCGTTCGGTGGTCGTGTTGGAGGCCGAGGACACAGTAGGCGGCGGTACTCGTTCCGGGGAGCTCAACTTGCCGGGTTTCATCCACGACCTGGGCTCTGCAATTCATCCCTTGGGTTACGCCTCACCGTTCTTCTCCACGTTGCCCCTCAAGGAGCATGGGCTAGAGTGGGTACATCCGCCGGCTCCGCTCGCCCATCCCTTCGACGGCGGACGGGCGGCGGTCCTCGAACGGTCGGTGGAAGAGACGGGGAAGACTCTGGGGCCCGACGCCGGAGCGTATAGGAGCCTGATGCGCCCGATAACCCGTGACTTCGACCGCATCATCGACTCCATCCTCGGCCCGCCCCGGCCTCCACGCCATCCGTTGGCTCTCGCCCGCTTCGGCCTAAGGGCCGTTCGTTCCGCGCGAGGGCTCGCCGAGAGCCTGTTCGAAGGCGAGGAGGCTCGCGGGCTCTTCGCGGGCAACGCCGCACACTCGTTTCTGCCAATGGAGCAGGGACCGAGCGCCGCCTTCGGCCTCGTGCTGGGCACGTTGGGCCATGCCGCCGGCTGGCCTTTCCCCAGAGGCGGATCCCAGAAGATCGCCGACGCGCTCGTATCGTATCTGCGTTCCCTGGGCGGCGAGGTACACGCCGGGGTGCGCGTCCGCTCGGTCGAGGAGGTGCCAAGGGCGCGCTCGGTACTTTTCGACGTGACTCCGCGTCAGCTTCTAGAGATCGCTGGCCAACACTTCCCGGCGCGCTACCAGAGCGCCCTCGGACGGTATCGTTACGGCCCGGGGGTCTTCAAGGTCGACTTCGCGCTCGACGGGCCGATCCCCTGGGAGGCAGAGGGTTGCATGCGGGCCGGGACCGTCCACGTCGGCGGTACGTTGGAGGAGATCTCCGCCGGAGAGGCTGCGGTTTCGCGGGGCGATCACCCCGAACGCCCCTTCGTCCTGCTCGCCCAGCAGAGCCTCTTCGACGCGTCGCGCGCGCCCGAGGGCAAGCATACCGTCTGGGCCTACTGCCACGTCCCGAACGGCTCCGGCTTCGACATGACAGAGCGTATAGAGCAGCAGATCGAGCGCTTCGCGCCCGGCTTTCGCGACCGTATCCTCGCGAAGACCACGATGGGGCCCGCGGATCTCCAACGTATCAACGCCAACCATATCGGCGGCGATATAAACGGCGGCCTGCTGGACTTCCGGCAGCTCTTCGCCCGCCCCGCCGCCCGCTTCACGCCCTACTCAACCCCCGCCCCCGGCCTCTATATCTGCTCCTCCTCGACCCCTCCCGGCGGCGGCGTGCACGGCATGTGCGGCTACTTCGCCGCTCGCGCCGCCCTCGCTACTACCCTACGTTAATTCCTGGCGTACCGGGACGTGCCAAGGGCCTATGACCGGCACGGACGTGACGAAGAGGACCGGAACCGAACCTCTACGATGCAAGCTCCACAGAAACTTAGTCTCGGTAGAGCAAACAACCAGGCATCGGCAGAGAGTCCGCGCTGCGGAGGCAAGGCGAGAGGCTACTCTCACGAGCAGGTAGCAGAGTCTTGCTCGATGAGAGCAGAGGCGGAGACACGGAAGGCTATAGGCTGCGCCTGCAGAACGGCGTACAACGGCAAGGCCTCGGGCCGTATGGCTCTCTCACCATTGCGGTAGAAGAGCTCTCTATCGGTTGCCTGATAACCTGAGCCTCTCCTCGGCCGGAGGAGAGTGGTGATAGAGTGGTGATAAGGAGGAGTTCGTCTTGGCGGGTTTAATGCAGAGGAACGCAGGTCCGGGGCGGTTGCGGGAGATGCTCGCGAGACCGGATCCCGTGCTCGCCCCCGGCGCATACGATGCCCTCTCGGCCCGTTTGGTCGAGGAGGCGGGGTTCGGGGCTGTGTACATGACGGGCTTCGGCACGGCTGCCTCCTTTTTAGGGCGCCCCGACGTCGGACTCTTGACCATGAGCGAGATGGTGGATAACGCCCGGCGCATGGTTCAGGCGGTAGAGGTGCCGGTCATCGCCGACGCCGACAACGGCTACGGTAACCCGATCAACGTGATCCGCGCCGTACAGGATTACGAGGCCGCCGGGGTCTCGGCCATCCATCTAGAGGATCAGATATTCCCCAAGAAGTGCGGCCACATGGAGGGAAAGGAGGTTGTCTCTGCCTCAGAGATGGTCGAGAAGGTTCGCGCCGCAGTGGAGGCCCGGCGCTCGGAGGAGTTTGTGATCATCGCGCGCACCGATGCCCGTGCGGTAGAGGGGATCGAGGGTGCTCTAGAGAGAGCCCGCCGCTACCGCGAGGCCGGGGCCGACATGCTCTTCGTGGAGGCGCCCCAGAGCGAGGCGGAGATCTCTACCGTAGCCGAGGCTTTCCCCGAGGTACCGCTGCTCTTCAACTGGGTCGAGAGCGGCAAGACGCCTCCCATACCGCTGGAGCGTCTCAAAGAGCTGGGGTTCCGCCTGATCATCTTCCCCGTAAGTACCCTGCTCGCGGTCACCGTCTCTATGAGAGAGGTTCTGGCGAAGATAATGGCCGACGGTACTCCGATTGAGGTGATGAGGCGCCTGCCGCCTCTGGGAGACTTTGTCGAGGACATCGGGCTTCCCGAGATCCGCGAGCTCGAGGAGCGTTTTAGCGATAAGAAGGCCAGGCTCTCGCAGCGATCCTGAGGTCGACTGCACGACCGCTCCTGAGAAACTTGACGCTGGCCCGCTCCCTAGCTAACTTTCTTGCGAAAGGAGGATAAGTGACAAGGGATGCTACGTCTCAGCCGGACGAAATTCTCTACGACGGGGGGCGGATCGGGCGGTGATTCTATGCGCATAGAGATAGTGGAGGTCGGGCCGCGTGACGGGCTCCAGAACGAAGAGGAGATTCTCTCCCCGCAGACTCGCGCCAAGCTCTGCGACAAGCTGGCGGCGGCAGGCGTTCTGAGGATTGAGGCGACGAGCTTCGTAAACCCCAAGCTCGTGCCGCAGATGGCGGGCGCCGAGGATGTGGTGTCCGGCATAGAGCGCAGGCTCGGCACGAGTTACGCGGGGCTTGTACTGAACGAGAAAGGATACGAGAGGGCGATAAGATCGGAGGTGGACGAGATTCGTTACTCCTTCCCGGTGACGGAGACGTTCGCCAAGCGCAACCAGAATGTCACGGTCGCGGACGCGACCGCTCTGGCCGGACGGCTAGTCGAGCGGGCACGACTCGACGGGGTTCGCGTCTCGATCACCTTGAGCGCCGCCTTCGGATGCCCTTTTGAGGGACGTGTGGACCCTGAGGTGGTCCTCGGTATTGCGGAGCGAGTAGGCGAGGCGAAGCCGGATGAGATAATACTGGCTGACACCATCGGCGTCGCCGTCCCGAAGGGCGTGCGCGAGTTGGTCGCCGGCGTTCTGAGCTACGGCACTACCGTCGGCTGTCACTTTCACGACACGCGAAACACGGGTATCGCGAACGCTATCGCGGCGGTGGAGGCGGGGGCGACGGTGCTCGACGCCTCGGTCGGCGGTACGGGCGGTTGCCCGTTCGCCCCGAAGGCGACCGGGAACATCGCAACAGAGGACCTCGTGTACCTGTTGCACGGGATGGGGTACGAGACGCAGATAGACCTGAACGCTCTGATAGAGTGCGCCCGGTGGCTCGCTGAAGAGCTTGGCAAGGAGTTGCCGGGACAGGTCCACAAGGCCGGAACCTTTGAACCGGTCGCTGGCTAGCAGGCCCGGCGAGGATGCCGCGGTCACGGTGGATTGGAGATGCTTCTTGATCCGCACTCATAGGCACGGGGCCGTTACGCCGGGGTCCGCTAACGTTTCTCGGGGGATGAGCCGAGACAAAAGTAGGGGCCCAATCCACCCTGCTTTCTTCCCTTATCTTCCTCCGGGCCCCTCCTACCAAGGCTGGTCCAACCGGCCGCTTTTCAATTGTAAGTCGGTGAGCGATATAATGGGTCTGTCAATAGCAGTTAGGGAAAGAAGTCGCCGGAGAGCCGGCTCGGGACGAGAGTTACGAAAGGGGCAGAGAGGTTGACAGACAAAACGCAGGCGACGCAAGATGACAGGAGCGGCACCGAGGAGGAGAACAGCCTCACGGTAACCGACAACCGCACGGGTAAGACGTACGACGTCGAGATCAAGGATGGCACCGTCCGGGCGATGGACCTGCGCCAGATCAAGGTCTCCGACGACGACTTCGGCCTCATGACCTATGACCCAGGCTACTCGAACACCGCTAGCTGCCGCAGCGCCATCACCTACATAGACGGCGAGAACGGCGTTCTAGAGCACCGGGGCATCTCCATCGAGCAGCTAGCTGAGCACTCGAATTTTCTAGAGGTTTCGTATCTCTTGATCTACGGGCATCTGCCCACCGAGGATCAGTTGAACGACTGGATCTACCAGGTCACCCACCACACCTATGTCCACGAGAACATCAAGGACTTCATGAGCGGCTTTCGCCACGACGCGAACCCCATGGGCATGCTTCTCGCTTCCGTCGGCGCTCTTAGCACCTTCTACCCCGAGGCGGTGGATGTCGGCGACGAGTATCAGCGTCACGTCTCGGCTGTCCGCATGATCGCCAAGATGCCTACGCTGGCCGCCTTCGCCTACCGGCGCTCTTTGGGTCTTCCTTACGTCTACCCGGACAACGACCTCTCCTATACGGGCAACTTCCTCTCGATGCTCTTCAAGATGGCCGAGCCGCGCTACGAGCCCGACCCGCGCATCGAGAAGGCTCTCGACGTGCTCTTCATCCTCCACGCCGACCACGAGCAGAACTGCTCGGCGGCGGCCGTGAGGGTCGCAGGATCTTCGCTGCCCGATCCGTTCTCGGCCATCGCCGCGGGCGTGGCCGGGCTCTACGGTCCGCTGCACGGCGGGGCGAACGTGGCGGTGCTCAAGATGCTAAAGAGGATAGGCTCCACCGACAACATCCTGGACTTCCTTGAGGGCGTAAAGGAGGGCAACGAGCGGCTCATGGGCTTCGGCCACAGGGTCTACAAGAACTACGACCCGCGTGCGCGCATAATCCGCGGTCACGTCGACGAGGTTCTGGAGGCCACGAGCAAGGAGAGCCCGCTGCTGGACGTAGCCATAGAGCTAGAGAAGCGAGCGCTGGATGACGAGTACTTCACGAGCCGCAAGCTCTACCCCAACGTGGACTACTGGTCGGGGATCATCTACGAGGCGATGAACATCCCGCCCGACGCATTTACCGTGATGTTCGCCATAGGAAGGACGCCTGGGTGGATGGCCCAGTGGCTAGAGTTGATGAACGACGAGGAGTTCAAGATAGCGCGTCCTCGTCAGATCTACACCGGCCCTCGTGAAGCTGACTACGTCCCGCTGAACCAGAGGAACGGCTCCTAAGCGAGCAGGAAGCAGCTGAAACGGGGAGCGCCGTCCGTATCCGTCGGGCGGCGCTCCTTTCGTTGGGGAGACGCCATGAGGGTGTACCTTTGCTCTCCTCCGCCTCAAGCGTCTCGCGCAGAAAGCGCACGAGGAAGCCGCGTCGCCGCGAGCCTTCTCTCTTCTGAGGATGAAGAGCGTAACGCCAGAGAACAACGTCTCCACAGGTATGAGTGACAAAACTGCCTCTCTTGAGAACTCTTCTTTCGCAATGAATTAAGGAGACCGCCGAAGTCAAACGCTACTGCGCCGAGAAACCAAAACGGCGTCAAACGACCACACATGCTCTGAGGCCCACGTCTATCTCGATCCCGCCAATCGACGGTAACGGACCTGACCGAGGCTACGGTCTGGAAGGAGCTGTAGGAGGCGCGGCTGCTCAGGACGAAACCTCGGTCGAAGATCCTCCCGCGCACGGGTTCCCTTGAAGCGAACCACGTGCTTGATTGCAAAATGCTCCGAGACGTGCGGGTTGTGCGCTCCTTCAACCGCTTCCGGTACTCCTTAAGAGTTAGCTTTGTGCTAGCACAGTGTTCCTGAGCGAAGGGATTTAAGCGCCGCCCTTTCTGTTTCCCACCACAGCCTCGTACAGGTCTCTCTGGCGCTCCAGGGCTCGCCGGTAGGCCTCATACCGCCCCTCGTCGGGTTCGACGGTCTCTCCGAGCGGCGCCGCTACCTCTTCGATCCTTGGTCCGCCGAGCGCTTCCGCCGCGAGGAGGGCCGCGCCGCGGCTGGAGGCCTCCGGGACCCGGGAGACCGTCACGGGCCTGCCGAGGGCGTCGGCCATGATCCCGACCCACGTTGGCGAGGCGAGTAGCCCTCCCCCGGTGGCGACGACCTCCCTGCCCGCGGCCTCGTCGGGGAAGGCCGCGTCCAGCCCCTCGGCTACGAGCGCGAAGCGGAGGGCGACAGCCTCTATCGCGGCGCGCAGGATCTCCGCCGGCTCGGTGCTCAACGAGAGTCCTGCTACGGTCCCGTTGGCTATGTCCGCCCAGGCGGGTCCACGCTCCCCGGCCAGGAGCGGTAGAAAGGTGAGTCCGTGCGCGTCGGGCTCCATCGTGGCGAGTTGCTCCTCGGTCTCCTCTGGCTCCGGCAGCCGTAGGGTCTTGCGCAGCCATGCTACGAGGTTGCCGCCGTCGGAGAGCGCCCCGCCGGCAACGAACCTGCTCGCGTCCATCCGATAGCACCATAGTCCCGCGGGTGGTAATACTGAACTTGCTCGCCACAGCATCCTTATTGCTCCGCTCGTACCGACCATGAGCGCGAGCCTGTCACGGCCAACACAGCCGCTCCCTACGTTGGAGCACGCCCCGTCACCGAGCGCCGGGAACCACGGCACGTCTCTTAGCCTCGCCCATCGCTGTGCGAACTCCCCCCGCAAACCTCGCGCAGGTTCGTCCGATACGGGGGAGAGCTGCTCGACGTTCACGGGAAGCGTGTTCAGCAACTCCGTATCCCAGACCGTCTGGTTCTGATCCAGGAGGCCGGTGCCGGCGGCCATTGAGGTGCCCACCACCGCCTCGCCGAACAGCCTGAGATAGAGGTACTCACCGGGTGAGATCCAGCGTACGGTCTCCTCGAACTGTCGCGGAAAGGAGCGGCTCAACCACGAGAGCTTGGCCGGCAGGTAGCTGGAGTGGAGCATGCACCCGGTCCTTTTGTGGACGGCGATCTCGTCGAGCCGCTGCCGAAGCTTCTCCGCCGCGCCCGCGGCGCGCCGGTCGGCCCAGGTGAAGACGGGCGTAGTCGGGTCGCCTCGCCGATTCACGCCCAGGACCCCATGCCAGAAAGTGCTCAGCCCTATCCCGGAGATCTCTCGCGTTTCGGCACGGGCGAGCGTCTCATCGACGGCCCGGAAGATGAGTTCGCAGAGCTTGTCCGCATCGAGGGTCGCCCCGCCCTCGCGGGTGGTCTCGAACCCGTATCCGAAGCTGGTCCGGGTTCTCTCTACGAGGCCCCCCGCCTCGTCGTAGAGTGCGCATCGGACCGAGGAAGATCCGACATCGATAGACATAACGTGCTCGGAAGAGCGCATGCTACAGAGACAACCTCCGCGAAACCAGCACCAATACATCCACTTACCCTGCGGCAGTATACTCTGGGGCACGGCTCAGACCTCTACGTACAGCGTACCGCCCAACAATACTATCTCGCATGTTTACTCAGGTAGGGTGCGGGTAACCTTTTTACGGGTGAAGCAAACGTGGCAAGGAGGAGTAAGCTGTGGCCAGTGACGAGCGGTTGAGAGAACTTGAGGAAAAGTATGAGGGCTACACGGTCTACGACAGCTCGGGCGAGAAGATAGGCAAGGTCGATGAGCTTTTCGTGGATGAAGACGACCGCGAGGAGTACATCGGGGTGAAGATGGGCCTGTTCGGGCTGTCGGGCACGACCCTGGTTCCGATGGAGATCTCGCGCGTGGACGAGCAGGGGCGAAGGATAGAGGTTACCGAGACGAAGGAACACGTGAAGGATGCCCCAACCTACAACGACGATGATGAGGTAGACGCCGGGTTTGAAGATAGGATCCGACGCCACTTCGGTTTGGAGGGCTCCGCGGGGCTCAGTTCCTACGGTCGGGCCTCCGGTGCAGCCGCGGGGGGACCTGCTGCAGGCGCGACGAGCGGCGTAGGCGATGATATGTCGGCGGGCGACCGCGCCCCGCAGGACAGGCATTCAGACGCCTCGGCTGGCGGCGAGGACCAAGAGCGCGTGGGCCGGGAGACGTATCAGAACCGCGAGGACATGGGTTCCGAGTCGAGAATGGGAGAGGCTCAGGCCGGCACCGTTACCCCTTCGGGGAGCATACCGGACATAGAGACCGGCGAGCGTGGTCGCGCGGAAGAGGACGCAGGCGGCATGACCCGGGGCCACCGCGAGGGTGGCGATCGCGAGGATTCGGGTGTTTCCCGCTCGACGCCGGGCGCCGGATCGGCCGGAGAAGGAATGATCCAACACGGCGGCGAGCCTGCCGGCGAGGGTTACGAGGAGCGCTCTGGTTCGGGAGAATCCGCCGCGTCCATGGAGGGTCGTGACGACGAGGCGCGCTCGGGTAGCTTGGAGGAGGCCCAGACCGAGGATCCAAGCCGCATGGAGGACGATAGGATCCGGGAGGCGGTTCGCGAGGGTGTCCGTGAGGGAATACGCGAGGGGCTTCGCGAGGGCGGCGGCCGTAGCGAGTCGGGCGACCGCGGGGGCTCCGATGTTTCCCGCTCGACATCGGGCGCCGGATCGGCCGGAGAGGGCATGATCCAACACGGTGGCGAGCCTGCCGGCGAGGGCAACCTTGAGGAACGGGGAGCGAGTACCACCGACCCCCGGCAAGAGACCCGAAACGTACAACAGAGCTCAAGCGAAGGCGAAGGGGGAGAGAGCGGCATCACCAAGGTTTGGCGGCGCGCCAGCAGCTAGAGACGTAGGATCCTTCAGGTTCGAGAAAGCCAGCCGCGCCTTTTAGCGGGTATGGCCTAGTGGAGAAGAGATAACTAGCGCTACGCGGGGCCTCTCTTCTCCGCTTTGTAAATGCTGCGCTGGAGAGATGCTCGTGTGGCTACTTACTCTCGGCATCCTTAAGCTCAGTTTTCCGCCTCTGAGGTCACGGGTCGGTGCTAGCTCAAGACGCGGTTCTGCTCGTCCCTACCGCCGCCATTGTAAGCATCAGTGTAGACGGCAGGCTCCTCTGAGAGCGCCCTGCGAGAGACCTGTAGAAGCTACATTGTAGGCCAACGTCCACCGGGAAGATAAACGCCGCTCGGCGACTCGATGGCATAGACCCATGAGAGAACGCCCTCGCCCGTCTTCTCAAGCACGGCTGTGATGAGGATGCGACGGTAGAAGCTATTCTCGGCCGGACGGAAGCCCTCCAGGCTGTCGAGGGCGGGGAGACGCTCTACGGGATCGTCGAAGGTGAGTAGTTCGCCGTGGACTAGGTCCCGATCAGGCAAGGGCGCCAGCGGCTTAGCCCGGGTGTTATGTTGCTCCGCTGCATCTGCGAGGTAGTCGGTGGTGCCGGTAGCATACACATCTTCCCCAGGCACGACGAGGGCCGGAAAGCCAAAGGGGAGGTCGTAGAGACGCCCCTGGACGGTCGCCTCTCTCGCCGAGAGGAGCCCCCGGCAGAAGCGCTCGTGGTTAGCCTGGCCCCTCTTGAGGGTTCCGTAAACAAAGACCCTAAGATGCGCAGGCTCCGAGGGTGGCTCCCTATAACTTCTCGGCGAGCGCTTCAAGGTTCGGGACGACGAGGTCGGGTTCGATGCCCCAGGGGTCGAACTGAGTCTCAGGGTTGCGCTGAATCCAGACTGTCTTCAGACCCACTGCCTTACCGCCGATCACGTCGAACGGGTTGCTCGAGACGAGCCAGGTCTCGGAGGGCTCCGTGCCGAGACGACGCGTGAGGTAACGGTAGACCTCGGGGTCCGGCTTGAAAGTCTTCAGGTCGTCTACGCTTATGACGTCCTGAAAGTGGGGAAGGGCCCCGGCCCGGTCCAGGAGGGCGCGTACCGTCGCCTCGACACCGTTCGAGAACGCTACGAGCGGGTGGCCTCTCTCCTTCAAGGCTTCGATGCCGGTGATCACGTCGGGGAAGAGATTCAAGCTCTGGTACTCCTCGATGAGCCTCTCCCGCTCCTGCTCGGAGAGTTCCACCCCGAGAACGCCCGAGGCGAAGACGAGCGCCTGGCTGGTGCATGAGTCAAAGTCTTCGTACTTCCGCATCAGACCTCGCCTGAAAGTGTACTCTAGCTGCTTCTCTCGCCAGAGCGCAGCGAGGCGACCAGAGAGCTCTCCGGCGATTGGCTCCAGGCGCTCATTCATCTCCAGCGGATCGACCAGTGTGCCGTAGACGTCGAACCCTATAGCCTCGGGCATGAGTTGCCTCCTTCCAAGGTTCCCTATTCCCTTGCATAGAGCCTAACTCACCCGCCGACTTCCTGTCGGCACGAACCTGTCTCTACCTTATTCGGTTAGATTCGGTCCGCAGGTTGGCCAAGTCAGGGTGCCGCGCGAGCGTGTTGAGCACGATGCCGGGACTCGCTACAAAGAGACTAGCTCGAATTGCGGGTATAGCTTCTCAAGTCCAGTAGTGTCCTATTAATGTAACCTCCGAACTCTCGTTACAGCACCTCCTCTTCTTGGCAAGAGTCAACTACATCCTACAGCGCCGGTTGGTTGCTACACGCTTGTCCACTCGTATCCGAGTTTGTGTTGAGTACGGCGCAGCAAGAGTTCACCTCTGAGCGTAGCCTCGCAATGAGAGAGGGGACGGCATATCCGTCCCCCCAAAGGTTCGTCTCTTACTTGGTCGTCGGTTCGACCACGGGGATATCCAACTCGGTGTCTATAGTCTCGTTCATGTAGTTCGTAAAGGTGGCGAGGGCTACGGTGGAGATCATCTCCATGATCTGCTCGTCCGTGTAGCCGGCCTCCCTGACCGCCTCGAAAGATTCATCCGAGGGATGGCCACGGGTCTCGACCACTTCCCTGGCGAATCTCAGGGCGGCCGCCCGTTTCTCATCATTAGACTCGAACCGCTGAGCCTGACCTACCTCATCCTGGCTCAGACCCACCTGCTCCGCGACCGCGGAGTGTACCGAGAGTCAGTAAGTGCAGCCGTTGTAGTCTGAGGTGGCGATATATACGACCTCGCGCGTCTTCGGGTCGAGGGCGCCGCCCTCAAGCGCGCCATCTAGTTCCATGAAACCTTTGAAGGATGCCGGAGAGACTGCCAGTTGCTTGAAGAAGTTGAGCATCTGCCCGGCTGCCTGTTCTCCCTGCTCCATCAGCGGACGCGACTCTTCCGGGGCATTCTCCTTCTCGACCGGCTGTATGCGCGGCATACTGTTCCTTTCCCTTGCCTACGGTCCGGTATGCCTCGTACCCGTTTCGCCGGATGCATAATCACGGGCGAGAGGATGCGAAGCTATCGGCCAACGAGTGAAGCGTAATCTACCTTTATGCACCGGTCCATGATCACGGTGAGGCCGTGCGCTTCGGCGTACTCTGCGGCCTCCTCGTTTATGACGCCCGATTGCATCCACAAGACCTTCGCCCCGGCGGCGACCGCGTCCTCCGCTACCGGCATGACCTTCTCGCTTCTGCGGAACACGTCCACAATGTCTACTCGCTCCGGTATCTCTGACACGGAGCCATATGGCTCCTCGCCCAAGACCGGACCGATGAGGTTCGGGTTGACCGGGAAAATCTTGTACCCAAGCCGTTGGAGAGTGCTCGCTATGGCGTGACTCGTACGGTAGGGACTCTCCGAGAGACCCACGACCGCGACGTTGCGCGACTCTTCGAGCAGGCGTTTTATCTCCGTGCTGTTCGGATTCTTGTGCATGGTTGCTCCTTACAGGTCCATCTTTTCGAGCGCTTCGAGGTACCCTTGGGAGAAGGTCGGGAACTGAAAGATGCTGTCGAGCAGGATGTCTACGGAGGTTCGTGTCTTTACCGCGAGGCAGGCCTGGTGGATCCACTCCCCAGCCTGCGGCGCCACGGCCCACGCCCCGATCAAAGTCCTCTGGTCTCGGTCCACTACGAGCCCGAGGTTCCCGCGGGGCTCCCTCTCGTAGGTTACGGGGCGGGCGAGCGCCGAGGCCATCTCCAGGTTGATCGAGGCTACGTCGATACCCTGCTGGCGCGCCTGCTCTTCCGTCAGGCCCGTCGCGGCGACCTCCGGGTCTGAGAAGACGACCCGCGGGATACCGGTGTAGTCGGTTACACGCTCCCCGCCGAGGATGTTCGCGGCGACGATGCGCCCCTGGTACTGTGCCACGTGCGTGAAGAGCAAGACGCCCGTCACGTCCCCGACCGCCCATAAGCCCTGCGTTCCTTCGACTCTACAGTGGTCGTCTACCGCGAGACCCTTCTCGTTGACTTCAATGCCGACCGACTCTAGACCGATATCCTCGACCCTGGGCGTCCTGCCAGCGGTAATGATCAGGACGTCGGTTGGTATCTCCTCGCCGTCATCGAGCGTAAGGATAGTATCTTCGCCTTCCTTCCGTACCTTCTCGGCCCTGCGTCCCACGCGGACCCCGATCCCTTCCTCTTCGAGAACCACTCTCAAGATCTCGCCGACCTGCGGGTCTTCGCGGTTTAATAGCGTGTCCGGGCTCTGTACTATGGTCACGCTGCAGCCGAGGCGAGAGAGCCACTGGCTCGTCTCCACACCGTTCGCGCCGCCGCCGACTACTACCGCCCGACCCGGCACCTCGCGCGTCGTCGTCGCCTCGCGGTTCGTCCACACCGTCACGTCCTCGATCCCCTCGATGGGCAGCATGTTCTGCGCCGAGCCGGTCGCGATTATTACGTGGTCGGCCTCCAGGGTCTCGCCGTTCACCTCGACGCGGCCTTGCCCGGCGAGGCGTCCCTCGCCCTTTATGACCCGGGCGCCCATCCCCTCGTAGCTCTCGATCTGGCCCGAGTCGTTGAGGTTACGGATGATGTAGTCCCGGTAATCGAAGAGATCCTCAACGTCTATCTCGGACGCGCCGGTGCCGAAGGCTCTAGTCGACTCTCCTTTTAGCTCCGGCGGCCGGAGCAGCGTCTTCGACGGTATACATGCCCAATACGCACACTCGCCGCCGACTAGCTCCCGTTCGATCACCGCTACCTTCTTACCAGCCTTGAGCAGGCGCCCCGCGACGTTCTCTCCGCCGGGTCCCATCCCGAGTATTATCGCGTCAAACTTCTCGGCCATCTCCAAACCTCCGTATCTCTATCCATGATCTCCGCAGCGAGTGCGCAGGGTCTTATAACTCTACGCCCAACGGGATCAGAGCATACTCTTTGCCTTTGGCCTCGACCATGACGTCGGCATCTCTTCCTGCCAGTGCCTCGACGAGCGTTCCCCAGTCCTCCGGGTATACGGAGTAGGCGTGAGCCCCGGGTTGCTTCTCGGGGTCCTGACTTGAGAGGTGGAGCTTGGGGCGCTGTTGACGTACCTTCCACGTGGCTAGGGCGAGGTCGAGTGCCTCTCTGAGCGCGAGTCCGCCCGGGTTGAGGCTGTGATGGAAGGCGTCAGCGATGGCAGGGATACCTAGAGAGCTGGCGGTCTCTACGATCTCGGACACGGTCCAGACTCGTTCGTCGTTCTCCAGGGCCAGGTATCGGAGGACGTTGGTCTCGGGCCGCATCGTCTCGATGAAACGGGTCGCGGTTGCGGCCTTGTCCTCGTAGGCGCCTCCCATGTGAAGCACGAGTACGGAGTCGGGGCTGCCGATCAGGTCGAAGAGACGGGCGACGTAGCGCAACTCGGCGAGGCTTCGTTCGACGACCTCGGGCTTGAGGCTTCCGGGCTGGATGTACTGTCCCGGGTGCATGCTGAGACGAACATCCAGGGAGCGGGCGAGCTCCCCGGCCCGTCTCAGCTCATCGCCGTGCTGCTCCTCCCAGTCATAGGGGAAACCCGGGTGGGAGGCGAAAGGGATCATAGCCTGCCCCATCCGAAACAGACCTATGCCACGCTCGGCGTTCCAGGGTAGTATCCTAATGAGCCCCGCGATGTTCTCCTGCACGAGTCCCCGCACCTTATTCTTATCGTGCAGGTTCGCCAGCCGCAGACTTCGGTTAGTTCCGGCGGGCAGGGTCAGGTTCTGCGTCGGATATCCTAACCGTATCATGCACGGGTTTTACCCTGTACGGCGGTTCACTACCGTATTCTCTTTCTCCTCCTCGCCTGTTAACAACTGTTAATATCGGTTGTAGCGAAACTATTAGACCTTACTAAAGGCGGTGAGGCGGGTGGAGGTCGCGTTGGAGACCGGTGCGTGGAACGGGATGTTCGACCGGGCGGTCGGGGTATTGCGGCGCAACGACATGGGCGGATGGACGAGGGCCGCGCCGAACCTCTACCCTCACCAGTGGAGTTGGGACAGCGCGTTCATCGCGATAGGCCTGGCCCGTCTTGATGCTCACCGGGCCGCGCGGGAGCTCATCACGCTCTTCTCCGGGCAGTGGGCGAACGGGAAGGTGCCGCACATCGTCTTCAACCCGCACGCGCCGCCGCGCAGCTACCTGCTCGGTCCGGAGCACTGGGCGCCGGCGGTGCCCACCCCGGATGCCCCGGCGCCGCCGCGTCAGACCAGCGGGCTCTGCCAACCTGCCGTCCATGCCATCGCTGCCCTGCGTATCTTGGAGGCCGCCGACGAGACAGGAGCCGGGGAGACGGCCGACGGCGCGCGTATGTTTATCAGGCACCTCTATCCTCACATTCTCGCTTGGCACCGCTACCTTCTCAACGAGAGGGACCCGGAGCACTCGGGCCTCGTGACCATCTATCATCCGTGGGAGAGCGGAACCGATAACTCGCCACGCTGGGACGCGCCGCTCGAAGCGGTCGAGGTGGGGGACCTGGCGCCCTACGAGCGTTACGACCTTCAGTTCGTGGACGAGCCTTCAGAGCGGCCGGCCAAGAGGGAGTATGATCGCTACCTGTGGCTCGTCGAGTTGCTCAGGCGCGCCTCTTACGATGAAGCTGAGATACGACGAACTCATCCTTTCGCGGTCAAGGACGTGTTCTTCAGCGCGATTCTGGTCGCCGCCAACGAGGCGCTACTTCAGATGGCGCTCCGGTTCAAGGCTCCGGGTAAGGACTGCGAGGAGATAGAGGCCTGGATCTCCCGTGGCCGACAAGGCCTTGAGAAACGCTACGATTCTCGCCTCAACCTCTGTCTCGACTACGATCTTCGCGCTGATGAATCCTTGCGCATCCGAACCATTGCCGGCTTCGCCTCGCTCGTTGCTGGCGAGCCTCAAAGGGAGCGTCATGACGCCTTGATCGAAACCCTCTTCTCTCACGAGTTCGCCGCCGATCCCAGGCTGCGCTGGCCGCTGCCGCCGAGTACGAGCCCCGTTGAACCCGGGTTCCACCCGCGCGCCTACTGGCGCGGCCCGGTCTGGCCGGTCATCTCTTGGCTGTACTGGTACTCACTCAGGCGAGACGGCGAGAAAGAGCGGGCCGTAGACCTGCGCCGCTCGTCCCTCGAACAGCTGAATGTCGGCGGTTTCGCTGAGTACTTCGAGCCCTTCACCGGCGAACCGCTTGGTTCCGACGACCAGTCTTGGACGGCGGCCGTCGCCCTTGACTGGCTCTCGGAAGATAGTTGAGCAGTAAAACGCCCCAGCCGTATGGCCGGGGCGCGCCAAAAGTTGAGTAGACCTAGTCTAGCCGGGTGCCTGGCCCTCGTCGAGGACGAAGGTAACGGCTATGTTCACCTTGTAACCGGAGATATGGCCGTTCTCGATCATCACGTTCATGTCCTTGACCCAGGCGCTCTCAACGTTCCGGAGCGTGCTGGTAGCCCGGTTGACTCCTACGTTGATCGCGTCCTCAAAGCTATCCGGCGAGACAGCACTCAACTCTGTTACGCGAGCTACAGTCATAGATGCTCCTTTCGACCGCTTTCCCTATCTATGACATACCCCTCATACCTTAGCTTTAAACGCTTACGGGAGGAGTAAGAGAACGCCGGCGATTGTCAGAGCGATGCCGTGAGTAGAGGCTCACTGGTCGGCATCGAGGAGCCGCCGGAAGGCTCGACCGTAACCGCTACGGCATCGGCGCCTTCGAGAGGCCCCTCGATGCGGGCGGCGGCCTCTCCATCCTGAGAATGGAAAGTTCCGGCGGGCTCCGGGACGCTACCATGCAAGAGCCAGGTTTCATAAACCATGCCCTCGGGCGCTGGCGGCAGGTCCTCCGCTATCAAGACTGCCCGCCCGTTTTCGAGCTCGACGACCTCGCCCCTGACGCTTTGCGCCTCCCCTGATCCCTGTAGATCATATGTCTGGCGGGTCTCTATCTCGCCCCGCAGGTCCTCGTTCTCCTCGCGCAGAGAGGCGTTCCAGATAAAGAGCCCGACGACGGCCAAGACCGCCGCCGCCGCTGCGAGTACGGCGGGGCTGAAGAGCCTGCGGAGCCCCGTGCGACGGGGAGCGGCGCCGTTGAGAGCCGAATCTTCGTGCGCGACCCCGATCTCCCGCATCAGGTTGCGCCTCAGCCCTGGGGGAGGCTCGTACTCCGTCGGGGCGAGGGCGAACAGGCCGACCGTGGAGGTCAGGTCGTCTAACTCGGCCTGAAGCTCGGGATGCGCGGCTAGGTAGCCCTCGACCTCCCGACGCTCGTCTTCGTCGAGCGCGCCCAGAGCGTAGGCGTCCTTTAGATCATCGAACCTGCTGCGCCACCGCTCGCTCATCCGGGCACCGCCATTCCGCGGGAGTCGAAGTACTCCCGGATCTTCTTGAGACCGAGCCTCATACGCCCCTTGACCGTACCGAGCGGCAATCCGAGTAGCTCAGCTATCTCGGTGTGTGTATAGCCGGAGAAGTATGCGAGCTCCAGCACCTTGAGCTGCTCCGGCGGCAAACTCGAGAGCGCCTGCCTGACCTGCTCTCGCTGGGAATTGCGCCAGGCCTCCGTGAACGCCTCGCTCGGTTGCGATGTCTGGGCTACCGCCTCAACCCTGTCTTGCGTCCTGCGCCGACTGGAACTCGAACGTAGCTGGTCAATACCGCGGTTGTGAACTATAGAGAGCACCCAGGTACGCACGCTGCCCCTCTCCGCCCGATAGCTACGCACCCCTCTCCAGACGGCCAGAAACGCCTCCTGCACGAGATCCTCCGCCGCCTGGCGCTCTCCCATCATCCTGTAGGCGAGCGAGTAAGCTGCCCTGCCGTGACGATCATAGAGCGCCGCGAAAGCCGCCGAGTCATTGCCACCGGCGAGGGACATCAAATCCTCGTCGGCTAGTAGCAGATACCGGTTGCGACCTCTTTCCATCACGCTGCATTCTACGGCAACCCCGCATGCCCGGATCACTACCGTAATGTCGAAGCTTAGAGAAGGAGGCGTGTTTACATAGGCTCACGTTGATGAATGTTTTTGTACATGCTGTTAAGATTCGCGACGTATGCGGATTTTCGGATACTGCACGAGGCGATTGCGGTACCGGCAAGGAGGTGTTGGGAGGCTGGAGTGACTCAGGTTTGGGGGGCTTCCGTAGAGAGAGCGTAAGGCAATATGCAAAGGGGTTGCGACCCCAGCACGAAGGGAGCATGGGAGATGAACGGACCAGAAGGCCGCACGTCCCCGGTCGGGCTCGACCGGGAACACTCGCGGCGCGACTTCCTGAAGACAGCGGCGTGGGCTACTGCCGCGCTGTCGGCGGCGGGAATAGGCGGCTTCGGCGTTGCCAGCAGTGTTTCGGACGCGCAGGGCAGCGGAGTAAACTACCCGACCTACCAGGGGCTCGGCGACGCGGCGATCTTTAGCTTCGCGCTGCAGTTGGAGCGGTTGGAGGGCACGTTCTACGCCAGGGGCGTAGAGGCCGGCCTCTTTAGCGGCCCGGCGCTCGCACAGATAGCGGCTATCCGGGATCACGAGATGGCGCACGTAGATGCGATCAGCGCCGCCCTCAGCGCAGCAGGCGCTCCGGTACCTCCGGCGCCCAACCTCACTTACCCGCCGGGCGTGTTCCAAGATCGTGGCGCTTTCTTGCAGCTCGCGGCGACTTTCGAGCCGGTCGGCATCGGGGCGTACGGCGGCGCTGCAGCGGCGCTTGAGAGCAAGGAGCTTTTGGCGGCGGCGCTCTCGATCCACAACGTCGAGTGCCAGCACCGGGTGGCGATCAACATTCTCAACGGTGTGCAGCCGCCGAACAACCTGGCTTTCGAGCCTAGTCTACCGTTCGGGGCCGTTGGTGAGGCTGTGGCTCCGTTCGGTGTAACCCCAGGTTAGGTTAGGGAGGAGAATAAAAATAATGGAGAAGAACACGATCAACGTGCCGGGCGTGGAGGGCTTCGCCCAGCCCCGGACCAGGAGGGACTTCTTTAAGACCCTGGCTGTAGCCGGTGCGGGTGCTGCTGCGGGCGCGAGCCTGTTTACGAGCAAGAAGGCCTTCGCCCAGGGCGGCGGGGACGCGGACATCTTCAACTTCGCCCTCACGCTCGAGTTCCTTGAGCGCGAGTTTTACCAACGGGCGCTCGACGCAGGAGTCCTCTCCGGTGCGGCCCTGGGCGTGGTTACCGCTCTGCGCGACCACGAAGCCGCGCATGTGGACGCCATCACGGCTGCCCTGCAGGGCGCAGGGGCTACCCCGGTTGCGAAGCCTACCTTCACCTTCCCGCCGGAGTCGCTCGCGAGCCAGGCCGGCGTTATACAGCTGGCCAGCGTTCTAGAGCCCACGGGTGTCGGAGCATACTTGGGTGCTGCGCCGATGATCCAGGACCCAGGCTTGCTCGAGGCCGCCGGCACTATCGCCGGCGTGGAGGGTGACCACGTCGTCGCCGTCAAGAACCTCCAAGGGATCGTGCCTCCAGCCAACGTGGCCTTCGAGAAAGCCCTGACCAAGGATCAGGTCCTCGCGGCCATCGCCCCGTTCCTCGGGATGGGCGCGATGCCGGCTACGGGCGGCCCGGGAGCCTAGAGGGTAGATCCTGACGCGGTTGAATAGGAGTCAACTCAATAGGAGCAGGGCGCTAACCGCCCTGCTCCTCTTTATGCTGCTAGTCCTTCCCGCTTGCGGGGGGAACACTCCTACCGCCTCGCAGAGCGAGGGCCAGGAGACGACCGCCGCCGGTGAGGTCGCCCAGAGTGAAGAGTCTACCGAGCAATGGGAGACCGTCGAATCAGTAAACCCGGAAGACATCCTCTCTGAGGAGGAGCGGACGGGGCTCCCCGAGGTCAAGAACTGGAACGAGCCGAGCGGTGAGGAGCCCATACAGCTAAGCTCCGTCACGTCGGCGGGCGCGATACCGGCGGTCAAGCCGTTCAACTTCGGCCGCGACCCGGGCGGTCCTGAGGACAAGACGCTCTACCTGACTATCCCAAAGCTCGGGCTAAAGGACGCGCCCGTCTACGACTCGCTCGAAGAAGAGGAGCTCAAGGAGTCAACTATCCACGTACCCGCCACGGGCTTCCCCTGGCAGGACGGGGCGAATACTTACATAGCCGGCCATCGTCTGGGATATCCGGATACGGGCTCTTTCTACGTCTTCTACGATCTCGACAAGCTCGCGGCAGGGGATGATGTCTCCGTGAAAGATGCCGACGGGAACCAGTACGAGTATAGGATTACCGGGCAGAAGGTCGTCGGGCTCGACAACGTCGAGGTGATGAATGCGGCTCCGGGGAAGTCTATGATCTCCTTGCAAACTTGTACTCTTCCAGACTACGCTGAGCGTATCGTCGTACAGGGTGAACTGGTCGAACAACCCGCCTGACCTCCTGATCTCCAGGA
>CADCVD010000102.1 GCA_902806055.1 uncultured Rubrobacteraceae bacterium
TCCCATACTAGTTTCCTTCGGCTTTCCTCCGGTCATTGCGACGATGAGCAACGCGATCGGCCTAGTGCCTGGGAGCCTCTCAGGCACCTGGGGGTACCGGCGCGAACTGGCCGGGCAGCGACGTCGCTTGCTGCAGCTCATACCTGCCTCGCTGCTCGGGGCAGTCACCGGCTCTTGGCTACTGCTGCACTTGCCTGCCGAAACCTTCGAGACCGTCGTCCCCGTGCTGCTGGCTCTGGCCCTGGTGTTGGTAGTGACTCAGACGCGCATCCAGCGAACACTTGCCCGTTACCGCGAGCGTCGCGGCAAAATGGGAGCGAATCGCAACCAAGTGGCGGCAACGATCGGCGGCACCTACCTTGTCGGCTGCTACGGTGGCTACTTTACCGCCGCTCAGGGGATCATGCTGGTAGGGGTGCTCGGCTCCTTGCTTCCGGAGTCACTCCAACGCCTCAACGCGTTGAAGAACCTGCTTGCGTTAGTCGTCAACGCTGTGGCAGCAGCCGCCTACACGATCGTCGCATACGACCGCATCAGCTGGGAGGCCGCAGGGTTGATCGCTGCCGGATCGTTGGTCGGCGGGTTGATCGGCGCTAGCGTCGGACGGCGGTTGCCAGCTGCGTTGCTGCGCGGCGTCATCGTCGTGCTCGGTGTCGTCGGGATCTGGCGTATCGTGAGTGGGTGAGAACGAAGCCTTGTATCTAAGAATCACCCGGGCAACCTGCCCCCTCTGGCGTTGTTCTTCGTGTTCTTCGAAGAGCGTCTGTAGCTCCCGCAAACACTCTTTCTACCCTCGGTACTCCAGGTCATAACTCATCTTGCCTGGGGGTACCGGGGGTAGATCCGCGTGCTTCGGATCAGTAAGGGCGCTTATATATGCCCTCCGCCCCCTGGAATGAGATCCTGTCCCGCTCTATGCTGGTACCTCTCCGATAGAAGCTAACCAGGGAGGGCGTACTAAAAGATGGGCGAGAGCACTCAAAGAAGCGAGCCAACCACTCATTCCCCTCTTACAGCGATCCCGCTTGCGCCGCTGCCCGAGGACATTGCCGACCGCGTCGGGCAGGCTGGCGCCCCCGGGGTGAACCTCTACCGGGCTCTCGCACACGCGCAGAGGCTGCTCAGGGCGTGGATCGACTTTGCGTAGGCGTTGCGCGAAGAGGCGAGACGCCCCGCCCGCTGCGCGAGCTAATGATTCTGCGTACTGCCCAGCGCGCTCTCTCGCAGTACGAGTGGACCCAGCACCGCTTTATAGCCACAGAAGCAGGTGTTGACGAGCACCAGGTCGCGGAGTTGTCGATGTGGCGAACCTCCCCGGCCTTCACCGACGCCGAGCGAGCTGCCCTCGCCCTCACTGACGCCCTCATCGACGGGCGCGTCCTGGACGAGGTCAACGCCGTGCTGGACGAGCATTCCGATCCCAAGGCCCGCGTCGAGCTGACCCTCACGGCCGCCTTCTACTGCGCGGTGCCCCGGCTGCTGGACGCCCTGTGTGTGCCCGTCGAGGGGGATGCCGATGAGCGCGACGGCCGAGGGGGTGACGAGGTCCGGGGTGAGCTTCGACCTCGGCTCCTTCAAAGCCCCCTAAAACGCCGTTAAAGCCGCAGGAGCAATCGTCAGTACCCCTCGCCCCGATGTTCTCGAAGGCGCCTCAAAACGGTTTGTAGGCGTCCCCGACGCGGGGCGTGTCCGTCCCGATTAGGCTGTCCCGCGTGACGAGCGTGGCCAGCTCGTCTTCGCCCATCCCCTCCGTCCCTTCCGGGCGCTGCGGGAGGACGAGGTAGCGGAGGTCCGCCGAGCTGTCGTGGACGGCTATGCGCTTGTCCTCCGCAAGCTCCAGCCCGAACTCTCCCAGCACCTTGCGCGGTTCCACGACGACGCGGGAGCGGTAGGCGGAGCTCTTGTACCAGTCGGGCGGTCTCCCGAGGATGGCCCGCGGGTAGCAGGAGCACAGCGTACAGACGATGACGTTATGGACCTGGTCTGTGTTCTCCACGGTCAAGAACTCGACCGGCCCAGATGCATCGACGCCAAGCTCGGCCGCAGCGGCCTTCGCGTCGGAGAGCAGGCGCTCCTTGAAGGCCGGATCTACCCACGCGCGGGCGACGAGCCGCGCGCCGTTCTCATAGGAGCGGGCCTCCATGTACTCGACTTGGGCTCTCACCTCCTCCTTGGTGAAGACGCCTTTCTCTGCCAGCAACTCCTCGACGGCTCGGATGCGGGTCGCCCATGGGCTCCTCTCGTGCTGCGGCTCCTCGTGCGCATATCCGTGACCGTGCCCGCTCAAGGTTGCTTCTCCTCTCCGCCGTGTTTCCTCGGCTCCAGCCAGTGCTCGTAGACGTCTATGAACAGGATGTCCTCCGGCGAGCCTTCGTAGACGTCCCAAAGGTCGGTCTGCCGAAAGCCGACCTTGTAGAGCGGCTTCTCCGGAAGACCGTCGCCGCCGTAGGCCAGCGACTCGGGGTTTGGGAACGAGCCGAGGATCTGCGCGATCCAGCCGGGCTTCCCTTTTGTGTAGTCCGGGGTGCGGATGTGGTGACCCTCCTTCTCCATGTCTAGCACCCGCACAGCGTCGCCGGGAGCGAACCTCGTGCCTGCGGCTGGACGGATTATCCCTCCCCCCAGCGCCGCTCAAGCTCGGCGGACCGCGTGTCTATCTCTTCTTTGGTGAGGAGGCCTTTCTCAACTACAAGGAGCTCCGCCGCTGCGGCCCACCGCTCGTAGTAGCCCATCTCTTTGTACTCATCGAGGCTCTCGATAGCTCGGCGCATCTCATCGGTAGTCTTATGGCCTTTAGCGTTGAGTACGTAGTTTACTGCGTCGGCGAGGCGCTCCCAGTCCTCTATCTCGTGGCCGCTCCGGTCTATCGGGCCGAAGTCCTCGCGCCTGCCGCCCACGTCATGAGCCTTTTTCATGATCTCCTATCTCCTCACGCCTCTTACCTATTCTCCTACAAGACCAGGGCATACGACAACGAACCATCAAGTCAGATGCACCGGCGGGACAAATAAACGTGTGCTTACACGTGCCTCTAAACGCAAGAGGGCCATCGATCACCAGCAAGAAGGGCGGAAAGCCGAGAACTTACAGAAGGCGAACCGCGGGGACTATATGCCGTTATTGACCCTCCGGGTTGCCTCCCTCTGGAGCAGGTGACACTGGCCAGGAGATTCGGAGCTTTGGTCCGGCGGCTCAAGTCGGATAAGGGTTATTCTCAGGAGCGGTTCGCTGAGGTGTGTCGGATAGACAGATTGTACATGGGCATGATCGAGCGTGGGGAGGTTAGCGTCACCCTGGTGGTGATCGCGAAGCTGGCCGGTGGGCTCGAGCTCTCGTTGTCAGCGTTGGTTCAGGAGATGGAGCAGGACTCGGACAACCCGCAGGGCAAGTAACCGCAGAGCCTGGCTTTTACCCCCGGTACCCCCGGTACTTGTGCTCAAGAGCCTCCTCACCGGGGGTACCGGGGGTAGAAGGAGTGCGAGTAGCAATTGGACAGGATCGTCCGTCGGCGAGTCTGAGTGACGGGTCCCGGAAACACAAGATCGTACTGGTCGGTCTCCATGGGATTTTCAGAGAACGTATCCCTCCCTCGGCGATCAATTTGTCCGGGGTGAACTGGTAGCGCCCAAGCACGTTGATGTGCGCTCGCACGAGCGGCGAGACCCGCGCGAGATCTTATTCATTACATAGACCCTCTGGAAAAGCGTCGACAACGAAGCTCCCTCTGCCGGCTTCCTATCTTCGCGAGGGCCCACAACGGCAGGAGAGCCCCGCGAACGTTCGGACGGAGGCGCGGAGCGAAAAGACCGCGCAAAAAGACACGGTGCTCGGGGTCGTGCCTAGAGGGCCGATCTCGGAGACCCGTCTCGGCGAGGCGAGGAGGCTCCTCCCTCGCAAACCGCCGCAAAGGCCGTATGGGCTTCTTCTCCGGATCCAGACCCGCTCCCAGCACGATGCCACCGCCCCGGGTTGGCCGAGTTCGCCGGTTTGAGCCGCCGCCCCGGCGGTCGGTGCCAGCCGTGCCGATAGAGCTTTCCGGAGAGTCCTTCCCTCTATCGGCTCCGGTTTATGGCGCGGGCCAATGCGGCCCTCTTCCCGGTCCTGCTTTGTCCGACACCTCTCTTCGGCGTTTGGGGCCAACGGGTGCCATACGTCCCCGGGTTTGAGGCCCTGGGGCTTGGAGAGAACCGGGAAGAGGGCGATCAGAGCAAGCACTACCCCCTATGAGGAAGACCCGAACTATCCTTACGAGACCAACGCATAAGGATTAACCCGTCGCAGTACGGCGTGCCGGAAGCACCGCGGCGAGCCGAACCGCGTCGCCGACCTCGCCCGCTCGTTTCCCAAACAGCCGGCAGGCGCATGAGATCCAATATGCGATTGTAGGCGGTCGTCTCGCGACAAGGATTTATCGGAAGTAGCTTGCGCTACTCCGGTGCCGCTCACCGTCGATCTCGAATTCGACCTGCTCGCCGAGGAAGCACAAATGGTCGCCGACCCTCTGTGCGTCCCGACGGGGCTCCGGGTAGCTCCAGGCGACGTCCTCGACGTGCCCGCCGCCGACCTCGGCCGACCAGTAGGAGGCGTCGCCCTTATAGGGGCACTGCGTCCTGGTGCCGCTGGGGACCAGTAGCTCCATGCGGACATCCTCGGGAGGGACGTAGTAGCGCACCGGTAGTCCGGTCTCCAGCAGGAGCCTCGGCCGAACCGTCTCCGCGACGACCTCTCCGTCAACGAGGACCCGGACGCGCCGGGAGGAGTCAAGGACGTCGATCCGCGTGTAGGGGTCGCGGGCGTGGACGAAGACCTCCTCGTCCTCCTCGAACCAATGGTCCATGGCGTGCCAGTGGAAGGCGATGTGGTCAGCGGGTATGGGGGAGGACTCCAACGGCTCCGGGTAGCCCCACACAGCGTCCTCCGTGACTTCATCGCCAACCTTTACGGACCGGTAGGAGGCGTCTCCCTTGAAGGGGCAGTGGGTGGCGTGCTCGCTCTCGACTAGCAGGTCGGTGCGGACGTCCTCCTCGGGGAAGTAGTAGACGGGCAGGTACTTCGTCTCGTGCAGCAGCTTCGCCCGCCGACTGTCTACCACCGTCTCGCCGTTGAACGTGGTCCTGATCCGCTTGGGGGACTCCTGCAGATACAGCGTGTGCTCTTTGAGAGCCCCCGTGTCGAAGTTGAACGTGCCGCTATTGTGGGGACCGAACGGCCCGGTTCCGACGGTCAACGACATTTCATGTTCCCTTTCGTCCGCTGATACGACCCGTACGCCGGACGTTCCTACATGCTGCGGTGGTTGGCGACGGCAGCCTCAAGGTCGTCCTTCATCTGGGCGACCTGCTCGTCGAGCTCCCGCGGCTGTTCGCGGCTCATCTGCGTCATCGCGGAGCGATCCTCAGATCCCCGCACGACCTCCAACTCCTCGGCTTCGATCCCCGCGACGAGCGCCTCGGCGACGTCTTCGGCAGACTCGTACTCGAAGCCCAGCTCGGGCCCGCCCTCATTGCTCTCCATCATCGGCGTCTCGGTCGCTCCGGGATAGATGCTCATCACATGCACCCCTTCGCCGTAGAGCTCGCGCCGCAACGCTTCGCTGAAGTGCGCGATCCCCGCTTTGGTGGCTGCATATACGGAGTAGAACGGCATCCCGACGAGCCCAAAGCTCGACGAGACGTTCGCGATCGCGGCGTCGCCGCTCTCTCGTAGCGCGGGGAGCGCCGTGCGAGTCAGGAGGATCGGCGCGGTGAGGTTGACCTCGATCTGCGACTGTATCTCCTCGGCGTCGATGTTCTCAAGACGTCCCGCGCGCACGCTGCCGGCGTTGTTGACCAGCACGTCCAGACCCCCGAAGCGCTCGACCGCGGCTTGCACGACCTGCTCTCTCGCCTCCGGGTCGGCAATGTCGCCGGGCACAGCCTGAGCCTCGCCCCCGGCCTCCTCGACCAACCTCGTGGTCTCCTCCAGGGGCTCCTCGCGCCTACCCGTCAGCGTGAGCCGTGCCCCCTTGCGCGCCAACGCGACGGCCGTGGCGCGCCCGATGCCGCTCCCCGCGCCTGTCACCAGCACTGACTTGTTTGAAAGATTCATCTCCGAGTACCTTCCTTCCGCAGAAGCTGCTTTTATACGACAGAGTGTACCGAGGCTCGGGGCGATGTAAAGTCGGCGTCGGTGACCCACGCCGCACTCAGCATGGTCCACGTCTTTGTCGGTCAAGCTCGGCGGTTTCGTACGCGCGAGGAGCTATTCTCTCTCGCAGCGGGTCCTGGCGAGGGTGGGAAGCTCGAAACCCGGATCCTGTTCGAGTGGAGAGGGCAAGATCCGAGCTCAAGTGACGCGAAGAAAATCGAGTACCTCCCTCGCAAACGCCTCCGGCGCGTCCTGCTGGAGCCAGTGCGAGGAATTCTCCATTCTCTTCAAGCGAGCCGTGGGTATCTCCCGCGCCAGCCGCTCACCATCGGTTATGGTTTGCATGGGGTCCTGCACCCCCCACAGCACCAATGTTGGGGCCGTGATGTCTTTGTGGCGATCCACCAGTGCCATGGTGTGGTTCGTGTTCAGGGCGCTGGCGTTGCGGATGAGGCTGATCTTGCCTTCCTCGTCGGCGTACGGTGCGACGATGCCTCGCTTGAACTCCTCCGTCAACCGGTCAGGGTTGTGCAGTCCGTCACTAAAACCCGACGCGACGAACGCGGCCACCTCCGCAGCCGTCTTGTTGCGCCAGTTGGGATCACCAAGGGAAATCATGTCATCGATGGGCCAGGAATCATAAGCCACGATATTCGACAACACTAACCTCTTCACACGGTCGGGATGTTCTATTCCCAGCTTCAAGGCTATTCCTCCGCCGGTGTCGTGACCGATGATCGTAGCCCGCTCGATCCCGAGAACGTCCATGAACCGCAGGATCATGGCGGTTTGAGCCCTCAGAGAGCGATCGAAGCGGTCGCGACGATCGGAGTAGCCGTGGCCCAGGAGATCCGGAGCCAACACCCGGTATTTGTGGGCCAGGATCGGTATTACTTCCCGGTATAAAAAAGACCAGGTCGGAATACCGTGCAGCAGGATCACCGGCTCACCCTCACCGACGTCAGTATAGGCGACTCGGAGAGTCAGGTAGCTCAGACCGTCGAGTTCGATGGTCTTCTGATTTGCCTTGAATCGCTCATGCGCTTCCGTCATCTTCCCTCCGCTCGATCTTACCCTGTAGTTTCGTACTGTAAAGTAGGCAGCGAGGCGGCGCTGCTATTCTGGGCTACCTCCGGCGAGGGGACCTCGACCGCGGTCTTCGACGTCATGTCCTTCAACGACCAGGGGCAAATCGTGCGCATGCGGACCTACTCGCCCGCCGAGCCGGGTGAGCGGTCCCCTACCTGAGCCGACGCTCCGCAACGCCTCGGCGCCATGCCGGACCAAGTGGTTCGCTGGACGAGAGCCCTCTGCTGCGCATGTGGTTGGGTCAGGGTTCGCTTGAAACCACGAACGTTACTCCGGTAACTTCTGGGATTGCTTGACCCTCCCCCGACCGGAGGGTTTACGCTGGTCATCGCGGACGTCTCGTGGCAGAAGGCCAAGACGGCGAAGGAGGATGAGGTGACAAGGAACATCTCTCGCGAGGAGCTAAAGGAGAAGATGGACCGGGGCGACGAGTTCTTCCTCGTCGACACCCTGGAGGAGCCGTACTACCGGCATTCGCACCTGCCGGGCGCGATCAACATCCCGCTGGAGAAGATCGAGCGCGCCACGGAGGTGATCCCTGATAAGGGCGCGGAGATAGTCGTCTACTGCATGGATCCGCCATGACAGAAGTCTGAGGAGGCCGCCCGGGAGCTGGCGGCCATGGGTTACGAGAACGTGTGGGAATACGCCGGGGGGAAACAGGACTGGATGGAGGCTGGGTTTCCGGCGAAAGGCCGTCGGGCCGGAGGCAAAGGATCCGGATGATGGACGGAGCACGCGCGGGAGAGCGGCTACTGAAGGTGGGAGAGGTCGCCCGGCTTACGGGCCTCTCCGTGAAGACCCTCCACCACTACGAGGAGCGGGGGCTGGCGGAGCCCGGGGGCCGTACGGAGTCCGGCTACCGCCTCTATGGCAAAGAGGAGGTGGCCCGTCTGAAGTTCATTAAGCGGGCGAAGCTACTGGGGCTTACCCTGGAGGAGATAAGGGAGCTGGTCTCTCTGGCCTCCGGGTGCAACAGGGGCGAGAT
>CADCVD010000103.1 GCA_902806055.1 uncultured Rubrobacteraceae bacterium
TTGCCCTGTAGCTCAATGGCAGAGCATCCGGCTGTTAACCGGAGGGTTGTAGGTTCGAGTCCTACCAGGGCAGCTCACCGCCCATCTCCGGGCCCATAGCTCAGTTGGTTAGAGCATCCGACTCATAATCGGACGGTCCCAGGTTCGAGTCCTGGTGGGCCCACCACTTCTAGGCACCCGCGAGGCGCAGAGTGCCGCTGAGTATCCTTTCGTTCGTGGAACTTCCTTACCTGTTTTTCGGCAACCCAACATATTACGCTTGAATAATTGAACCCTACTACATGTACTACAGAGCTCCAGCCCAGGGGATTTTTACGCGATTCCGCAGGAGGGCTACTAGCGTTGCTCCCGAAGCCGTTTCTTAGGGAGTCCTTAGCCCTAGGGGGGAGGGACAAGAGGCAAAGAGAAGCGTTACTAGAGCTTCGAAAGCCTCAAAAGGAGGCTCTCATTGCGAGTTTTCCCAGCATATGCGAGAATTTCAGCGTCGTGGGTCAAAGTGGGATGTAGTGGGAGGACGAAGTCCTGGCCCTTCTCGGAGAGTATGAGCACACCCTGGATGAGAAAGGGCGGTTAACTCTCCCCTCCCGGCTCCGGCCCTATTTCGAGGGCGGTATCGTAATTACTAAGGGAGTTGACCGGTGTCTGTTCGCGTTTCCGCCCGAGGAGTGGGCTACGTTCAAGGCGAATATAAAAGCTAATGCTGACCTCTCGGCCAAGGGACGGCAGTTGAGTCGAATGTTCTTCTCGATGGCTTTCGAGGCGGCGCTGGACAGGCAGGGGCGGGTTTTGATCCCGGCCAAGCTAGCCCGGTACGCAGGTCTGAGTCGTGATGTCACCCTCACCGGTGTGGACGACCGGTTGGAGGTTTGGGATACCGCTGAGTGGGAGCGATACGTCTCGGGCGCAGACGACTCGTTTGCTGAGATAGTCGAAGAGTTCGCCGGCAGGGAGTTCGGGGTTTGATGGCGGCCGGGCACTACCCCGTATTGATCGAAGAAGCCGTTAATGCGCTCGCCGTGGCGGAGGCCGGCACGGTAGTGGACGCCACCTTCGGCGGCGGAGGGCACGCCCGGCGAATACTAGGCGAACTCGGATCCGAAGGGCGGCTGATCGGTATAGACCGCGATCCCGAGGCGGCGCAGAGGGCGCGCCTCTTGGCCGGGGAGGAGCCGCGCTTCGTCTTCAGGAGGGGGGCATATGACGAGGTGCTGAAGGAGATGGTTGCGGAGGGAGAGAAGGTAGACGCTATTCTCTTCGATCTCGGGTTATCTAGCTACCAGATAGATGAGGCTGGAAGAGGCTTTAGCTACGTTCAGGAGGGGCCGCTTGATATGCGGATGGACCCGGAGAGCGGAGCATCGGCGGCTAGTTTCTTGAACGAGGCCGAAGCGTCGGAGATCTCTGAGGTGCTCGTCCGTTATGGAGACGTGCCGCCTAGCGAGGCGCGGCGGGTAGCGAGGGAGGTACTCCGCCGGCGTCCTCTCGATACTACGCTCGAGCTTTCGGCGGCGGTGCGGGCGGCGACCGGCTGGAAGGAGAGAGGCGGCAACCCCGCGAAAAAGGTCTTCCAAGCGGTACGGGCCTACGTGAACGACGAACTAGGCGGGTTGAGTCGGGCTCTTGAGGCAGCAGAAAGGTTGCTGGTGCCGGGAGGGCGGCTCGTAGCGATCACGTTCCACTCCGGGGAAGACCGGATGGTGAAGCGCTTCATCTCCGAGCGGAGCAGAGAATGCGTGTGTCCGCCCGAGCTACCGGTATGCGCCTGCGGGGCTAGGCCGACCTGGAGTAAGGGCGCGGTCTTGAAGCCCTCAACGCGGCAGATCGAGGAGAATCCCCGCAGCGCCTCCGCCCGCCTGCGCTCGGCCCTACGCACCGGAGAGCCGCCCCAGCTCGGCTCGCCGTTAGAGGAGTTTTCCTGATGGCGGCGCCACAGAGTAGGCCGATCGCGGCACGCCGTCCGTCGCAGGGTCCCGTCCGTAAAAAAAGGCCGGAGGGAAGGAAGAACGGTGCGGGATCATGGAGAGCGTTCGCAGTGCTCGTGTTAGTTCCGGCGGCGCTGATGCTCGGAAGCGTATACGCGCACACCGCTGCGGTTGGGACCGGAGCGGAGGCTGCACGTCTCGAGGAGGAGAAGGCGGCGGCCGAGGCCGAAGGTGAGAGGCTCGAAGTGCGGGTCGCCGAGCTGTCCGAATCGGGGACCATCCGCGAGGAGGCTAGAGAAAACCTC
Organism: uncultured Rubrobacteraceae bacterium; assembly: GCA_902806055.1. Classification (GTDB taxonomy): domain Bacteria; phylum Actinomycetota; class Rubrobacteria; order Rubrobacterales; family Rubrobacteraceae; genus Rubrobacter_F. The sequence goes on from CADCVD010000103.1 coordinate 2,228, forward strand.
GGGATGAGAGACCCAAGCGGCAAGGATTTCTGGACTTACGGGAGCACAGGGGAGGACACGGTAGATGGCGGGGAGGAGAGTGAAAAAGGAGCGGGCGAGTAACGCCCCTCGTCCAAGAAACTCGAGGGGCGTGGTCCGCTCCTCTGCCAAGGGCTCCCGAAATAGCAGTCGGGGTCGCGAACGCGTCGGCGCGAAGGTCGTGCCGCTACCGCAAAGTCGGAGATCGGGGCGCAGACCCGGCCCGGTGCGCCAGGGGACGGCAAGGAGGGTCGGTCGCTGGCGGCTCCGGATTGTGGCCGGAGCGGTGGCGTTAGTCTGTGTCTCTTTAGGGGCGCGAGCGGTGCAGTTGAGCTTCGTGGACGATGAGCGCTTTCGCGCTCTCTCCAACGATGCGCTCGCCTCCGAGCAGCCCGGTGATGGTCCGGGTAGGGGCGCCATAATGTCGGCTGATGGCCAGCCGCTCGCGACGGGCTTGGATGTGGCGAAGGTGATCGCGACCCCGTACCAGATCGAAGACCCCGACGATACCGCAGAGGTCCTCGACGGTTTGCTCAGCTCCCAAGCGGGCGACGCGGAAGAGATCGAGAACAAGCTCACAGAGGAGAACGACGAAGGCGAGCTCGCCGGTTACAGTGTGGTAGCCGAAGAGGTCGATCCTGAGGAGGCACGCGAGATCCAGGAGCTAAACCTTCCGGGTATCGCGGTCGAGCCGGATGAGACGCGAGTGTACCCGAACGGTCCGCTTGCGAGCCAACTCTTGGGTTACCTGGGAACCGATATGGCCTACGGCGGCGTCGAGGCCCGCTACGATGATGCTCTCAAGAACGGGCAAGAACTGAACCTGACTGTGGATACCGCCGTTCAGCAGGAGCTGGAAGAGGCGCTCGCCAGGACTACGAAGAAGTACGAGGGCAAAGACGCGTTCGGGCTCGTGATGCGTGTCGAGGACGGGGCGATAGTAGCCCTCGCAAACTCGCCCGGCTACGACAACAACGACTTCGGGGAGGCCTCCGAGGAGGACAAGAGAGACCGCGTACTGACCGATCCTTACGAGCCTGGTTCGACCTTCAAGGCATTTACTATGGCAGCGGCCCTTGAGGAAGGGGCGGTCACCCAGAAGGATACTTTTATCGTACCGGACTCTATCGCGGTCGCAGACCGGACGATATACGACTCCGAGAAGCACGAGGCAAAGGTCCTGAACACCGGGGGTATACTCGCAGAGTCGAGCAACGTAGGGACTATTCAGGTAGCCCAACTCCTCGGCGGCGAGCGCTTGAGCGAGCACATAAAGGGCTTTGGGTTCGGGGCGCCAACAGGGGTAGACCTCTGGGGCGAGGACGCGGGCCTGGTGCCGCCGTTCGAGAACTGGAGCGGCTCCTCTATCGGCAATATCCCGATCGGCCAGGGGCTCACGATGACGCCGTTGCAGCTCGCCGCCGGTTACTCAGCCCTCGCGAACGGCGGGCTTCAGGTGACGCCGTACGTGGCCCAGGGTGCCGCCCCCCAAGGTCCCGGACGCCGGGTGATAAGCGAAGAGACCTCGGATATAGTATGCGGGATGCTTCACAGCGTGGTCGACGAAGGGACGGGGCATCTAGCCTCGATCCCGGGTTACACCGTGGCCGGCAAGACCGGTACCGCGCAGAAGGTAGACCCCAGAACCGGGCTCTACGGCGATGAATACCTAACCTCCTTTATCGGTTTCGCGCCCGCTAGCGACCCCAAATATCTCATCCTGGTAGGAGTGAACGAGCCGCAGAAGGACATCTATGGGGAGGTCGTTGCCGCCCCGGCGTTCCAGGATGTCATGGGCTTTACCCTAGGCTACTTCAACATCCCCCCGGATCGCGAGAGTACGAAGGACGAACCGCCTCCGCCAAACCTCACCCCTGCCCCGGACGCGAAGAAAGAGGATAGATTCCGTTGAAGCCCGTCTCTTTGAAATCGGTAGCGCAGGCAGTCGGCGGCTCCCTTGTCGGCGGGGAGGAAGTGCTGATCGCGACGGGGGCTTCGGTAGACTCGCGATCGGTGCGTCACGGGGATCTCTTCTTCGCGCTCAAGGGGAGGGTGGATGGCGCGGACTTTGCTCCGGAGGCACATCTTCGGGGGGCGGTTGCGACGGTCGCCACCCACCCGCTCTCGGTGCCGACCGTGGTGGTAGAGGACCCGCTGGTCGCGCTGCAAGAGTTGGCCCGGTGGAGCCTCATCCGGGAGGATGCCCCAACGATCGTCGGGATCACTGGTACCGTCGGCAAGACGACCGTAAAGGATGCGTTGGAGGCGATACTTCGTGCTAACGGCCTCAAGGTTTCAGCCACGGCCGGGAACTTCAACAACGAGATAGGGCTCCCCCTCACAGTCCTCTCTTCGAACGAGAGAACGGAGGTGCTGGTTCTAGAGATGGGGGCGACCCACAAAGGAGATATAGCCCGTCTCTGCGAGATCGCTCCGCCCGAGGTCGGCGTCCTCACGGCAGTATCGCCGGTCCACCTCGACTCTTTCGGAGACCTTGAAGGGCTTGCCGCCGCCAAGGGTGAGCTCGCTATGTCCCTACCATCGAGCGGGGCGCTCGTCTCTCCGCTGGGCATTCCGGAAGCGGCGGCGGGACCGGGGCGGGAGTTGGCGCGGCGCCTCACCTTCGGCTCTGATGACAGTGCCAATCTCTGGGCGACGGATACCTTAGAGCTAGAGGCGGGCCTCTCCTTTAATCTGCACGTCAGGGAGGGATCAAAGGAACATCAAGTCGAGGCGAAGAGCCCCGTCTTCGGAACCCACCTCGTCACCCCGCTGCTGGCTGCGGTCGGAGGAGCTCTGGCTTTGGGTTTAGGACCGCAGGATTGCGCCCGGGGGCTGAGGAGGCTGCGGCGGACGGGCCTGAGAGGAGAGGTCTACCGGCTTCGAGACGACATACTCGTCTACGACGATTCCTACAACGCCTCGCCGGCGGCGGTCGCGGCGGTCTTGAGATACGGGGCGGAGGGGGCGAGACGGCAGAAGCGACGGCTCGTCGCCGTTCTTGGCGGTATGTTCGAACTCGGCGCCGGGGCGAGGGAGTATCACCGGGAGGCCGGGCGTCTCGCGCAGGAGGTTGGAGTGGACCTTTTGGCGTGCGTGGGGGACGAGGCCCGCTGGTACGCGGAGGCTTTTTCGGGCGAGACGCTCTTCTATGAAGATGCCGAGGCGGCGACCGAGGGTCTGCAAGGCGAGCTAAGAGGAGGCGACTACGTAGTCGTCAAGGGGTCGAGGGGTGTAGGATTGGATCGTTTGACCCAGAAGTTGAAGGAGAGATTAGCTCTTGTTTAGCGTTATCCTGGCGGCGGCGATCGCCTTCGCGGTCACTGTGACGCTGGGTTCGAAGTTTATAGAGTTCTTGCAGACCAAAAAGTTCGGGCAGTTCGTGCGTGAGGAGGGGCCGCAGACGCATCTCATCAAGCAGGGCACGCCGACGATGGGCGGGGTGGTGATGCTCACGGGGCTCGCCTCGGCGCTCTTGGTCGTGGCGCGTCCGAACCTCGCGACGCTGACTATGTTGTTGCTCGTCTCGGCGGTAGCGGGGATCGGGCTCTACGATGACTGGCAGAAGATCTCCAACAGACGCAACGAAGGCTTGAGCGTGCGCTACAAGTTCTTGCTGCTTACCCTTGCGGTCGTCGTCGCGGATGTTATGGCGCTTCGGTACGTCGGCGTGACGCAGAACGTCATCATCCCGGGCTTCGAGAAGAATCTGGTGCTTGGGCCCGGGGTCATCGGGATAGCGCTCTTCAGCTTTCTGATGCTGCTGGTCATAGTAGGCACGACGAACAGCGTAAACCTCTCCGACGGTCTCGACGGGCTCGCGGCTGGAGCGGGAGGGATAGCGTTGCTCGCGTACACGGCCATAGCCTTCCTTGAGCGGCAGTACGACGTGGCGATCATCTGCGGGGGGATGGTCGGGGCGATTGTAGGATTTCTCTGGTACAACTCCCACCCGGCGCAGATGTTCATGGGCGATACTGGATCGCTCGCCATCGGCGGAGTGCTGGCGGCGGCGGCCGTAATCACCAAGACAGAGATGTTACTGCCGGTAATCGGGGGGCTCTTCGTGATCGAAGGTCTCTCCGTCATCATCCAGTACGGCTTCTTCAAGATGACCGGGCGGAGAGTCTTTAAGATGGCGCCAATCCATCACCACTTCGAACTCTCCGGGTGGCAGGAGAACAAGGTGGTGGTGCGGTTCTGGATCGTGCAGGCTGTCTTTACAGCCGCCGGTTTCGTCATCTACTACTTTACCCTCTACAACGACGCTCTCCTGTGAAGACGCTCGTTTACGGCCTCGGAGAGTCCGGCCTCGCCGCCGCGCGCGCCTTACGTGAGAGAGAGGAAGAGGTCGTCGTCGCCGACTCGAATTATTCACAGAGCTCTAGAGATATCGTCTCCGAATGGGGCATCAGAGAACCCTTGAGGGCAGATCCGGAGATATTAACGGAGCGTTTCGACCGGATCGTCGCTAGTCCTGGTATCCGCCCGCGTGACGCCTTGCTCGCAGAAGCGCAGAGGTCGGGTGTACCCGTGCTCTCCGAGGTTGCTCTGGGCCTGGATCTGCTTGGGCCCGATCTCCGCGTCGCGGCGATAACCGGGACGAACGGAAAGACGACCGTAGTGGACATGCTGCGTGCTATCCTCGCCGCCTCCGGGACTCCGCACACCGTAGCGGGTAACTCCTGGCGCGCGCTGACGGGTTGCCTGCACGAGGCCCGGGAGGCGGGCCTGCTCGTTCTAGAGGTTTCCTCCTTTCAGCTTCACTACGTCGAGAAGCCGGGCTTCAACGTCGCGTCGCTTCTCAATACCCGCCCAGATCATCTCAACTGGCACGCCTCGTTTGAGGAGTATGCCGCTGATAAGCTACGCATCTTCGACGGTCAGGGGACAGATGACCTCGCGCTTGTGAGCGCCGGAGATTCCGTCGGGAGGGGCGCCGCAGGGGGGCTGGACGCGGAGACGCTCGTCGTTGGGGAGGGGGGGACGGGCGTCTCGAACGGCGACCTGGCGTTGCGGGGGCGCAGTATCACCCCGGTAGAGGAACTGCCGTTCACCGGGCCGCACAACTACGAGAACGCGCTCTTCGCGGCGGCCACGGCTGAGAGGCTCGGCGTTAGTCTGGGTAGTATACGTGAGGGGTTGCTCGGGTACCGGCTCAAGCCGCATCGGATGCAGGTCATAGCGAGGCATAGCGGGGTAACGTACGTAGACGACTCGAAGGCGACAAACCCGGCCTCGGTCGCGGCCGCACTAACAAGTTTTGAAGGACCGGTAGTGCTTATCCTCGGTGGGTCAGATAAGGAGACGGACTTCGCCGAGGTGCTGCCACACGTAGAGGGCTGCCGCGCGGTAGTCTGTCAGGGTGAGGCGGGCTCTAGAATCTATAAGTTCCTGGAGAAGAAGAGCGCCGAGTTAGGCGTTCTCCTCTCCCTGGAGCCGGATCTCGCCGCGGCGGTAACCAGAGCGCACGAAGTCGCTCTTTCGGGAGACGTGGTGCTTCTCTCACCCGGGTGCGCGAGCTTCGATCAGTTCTCCGGGTACGCCCTGAGAGGGGAAGCCTTCGCCGGGCTCGTCGCAGAGCTCGCGCGAGAAGGAGGTAGGGTCGGGCTGTGACGACGCTCAGGACTAACCTCTTCGTGGTGGCGCTGGCGCTCGCCTTGCTCGGGAACGTCATGGTGTACTCGGCGACCGCCAAGGAGTACGGGACCCACTACCTCTTGGTGCGCTTCGTCCACCTTGCGCTCGGGATGGTCGCTTTCTTTATAGCGAGCAAGGTGCGCTACACCTCTTGGCGCAGGCTCTCGCCTTATCTGTACGTAACCGTTTTGGTAAGCCTCGTCCTCGTCCTCATACCGGGTATAGGGTCGGAGGT
>CADCVD010000104.1 GCA_902806055.1 uncultured Rubrobacteraceae bacterium
CAAGGACCCGGATAGAACGGGCGCGAGAGGCTAGACTAGGGGCATGAGCTTACTAGTACGGGATTCTTTGAGCGGTAGAGAGGTCGAGGTTGGGGAGACTGGGAGGGTCGGGCTCTACGTCTGCGGTCCGACGGTCTACAACCACATTCACATCGGCAACGCACGGGCGCCGCTGTTCTGGGACGTGGTCGTACGGTATCTGAGGAGCCGGGGCTACGACGTCACCTTCGTCCAGAACATCACGGACATCGAAGACAAGATAATCAACAAGGCCAATGAGGAAGGTATCCCTTGGGAGGAGATTGTGCGCCGCTACACGGACTCCTTCCACGAGCGCCTTGAGATGCTCGGAGTCAACCTACCGGACGTCGAGCCCTACGCCACCGAGCACATCCCCGAGATGATCTCGCTCATACGAGAGCTGATCGAGAAGGGCCACGCCTACGCCCCGGGCAACGGCGACGTCTACTACGACGTCGCGAGCTACCCTTCGTACGGGGCCCTGAGCAAACAACGCCCCGAGGAGATGCGCGAGACGGAGAAGGGCGTCACGGGCCACAAAAAGAGTCCTTTAGACTTCGCGTTGTGGAAGGCCTCCAAGCCCGGCGAGCCCTCCTGGGAGAGCCCGTGGGGGGCGGGTCGCCCCGGCTGGCACATCGAGTGCTCGGCGATGGTCGAGAAGCACCTCCCCGAAGGGGCGGATATTCATGGCGGAGGCGACGACCTGCGTTTTCCGCACCACGAGAACGAGCTCGCCCAGAGTGCCGGCGCCCACCCGGAGCACACCTTCGTCCGCGCCTGGGCTCACCACGGGATGGTCACCCTCGCCAGCGGCAAGATGGCGAAGTCTCTTGGCAACATTCTCGATGTGGAGCGGGCTGTGAAGTTGCACGGGCGCAACGCCTTACGGATGTGGATCTTGCAGAGTCACTACTCGCAGCCCATAGACTACTCCGAGGAGATCCTGGAGGAGAAGAAGCGTGCCTTCGAGAAACTTCTGCGTCTCTACCGCCGCCTCTCCGACTCCGATCGCTCTTCGGAGTTATCCGAGAACCTCGCTGCCGACCTGCGTGAGCGGTTCGACAAGGCGATGCGGGATGACCTGAACACTCCAGAGGTTATCGCAGCGCTCTTTGAAGCCGCGAGTAGGGCGGGGCAAGAGATCTCCGCCCGCCCCGAGGCCGTCCACGAGTTCGCCGCGTTCAGAGATGTACTGGAGAAAACGCTGATAACTCTGGGGTTCGACCTCGCTGAGGAGTCGGCCTCCGTCATCGATGGCGTACGCGTTCGCTACGAGGAGGAGCCTGAAGAGGAGGTCCTACGGAGAGTTGCCGGGAGAGAGCAGGCGCGTCGGGAGAAGGATTGGGCCATCGCCGATAGGCTGCGGGATGAGCTCAAGGCCGGAGGGTGGATTGTCGAGGATACTCCCGAAGGTCCTATCGTGAGCCGCCGGTAACAGACCGTCGTGGCAGAGGTTATATACGGCATGCGTCCGGTGATCGAGGCCCTGCGCAGCAATCGCCGGGAGGTCTTCGAGGTACTGGACGCAGTCGGGGAGAAGAGCGTCGCCTCAGAGGCCGCCGCCTGGGGAGTGCCAGTAGATCGCGTCCCTCGTCAACGGATCGAGGATCTCGCCCGGGGAGGCGCGCACCAGGGTGTGGCGGCTCGGGTGGGGGCGTATCCGTACTCAAGCCTCAAAGAGATACTCGCCGCGACCGACCCGCTCGTGATCGTCCTCGATAGCGTTACGGACCCACATAACCTCGGGGCGGTTCTCCGGGCGGCGGACGGGGCCGGGGCGAGCGGCGTTGTTCTGCCAAAGGATCGGGCCGTCGGCGTGACGTCTGCAGCCGTGAAAGCGAGCGCGGGGGCGAGCGAGCATGTCCGCGTGGCGCGAGAGACGAACCTGCGACGGGCTCTGGAGAAGATGAAAGAGGCGGGCATATGGGTCTATGCCGTCGAGGAGGGAGAGGCGACGGCGTATACAGAGCTCGCACTCTCTGGTCCGGTAGCCTTCGTGCTCGGGAGCGAGGGGCGCGGTATCAGACGTCTCGTGCGCGAGGGGTGCGACGGTATGGTCTCGATCCCCATGTGCGGGGCGGTGTCCTCTCTGAACGTCTCGGTGGCGGCGGCGGTGCTTCTCTATGAGGCAAGGCGGCAGCGGGGTTGAGTACTCGGTTCCTGATCCTTGACGGCTACAATCTCATCGGTGCTCTGGAGCGTTACGCGACGCGGCAGACCGGTAGCCTCGACCGTTCGCGCGAGCTCCTTATCAGCGATGCCCTCAACGCGGCGGGGTGGACGGGCAGGAAGATAATAGTTGTCTTCGACGCGGCCCGGAGTCCCGACCCCGGCCGTACAGAGCTCCGTGCCGGGGGAGCGGTCTGTATTATTTACAGCGCTCCCGGTGAATCCGCCGATGACGTCATAGAGCGTCTCGTCAGAAACGACGGCAACGCTTACACCGTTTACACGGCGGACTTCGCCCTACAGCGCGCTGCCCTTGCGAGCGGGGCCGCCCGCTCGGTCCCGCGCGACTTCGCAGACCTCCTCGATGAATTGCCTGTCCTCACCCGCACCCCCGACGTGCCTTTCCGCGCTCGCGTCTCCGATCGACTCTCCCCTGAAGCTCTTCAGTCTCTGGAGAAGCTCCGGCGCGAGGCCGAAGGGCGAGAGTAACATCTAGGTAGCTCGCTAGAGAAGGCTCTCGATAGCTCTCGGCCGTTGACGTCGGACGCGTAACGGAACTACCACCTGTTAAAATGGGGCGTGCGGCCCGGCTGTTGACAGCTACTACGCCTGAGTAGCTCAGTGGTAGAGCAGCCGCCTTGTAAGCGGCAGGTCGGGGGTTCGAATCCCTTCTCAGGCTCAGTATCGAAAGGCGAGAGGCAGAATGCTTCAGCGCCGTTGTGTTTCGGTCGACCCTGGGCGCAATCGTCTCTTCCCGTGGAATCGGCTTCCCTGGATCTTCTTGCACCTCGCTTATGCTGTCTCTAAACCTCGAACCAGCGTTACAGTTAGGGTGGCGGTAGCGCTGAGAAGTTGTGGGAGAGACCTAGCGAAGCAGCGGCTCTGCCGTCTGTTGAAAAGTGTTGGGCGTTTGCTACCATACGTAAGCGCCGGAGGCGAAAGATTTTCGGGCGTCCGTGGGGGTGTGCCCGAGCGGCCAAAGGGAGCAGGCTGTAAACCTGCCGGCTTAGCCTACGGAGGTTCGAATCCTCCCGCCCCCATCGAACAGAATATGCTCCCGTAGCTCAGTGGCAGAGCACTTCCATGGTAAGGAAGGGGTCATCGGTTCAAATCCGATCGGGAGCTCTTGGATCGGGCCGCGGAGGCGAGGCTGCGGCGCCGATCCTTGACATAAAGACGTGGCGGTGTAGCTCAGTCGGTTAGAGCAGCGGAATCATAATCCGCGTGTCGCAGGTTCGAGTCCTGCCACCGCTACTTCCTCGTGTCCCGGCGAATAAGAAGCAGAAAGGACGTGGAGCGAAGTGGCAAAGGGAAGATTTGAGAGGAACAAGCCGCACCTGAACATAGGGACTATAGGGCACGTCGACCACGGCAAGACGACCCTTACTGCGGCTATTACGAAGGTCTTGGCAAAGAGGGTCCCTGATGATCCTGCAAACAAGATAGTCGCCTTCGACCAGATAGACAACGCCCCCGAGGAGCGCCAGCGGGGTATCACGATCGCTACGTCTCACCAGGAGTACGCTACTCCTAACCGCCACTACGCGCACGTTGACTGCCCCGGGCACGCAGACTACGTGAAGAACATGATCACCGGTGCCGCCCAGATGGACGGGGCAATACTTGTGGTCTCGGCGGCTGATGGGCCTATGCCTCAGACTAGAGAGCACATCCTGCTCGCTAGGCAGGTAGGAGTTCCCTACATCGTGGTGTTCTTGAACAAGGCTGACATGGTCGATGACCCCGAGCTGTTGGAGCTTGTGGAGATGGAGGTTCGGGAGCTCTTGAGCGAGTATGAGTTCCCGGGCGATGACGTTCCGGTGGTCATAGGCAGCGCTCTGAGGGCTCTGGAAGGAGATGAAGGGGAGTACGGCGAAGAGGCGATCATGCAGCTTATGGAGGCTGTGGACTCCTACGTACCAGAGCCGGAGCGAGCCATAGACCGGGACTTCCTGCTAGCGGTGGAGGACGTCTTCACTATTCAGGGTAGGGGGACGGTAGCCACAGGACGAGTGGAGTCCGGGCAGATAGGGTTGAACACGGAGATAGAGATAGTGGGGATAAGGCCCACGCGCAAGACCGTGGTCACGGGTGTGGAGATGTTCAACAAGTCTATGGACTCAGCGCAGGCCGGGGACAACATAGGGGCGCTCTTGCGAGGGGTAAAGCGCGAGGACATAGAGCGCGGACAGGTCTTGGCGAAGCCCGGGAGCATAACGCCGCACACGAAGTTCAAGGCCGAGGTCTACGTCTTGAGTAAGGAAGAGGGAGGGCGTCACACGCCGTTCTTCTCTAACTACAGGCCGCAGTTCTACTTCAGGACGACGGACGTAACGGGGGAGATAAGGCTCGAAGAGGGTGTAGAGATGGTGATGCCGGGAGACAACACGGTGATGAACGTGGAGTTGATCTCTCCGATCGCTATGGACGAGGGGCTTAACTTCGCCATACGCGAGGGTGGCAGGACCGTTGGTGCTGGCGTCGTTACCGAGATCGTAGAGTAGGACGATGGCCGTATCCAAGATCAGAATAAAGCTAAAGGCCTATGACCACGAGGTCATAGACAAGACGGCGAAGTCGATAGTGGAGACGGCGGAGCGGACCGGGGCTTTTGTATTCGGCCCCGTCCCTCTGCCGACAAAGAACAGCAGGTACACGGTGATCCGGGGCCCCTTCAAGCACAAGGACGCCCGCGAGCACTTCCAGCTGAACACGCATAAGCGCCTCATCGACATCCAGCAGCCTACGCCGCGCACGGTAGACAGCTTGCAGAGGCTCGACCTGCCGGCAGGCGTAAACATCGAGATAAAGGCGACCTAGCATGGCGACGGCAGTATTCGGGCGCAAGAAGCACATGACCCAGGCCTTTCAGGATGACGGCACGCTCGTGAGCGTGACCGTGATCGAGGTGGAGCCGAACTTCATCACCGCGGTGAAGACCACCGGCGAGGACGGCTATGACGCGGTCCAGGTGGGCTTTGGAGTAGTGCCGACGCGCAAGGTGAACAGGCCGCACGCGGGGCAGTTCGAGAAGCATGAGACCCCGCCCAGGAGGCACTTGAAGGAGCTAAGAAACGTCTCTGGCGAGGTCGGTGGAAGTATCGCGGCGGACGTCTTCGATGAGGGAGACAAGGTTCACGTGACTGCGGTCTCCAAGGGTAAGGGCTTCCAGGGAACCGTGAAGCGTCACGGTTTTGGTCGCGGGCCGGTCTCGCACGGCTCGCATAACGTCCGTGCGCCGGGCTCCGTCGGGGCTTCGGCGGACCCTGCGCGCATCTTCCCCGGGCAGAAGATGCCGGGGCAGATGGGCAGCGAGGGCGTTACGGTCAAGAACCTGCGGGTTGTTGCCGTGGATGCCGAGAACAACGAGCTCTGGGTACGCGGCGGGGTGCCGGGCGGCAAGGGCTCGGTAGTAAAGATCCGGAAGGCGGGTGAGTAGGGAGATGGCGAAGGCGAGTGTCTTCGACGCCGGGAGCGGCGCGAGCTCGGAGCTTGACCTCAGCGGTCCGCTCTTCGAGACGGAGCCGAAGGAGCACGTTATACACCGGGCGGTCGTCGCCGAGCTCGACGCCCGGCGGCGTTTCACGGCCTCGACGAAGGGCAGGAGCGAGGTTACGGGCTCCGGGCGCAAGCTGTACAGGCAGAAGGGGACCGGACGGGCGCGGGCGGGCGACATAAAGCCGCACAACCGTGTAGGCGGCGGTACCTGGGGCGGTCCGAAGCCGAAGGGCGAGCGTTCGCACAAGCGTATAAACCGCAAGGAGGCGCGGGCCGCGTTTCAGGGCGCCCTCTCCGCTAAGGCGGCTGACGGCGAGCTATACGTGCTCGACTCGTTGAGCTTCGACAGACCCTCGACTAAGCAGGCTCGGGACCTAGTCGAGCGGATGGACCTGGAGGGGCCGATCCTGGTAGTCGTGACCGATGACGACGAACATGCGGAGCTCTCTTTCAGGAATCTGCCAAAGGTGACGGTCGTACGGCCCTATGAGTACGGGGTCTATGAGTTGCTCAGGGCTCGGGAGGTCGTGTTCTCACGAGCGGCCTACGAACGGCTCGCCGGAGATCGGGAGGAGAGGTAGACATGGATCCACACCAGGTAATAATCCGCCCGGTCATCTCCGAGAAGAGCTATAACCTGATCGAGACTCAGAATCAGTACACATTTCAGGTCGATAAGCGGGCGAACAAGAACCAGATCAAGCGCGCGATAGAGGACGCCTTCGACGTGAGGGTTCATAAGGTGAACACGGTGAACGTCAAGAGCAAGCCGAAGCGCCAGGGGTTCTACCGGGGCCGGACGGCCCAGTGGAAGAAGGCCGTCGTTCGTCTAGCCGAGGGCGAGAGCATAGAATTGTTCGAGGGGGTCTAGGATGCCAGCGAGACGTTACAAGCCGACGAGCGCGGGGCGGAGGAATTCCTCCGTTCTCACGCGCGACTCGGTTACGAGGGAGAAGCCGGAGAAGGGCCTGACCGCCAAGCTGCACAAGTCGGGCGGACGCAATAACAACGGGCGCATCACGACCCGCCACATAGGCGGCGGGCACAAGCGGCGCTACAGGCTCATAGACTTCAAGCGCAACAAGGACGGCGTTCCCGCGACGGTGGCGGCTATCGAGTACGACCCGAACCGTTCGGCGAACATCGCCCTCCTGCACTACCACGACGGTGAGAAGCGCTATATCCTCGCGCCGCGTAACCTAACGGTCGGGAGCATCGTCGAGAGCGGCCCCGACGCCGAGGTAGACGTGGGCAACGCGCTGCCGCTGAACCGCATACCGGTCGGTACGGTGGTGCACAACGTGGAGTTGGAGCCGGGCAAGGGGGCGCAGATGGCCCGGAGTGCCGGTACGAGCGCGCAGCTCACCGCACGCGAGGGCAAGCTCGTTACGCTGCGGCTGCCGAGCGGCGAGCGGCGCAGGGTACGGAGCGAGTGCCGCGCTACGGTCGGTGTCGTCGGAAATCAGTCACACCAGAACGTGCGGCTGGGCAAGGCGGGGCGCAAGCGTCACCTTGGTATCAGGCCGACGGTGCGCGGTACCGTCATGAACCCGGTAGACCACCCACACGGCGGCGGCGAAGGCAAGAGCACGCCGGGCCGGGCGCCGGTCACGCCTTGGGGCAAGATCACCCAGGGCTCGCCCACGCGTAAGAAGCACAAGCGGTCGGACGCGATGATAGTCCGGCGGCGTAGAAAGGGAAGGAGGCGCTAGGTGACGCGTTCGTCGAAGAAGGCGCCGTACGTCGAGGAGCGTCTCATGGAGCGCATCCTCAGGATGAACGAGAACAACGAGCGCCGGATGCTCAAGACGTGGAGCCGCTCATCGGTGATCTACCCGGAGTTCGTCGGCCATACCGTTGCGGTGCACGACGGGCGCAAGCACGTGCCCGTCTTCTGCACCGAGAGCATGGTCGGCCACAAACTAGGGGAGTTCGCCCCGACGCGGACTTTCCGCACGCACGTAAAGAGCGACAGGACCGCGAGGCGTCGATGAAGGCTGTAGCTAAGTTCGTGCGCATAGCGCCTCGCAAGGCGCGACTGGTCGCTGATGAGATCCGGGGCAAGAGCTACCCGGAGGCCCGGTCGGCGCTCGCGTTCACCAACAAGCGGGCCGCCGGCATAGTCGGCGACGTCCTCAGGAGTGCTGCCGCCAACGCCGAGCACAACGCGGACGCCGACCCGGACGAGTTGCGGGTCAAGACCGTCAAGATAGACGAGGGGCCGACCATAAAGCGCTACAGGCCGCGGGCGATGGGCCGCGCGACTATGATCCGCAAGCGGACAAGCCACATCACTGTCGAGCTAGAGGCCCCGGTGGGCGCAGCGGTTACGGTAGACACGCCCGAGGGCGAGGAGGAATAGGTTGGGTCAAAAAATACATCCAGAGGGCTTCCGCCTAGGCGTAAAGCGCAAGGGTGAGAAGGTCGACTTCAAGAGCAGTTGGTACTCTGATCGGGACTTTGCCGAGCTGCTCGGCGAGGATCTCAAGATCCGGGGGCACATCGAGAAGAAGCTCACGCGGGCGGGTATCGCCAACATCACCATCCGCAAGGCCGCCGAGCAGGGTGAGGTCGCGGTGGACATCCACACGGCCCGCCCGGGTATCGTGATCGGCAAGGGTGGTAGTGAGGTCGACGCTCTGCGGAACGAGCTCCAGAACCTCACCAAGAAGAAAGTGCAGGTCAACGTGCGCGAGGTCTCGCGCCCGGAGATCAACGCGCAGCTAGTCGCCGAGTCCATCGCCGAGCAGCTAGAAGGCCGGGCGGCTTTCCGGCGGACCATGAAGCGGGCGCTCACGAGCGCGATGCGCAGCGGAGCCGAGGGCGCCAGGATACGCTGTGGCGGCCGGTTGGGCGGCATCGAGATGAGCCGTGAGGAGACCATCTCCGATGGGCGGGTGCCGTTGCACACGCTCGATGCCGACATAGATTACGGCTTCAAGGAGGCCAAAACCCAGATGGGCCAGATCGGGGTCAAGGTCTGGATCAACCACGGGGTGCACGAGGACGAGCTCTCGGGGGGGCGTTAAGGGATGCTGGTACCGAAGAAGCTAAAGTACAGGAAGCCTCACCGGGGCAGGATGCGGGGTCTGGCAAAAGGCGGCACCGAGGTGCAGTTCGGCGAGTACGGGCTGCAGGCACTAGAGGCGTCCTGGATCACCAACCGCCAGATAGAGGCCGCTCGTATCGCGATGACCAGGAAGATCAAGCGTGGCGGTAAAGTGTGGATAAACATCTTCCCTCACAAGCCTGTGACCAAGAAGCCGGCCGAGACCCGGATGGGTAGCGGCAAGGGCAGCCCTGAGGGCTACGTAGCGGTCGTCAAGCCCGGGCGCGTTATGTTCGAGATGAGCGGCGTGAACGAGGAGTTGGCGCGCGAGGCTATGGCTCTGGCCGCTCAGAAGCTTCCCATAAAGACTCGTTTCCTCGTGCGCGGAGGTACGCAGTCGTGATGAAGGTAGCCGAGGTCAGGGAGATGGGTGTGGAGGAACTCGAAAGGCGCGTCAGTGAGGCGCGGCGAGAGCTCTTCAACCTGCGCTTCCAGCACGCAACCGGGCAGTTGGAGAACACGGGGCAGCTCAAGGAGGTCCGGAAGAACATCGCCCGGCTCCTGACCGTCCTACATCAGAAACAGCGGGAGAACGTATCGTGACGGAGGAGAGAGAGAACCAGGCGGTCATAGGCGAGACCGTAGAGGCAGGTCTCGGGGAGAGCCCGGACAAGGGTCCGGCGCTAGATCAGGACGAGGGACCGGTACAGGATCCGCAGTCCGGCCGAAACAGCCGTAAGGAGCGAGTCGGGCTAGTCGTCTCTGACAAGCCGGACAAGACCGTGACCGTCTCGGTCGAGACGCTCGTGCGGCACCCCTTGTACAAGAAGCGCGTCAGGCGCTCCAAGAGGTTTATGGTCCACGACGAGCGGAACGAGGCTCAGGTCGGGGATACCGTAAGGATCATCGAGACCAGGCCGCTCTCGGCGCGCAAGCGTTGGCGTCTGGGGAATATTGTATCGAGGGCGGAGTAGTGATACAGAACGAGACACGACTAAGGGTCGCGGACAACTCGGGCGCGAGAAGCCTTCTAACCATCCGCGTGCTCGGCGGCAGCCGCCGGAGGAGCGCGGGGATTGGTGACGTCATCGTCGCGGCCGTGAAGGAGGCCACGCCGGGGGGCGCCGTCAGGAAGGGCGAGGTCGTAAAGGCTGTGGTCGTCAGGACGAAGAAGGAGACGCGGAGGGACGACGGGTCGTATATACGCTTCGGCGAGAACGCGGGCGTCGTCATTAACAACGACGGCGCGCCGCGAGGGACGCGTATCTTCGGTCCGGTCGCCCGCGAGCTCCGGGACAAGGGGTATACGAGGATCATCTCGCTCGCCCCGGAGGTGCTGTAGAAGATGGGTCTCAAGATAAAGCGCGGGGACACGGTAGTCGTGATCTCCGGCAAGGAGAAGGGCAAGCGAGGCGAGGTCGAGCGGGTTATACCGGCGAAGAGCCGGGTAGTCGTGGGCGGGGTTAATGTTAGGACGCGACACGCCCGGCCGACCCAGAACAATCAGGAGGGGCTCTACACCTTCGCGGCCCCGATGCACGTCTCGAACGTGATGCTGGTCGACCCGGACTCCGGGGAGCCTACGCGAGTGGGGTACCGGTTCACGGACTCCGGCGAGAAGATCCGGGTGAGCAAGAAGTCCGGGAGGGATGTCTAAAAGATGGCGAGGATGAAGGACAGGTACCGGGAGGAAGTCGCCCCGGCCTTGAAGGAGAGGTTCAACATAGAGAACCCCATGCGAATCCCGAAGCTCGAGAAGATCGTGGTGAACATGGGTGTCGGCGAGGCCGTGACGAACAGCCGTGCCCTGGACGGCGCTATGGCCGACCTCGCCAAGATCACAGGCCAGAAGCCGCAACTGAGGCGGGCGCGAAAGAGCATCGCCGGGTTCAAGATCCGGGAAGGGATGCCGGTCGGTGCACGCGTGACGCTGCGCGGCGAGCGGATGTGGGAGTTCCTCGATAGGCTCGTAACGATTGCTCTCCCGCGCGTGCGGGACTTCCGGGGGATCAGCCCGCGGAGCTTCGACGGGCGGGGGAACTTTGCGCTGGGCTTGAGGGAGCAGTTGATCTTCCCGGAGATCAGCTACGACGAGATAGATGCCACGCGCGGTTTAGACGTTGCGATGGTGACGACGGCGGAGACCGACGAAGAGGCGCGAGAGCTCTTGCGGCTCCTCGGGATGCCGTTCCGGACGAGCTAGGAGAGCTTATGACGAGGAAAGCGTTGTTGGTCAAGCAGAAGAAGCCGCAGAAGTTTGCGGTAAGGGAGTACAACCGATGCCAGCGGTGCGGCCGGGCCCACGGGTACTACCGCAAGTTCGGGTTGTGCCGGATCTGCTTGAGAGAGTTGGCGCATGAGGGCAAGATCCCCGGCGTCATGAAGGCTAGTTGGTAGGTAAGAATGAGCGTTAACGATCCTATAGCGGACTTCCTGACTCGCATCCGCAACGCGGGTATGGCGAGGCACGACGTCGTCGAGATGCCCCACTCCAAGATGAAGACCGAGATTGCGCGCATCCTCAAGGAGCAGGGCTACATACAGGACTACTCGGAGAGAGGCGCGGGCGCGGAGAAGAAGCTCGTCGTCGAGCTGAAGTACGATCCCGACGGGCGGCGTGCGATCACGGGCCTGCGGCGTATGAGCCGGCCTGGGCGGCGCGTGTACCGCAAGCAGACGAACATCCCACGCGTCCTCGACGGTCTCGGGGTTGCGATACTCTCGACCTCGCGCGGGATACTCACCGACCATGAGGCTCGCAGGGCCGGCATCGGCGGCGAGGTCCTCTGCTTCGTTTACTAGGGAGGTAGAGAATTATGTCGAGAATAGGTAAAGCGCCGGTGCCGGTGCCGGGAAACGTAGAGATGAACATCTCCGGCCAGGAGATCAGGGTCAAAGGCCCCAAGGGGGAGTTGACCGTGCCCGTGGGTAGCGGCGTAACCGTGCGCCAAGAGGACGGTGAAGCCATCGTCGAGCGGCAGTCCGATGCGCCTGAGCACCGGGCGATGCACGGGCTTACGCGTTCTCTGATCTACAACGCCGTTACCGGCGTCACGGACGGGTTTACCAAAACGCTTCAGATTGCAGGCGTCGGGTACAGGGGGGCGTTGCAGGGGCGAGACATAAACCTTCAGGTTGGGTACTCGCATCCGGTCACGATAACCCCGCGCGAAGGTATAGACTTCGAGATGCCGAACGCTACGACCATCGTAGTACGCGGTATAGACAAGCAGCGGGTCGGCCAGCAGGCGGCTGAGATAAGGCGCGTTCGGCCGCCGGAGCCGTACAAGGGCAAGGGCATCCGCTACAGCGACGAGCAGATCCGGCGCAAGGTCGGTAAGGCGGGCTAACGCCCGGCGCTAGCGGAGCTAAGGGAGGCTTTATGGCGGTAACCGAAGTTAAAAGAGTCCAGAAGAACCGGCGCCGGGGCCGCATTCGGCGCAAGATCTCCGGAACGGCGGAGCGCCCGAGGCTCTCCGTCTACAAGTCGAACGTGCATATCTACGCCCAGTTGGTAGACGACCTTGAAGGTCGCACGCTGGCGGCTGCTGACTCTCGTGAGGTCGAGGGGGCCGAGAGCCGCAAGGACGCTGCGCGACAGGTCGGTGAGCTTATCGCGAGCCGGGCCGGAGACGCGGGGATAGAGGGCGCGGTCTTCGACCGCGGCGGAAACAAGTACCACGGCCGGATCGCGGCGCTCGCCGAGGGCGCCCGGTCGGGCGGGTTGAAGCTGTAGCTTTTAGGAGGATAGAGAGTTTTGGGAAGAGGAAGTAGCGGTAGCGGCAGAGGACCGGGAGGTCCCGGTGGCCAGGGCGGCAGGCCCGGCGGTCAGGGCGGTAGACCTGGCGGCCAGGGTGGTAGGTCCGGTGGCCAGGGCGGCGGACCCGGCGGGCGTGGCGGTAGAGATGGCCGTGGCGGCCGCGGGCGTGAGCGGGACTCCGACATTCAGGATCGCGTCGTCGAGATTCGTCGTGTAGCCAAGGTCGTCAAGGGCGGTAGGCGCTTTAACTTCAGCGCTCTCGTCGTCGTTGGCGACGGCAAGGGACGCGTCGGGGTAGGCTTGGGCAAGGCGAACACGGTCCCGGCCGCGATTGCGAAGGGTCAGGACAAGGCAAAGCGCGAGATGTTCGACGTGCCGATGCGAGGGACGACCATCCCGCACGAGGTTCTGGGCAAGTTCGAGAGCTCCGAGGTAATGCTCAAGCCCGCCAGCGAGGGTACGGGAGTTATCGCGGGCGGAGCGGTGCGCGCGGTGCTGGACCTCGCCGGCGTCAGGGATATTCTGACGAAGGCCCTTGGTTCGACGACCGCCATCAACCTCGTGCGAGCGACAGAGCAAGGTTTAAGGGAGCTGCGCTCCAAGGCTGCCATCGAGCAGACACGGGGGGTCAAGATCACGCTATGAGCCCCCTAAGAATTACGCAGAAGAAGAGTATCATCGGGTCCCTATCGGGGCACAAGAAGACGGTGCGGGCTCTGGGGCTCAAGCGCATCAGGGACTCGCGAGTGCATGAGGATACGCCGCAGATACGCGGCATGGTCCGCAAGGTGCAGCACCTGGTAGAGGTCGAGGAGGTGCAGGGGTAATGAGGCTAAACGAACTCTCTCCGGCCCCTGGTTCTACGAAGTCGCGCAAGCGGCTCGGTCGGGGCAAGGGATCGGGTAACGGCAAGACTAGCGGTCGCGGCCATAAGGGTGCGGGGGCTCGCTCGGGCGCGCCGGGGCACGGCAAGTTCGAGGGTGGCCAGATGCCGCTGCAGCGCAGGCTGCCGCGCCTCAAGGGCATGGCTCGCGGGCGGCACACTGTGGCTCGTCCGAAGGTCTACGCGCCGGTCAACGTCTCCGAACTCGCGGAGCTCTCCGGCGATGAGATCGGCATCGAGGAGCTCAAGGCGGCGGGTATCCTACGCAAAAAGGAGAACCTGGTAAAGGTACTGGGCGACGGGGAGATCGGACGCGCCATAACCGTCAGGGCGCACGCCTTTTCCTCCTCGGCCCGGGAGAAGATAGAGGCAGCCGGCG
Organism: uncultured Rubrobacteraceae bacterium; assembly: GCA_902806055.1. Lineage (GTDB taxonomy): Bacteria > Actinomycetota > Rubrobacteria > Rubrobacterales > Rubrobacteraceae > Rubrobacter_F. The sequence goes on from CADCVD010000104.1 coordinate 13,760, forward strand.
GCAGCGTCGAGGTCCTGGAGTCGTGAGATGATAAAGGCGCTAGGAAACGCGTGGAGCGTCCCGGACCTGAGGCGCAAGCTGCTCTTCACGGCGGTCATTATTGCGTTGTACCGGCTCGGATGCTTCGTGCCGCTCCCCGGCGTGAACCGGGAGGTCTTGGAGGGTATCGGCGAGGACGGTAACGCCATCACAGGGCTTTTTGGGGTCTTTACCGGAGGGGCTTTCAACAACCTGTCGGTCTTCGCTCTCGGAATCATGCCATACATCACGGCGTCGATCGTGATGCAGCTTCTGACCGTCGCGATCCCTCGGCTACAGGACCTCTCCAAAGAAGGCGAGACGGGCCAGCAGAAGATCACGCAATACACCCGGTTCTTTACCCTGGGGTTGGCGCTTATCCAGTCGCTCGCGATGATCGTGTACTTTCGCAGCGGCGGCACGGGCGTACTCAACGGCACTACGATCTTGGACACCTACCTGATCGTTATAACGCTCACGGCGGGTACGATGCTTATAATGTGGCTCGGAGAGCTCATCTCTCAGCGGGGGCTCGGGAACGGCATCTCGTTGATCATCTCCGCGGCGATCCTCTCGCAGGCGCCCTCGGCGATCTCATCCCTTATCGAGAGCGGAAACGTGTTGACCCTCGTAATCCTCGCCGTAATCGCGCTGTTCATTGTCGCGGGTATCGTGTTCGTCAACGAGGGGCAGCGGCGCATCCCGATCACCTACGCGAAGAGGCAGGTCGGGCGGCGCATGAGCCAGGGCGGCACTACCTACCTGCCGTTGAAGGTCAATATGGCGGGTGTCATACCGATCATCTTCGCCTCGTCGCTCCTGATCTTTCCGATTATCTTGGCTCAGTTCGCCGGGAATGACGCAGACTCGATCCTCGGACGCGTCGCGGCCTTCTTTACGCCGGGGAACGCGCCGTACCTGATCCTGTTCGGGATCCTGATCGTGATGTTCACGTACTTCTACACGGCGGTGCAGTTTAACCCGATAGAGCACGCGGACAACCTCAAGAAGAGCGGCGGATATATACCTGGTATACGTCCGGGGCAGCCGACGGCTATCTACCTGAACACCGTACTTACAAGAATTACGCTCTTCGGAGCGCTCTTTCTCGCCGCGGTCGCGGTCGTACCGTACTTCATCTCTGGCGCCTTGGGCTTGGGGCAGCAGATCTTCCTCGGAGGCACCTCGGTGCTGATCGTGGTCGGCGTCTCCCTGGATACGGTTCGCCAGCTCGAGAGCCAGTTGATGATGCGTAACTATGAAGGTTTCTTGAAGAGGAGGCAGCAGCAGAGATGAGGATCATCATCTTCGGTCCCCAGGGGGCGGGCAAGGGTACTCAGGCGGCGAAGCTGGTCGAGAAGTTCGACGCCGAGCATATTGCCACCGGCGACCTCGTGCGCGCGGAGATAAAGCAGGGCACGGAGCTTGGGCAGAAGATCCAGGAGTACAACGACAAGGGTGAGTTGGTCCCCGACGAGATCATCATCGAGATGACCAAGCCGCATCTCTCGGAGAACGATTCCTGGATCCTCGACGGCTTCCCGCGCAACAAGGCTCAGGCCGAGTCGCTCGATGAGGCGCTGGAGGAGATAAACGAGAAGGTCGACAAGGTTATCGCCCTCGAAGCGTCGGATGAGGACCTGGTCAAGCGGCTCTCGGGTCGTCGCCAGAGCGAGGCGACCGGCAAGACTTACCACATCGAGCACGACCCGCCGCCGGAGGAGGGTAGCGATGAGGACGCGGGGCCGTTCGTCCAGCGCGACGACGACACCGAAGAGGCGATACAGAAGCGCCTGGATACCTATCACGAGCAGACCGAGACCCTGAAGGATTATTACGGCGAGCAGGGCATCCTGGTGACCGTAGACGCCTCGAAGAGTATCGACGAGGTCACTGAAGAGGTCTTGAAAGCCGTGGGGGAGAATAAGTAGCGCGTTGATCGTACGCAAGAGCAAGGGCGAGCTCGAGACCATGCGTGAGGGCGGTAGGATCACTGCCGCCTGCCTACGCATGCTCATCGAGAGCGCGAAAGCCGGCGTGACGACGAAGGATCTCGACGGGATGGCGGAGGACTTTATCCGCTCGCGTGGCGGGAAACCGGAGTTCAAGGGCTACCAGGGCTTCCCCGCCTCTATCTGCGCCTCGCCGAACTCAATGATCGTGCACGGCATCCCCGGCTCCTACCGGCTCAAGGACGGCGATACCATCTCCCTTGACGTCGGCGTACGCTACGAGGGCTTCGTGACCGACTCCGCCACCACGGTGGCTATAGGGGAGATATCGCCGGATACTGAAGGACTCTTGAATACCACGCACGAGTGCCTCGTGGCGGCGACGGAGCAGATGCGGACCGGCAAGAGGCTCGGAGACGTCGGGTACGCGATACAGGCCCTGGCCGAGGCGCGGGGATACGGGGTGGTGCGAGACCTGGTCTCGCACGGCGTCGGACGCAAGATGCACGAGGACCCTCAAATTCCCAACTACGGCAATCCGGGTACCGGTCCGCGTCTCCTGCCCGGTATGACGTTCGCGATAGAGCCCATGATAACTTCGGGCAGCTACGACATCCGTATTGACGAGCGGGATGGATGGTCGATCTATACCGCCGACGGCTCCCTCGCGGCTCACTACGAACACACCATCGCCGTTACCGAGGACGAGCCCTGGGTACTTACGGCGGCGTAGATTGCAGACCGAAGGCTGGGAGGCTTGCGGCGCGCGTGGTAACATATGCGTTTGGTTCCGACCATTTTGTAACAGATTGAGAGCAGAGGAGGTCCTTGGCTAAAGAAGACGTCATAGAGGTGGAGGGCACGATCACGGAGGCGTTGCCCAATACGCAGTTCCGGGTGGAGCTCGACAACGGGCATAACGTGCTGGCTCACATCTCGGGCAAGATGCGGATGAACTATATCCGGATTCTGCCGGGCGATAAGGTCAAGGTAGAGCTCAGTCCCTATGACCTCGACCGGGGGCGCATAACCTACAGGTTCAGGTAGTAGATGAATACGAGGCGAGACGGAGGAAGAGATTTTGAAGGTAAGGGCGAGCGTGAAACCCCTGTGCGAACAGTGCAAGGTCATACGCAGACGCGGGGTGGTACGGGTGATCTGTAGCGCCAACCCCCGGCACAAGCAGAGGCAGGGCTAGGATGGCGCGTATTGCGGGCGTAGACCTGCCCCGCGAGAAGCGGGTGGAGGTAGGGCTGACGTACGTGTTCGGCATTGGTCGCGCGACGGCCAAGAAGATCCTCGCCGAAACAGGGGTGGACCCGAACACGAAGGCTCGGGATCTGGCCGAGGGCGAGGTCGCGCAACTGAGGAGCTACGTGGACCAGAACGTCGAGGTCGAGGGTGACCTGCGGCGCGAGACGAACCAGAACATAAGACGGCTTATAGACATCGGCTCCTATCGGGGTATCCGGCATCGCCGCGGGCTACCGGTGCGCGGGCAGCGCACCAAGACCAACGCCCGCTCGCGTAAGGGGCCGAAGCCGTCCATAGGCGGGAGGAAGAAGAAGTAGATGGGTAGGCAGAGACAACAGCAGCGCAGGGGCGGCGCGAGCCGGGCTCGGCGCAAGGTCCGCAAGAACGTAACGACCGGCATCGTGCACATAAAGAGCTCCTTCAACAACACCATTGTCAGCGTCACCGACCAGGAGGGCAACGTCATAGCCTGGGAGTCTGCGGGCGCTCTAGGCTTCAAGGGGAGCCGCAAGAGTACCCCGTACGCGGCCCAAATGACCGCCGAGAGCTGCGCGAACAAGGCGATGGACCAGGGCATGCGGCGCGTTGACATCGAGGTCAAGGGACACGGCTCTGGCCGAGATATGGCCGCGAGGACGTTTCAGAGCATGGGTCTTGAGGTGCTCGGTATACGGGACGTGACCGGCCAGCCGCACAACGGCTGCAGGCCCCCGAAGAGGCGGAGGGGATAGCCGGTGGCGCGTTACACAGGACCCAAAGGCAGGCGTGACAGGCGCGCGGGCGTCATGCTCTCCAATATGCGCAAGAACCCGCTGGAGAGGAAGCCCTACCCGCCGGGTGAGCACGGGCGAGGCAGGCAGCGGCAGACGGAGTTCGGCGTACGACTCTTGGAGAAGCAGAAGGCGCGCTGGTACTACGGTGTCTCCGAGAAGCAGTTCAGGCGCGCCTATGATAAGGCGACCCGGATGCAGGGCGTGAGCGGCGAGAACCTGCTCAGGCAGATGGAGCTCCGGATGGACAACGTCGTGTTCAGGATGGGGTTCGCCACCAGCAGGCCGCAGGCCCGCCAGATCGTGGTCCACGGGCACTTCCTTCTCAACGGCCGCAAGCACAACATACCGTCGGCCATCCTGAAGCCGGGGGACGTGATCTCGGTCAGGGAGAAGAGCCGGAGGCTGGAACCCGTGGTGAACGCCGTGGATCAGGTCGTGGCGGTTCCGTCGTGGCTGGAGGCCGACCATGACAACTTTACGGGCCGCGTTCTGCACACGCCGGGGCGCGACGAGATAGACACCCCCGTGGAAGAGCAGCTCATTATCGAGTTCTACAGCCGATAGGTGAGAGACAAAAATACTATTTACAGCAGGTGGTAGTTTGACGATGTTGGACATAGCGCCACCCCGTTTCAGGGTGGAAGAAGAGGAAGATCGCCGCGGGTTGTTCGTGGCGGAGCCGCTGCCGCGGGGGCTCGGGCACACTTTGGGCAACTCGCTGCGGCGGGTGATGCTCTCCGGGCTCACTGGTGCGGCGGTGACGAAGGTGCGTATAGAAGGCGTGAGCCACGAGTTCTCGACTATCCCCGGCGTAAAAGAGGATGTCGTTGACATCATCCTCAACCTAAAGGCACTCAAGTTTAAGCTGGAGCGCGATGAGCCTATAGAGCTTGAGATCGTCAAACAGGGGCCTGGCGAGGTAACGGCGAACGATATCGAGCTAAAAGCGGATTTGGAGATCATAGACCCAGACGCGTATATCGCGAGCGTCTCCGAGGGTGGAACCCTCGACATGCGCCTCACGGTCGAGAGGGGTCAGGGCTACCGTAGGGCCGAGCAGAACAAGAGCGACGCCGACCCGATAGGCGTGATGGCGGTCGATTCGCTCTTCTCGCCGGTCCAGAGGGTTAATTACTCGGTCTCCGAGACGCGCGCGGGGGCGAGGACAGACCTCGACTCCCTCTCCATGGAAGTATTCACGGACGGACGGGTCGCTCCTAGAGACGCCGTTCAGGAGGCTGCGCGGCAGCTAACAGAGATTCTGGGCCTCTTTATGGATGGCTATGAGGGAGCCCCGCGGCAGGAGGCTCGTACCCGGGTCGGTCGGCCCGTCATCACCGACGAGCGGCCGGTCGAGGATCTGGAGTTGACGGTCCGCTCCTACAACTGTCTCAAGCGTGAGGGTGTGGATACCATTGGCCAGCTCGCGACGATGACCGAAGAGGAGCTGATGAATATCCGCAACCTCGGCATGAAGAGCGTCGATGAGATCCGGTCGAAGCTCACCGAGTACGGGTATGAGTTAGAGAGCGAGGGGACGGGCGTATGAGGCACGCGAAGAGAGGACGCAAGCTCGGCCGCGACGCCGCCCACCGCGCCTCGCTGCTCGGAACGATGGCCGGGCAGGTCATCGTCCACGGCCGCATAAAGACTACAGTCCCGAAGGCCAAAGAGGTTCGGAGCGTCGTGGACAAGCTCATCACCACCGCCAAAAAGGACGATCTCCACGCCAGACGCCAGGCTGCCAAAGTCCTCAAGGACAAGACTATCGTCAGGAAGCTCTTCGAGGACGTAGCCCCCGATCTCGACGACCGCACCTCGGGCTACACGCGCATTCTCAAGCTCGGTCCGCGCCTGGGCGACGGCGCAGAGGCCGCTTACCTGGAGCTCGTTAATTACACCGTGGAGTAGGCTCAAGCGGGCGGCTCTCAACGCAATAGGATGACTTCGTGGGGGACTTGCCGTAGCGGGTCCCCTTCGGTCTACTATGTGTTTGCTGTTTCTATAACTCTAGCTGAGGCTCTGTAGTGAAGTACGTGGGGCTGGTCGAGTACGATGGGGCGGGCTTCGCGGGTTGGGCGGCGCAACCCGAACGAAGGACGGTCGAAAGGACGCTCGCGGAGGCTTTAGAGACCGTGCTCCGGCAGCCGGTGAAGCTAACCGTGGCAGGACGAACGGACGCGGGCGTGCATGCCACCGGGCAGGTAACCTCTTTCCAGGCTGAGACGAACCTCTCTCCGTCGTTGATCTCCTATAAGGCTACGGCCATATTGCCGGAGGACGTCGCGCTGCGGCGTTGCATACAGATAGCGGAGGACTTCGACGTGCGCTTCTCTGCGACGAGCCGGAGTTATGAATACAGGCTCGTTAACGCCCCCGTTCGCTCTCCGCTCTCGCGGCGACGTGCGATTCATGTGGCTCGCGAGTTGGACCTTGAGCTGTTAAGGGAGGCTGCGGACCTCATACTGGGTGTTCACGAATTCCGGGCCTTCACCTATACAAAGAGCCGCCACACAAGGTTCGCGCGAGACGTAGAGGTGTCCCGTTGGGAGGCGCGCGGCGAGCTCCTCGTTTACAAGATCACCGCCAACTCCTTTCTCTATGGAATGGTTCGGGCCCTGGTCGGCACGATGTTGGAGGTGGGGGAAGGGAAGCGCGAGATTGCCGAGTTTTCCCGCCTCCTCCACGGTGGTGAGCGGAGCGAGGCCGGCCCCGCCGCTCCCGCCCGAGGCCTCACGTTGGTAGGTGTAGGCTACGAGGACCTCGACTTCAACAGGGAGGCAAACGGATGACCGACCACGTATCTATCACGGTTAGCGATCTAAGGAGGGCCGAGGGCTTCTACGACGCGGTTATGACGAGCCTCGGTTATCCCTGTGTTTACAAGACAGAGCAGGCGATCGGTTATGGTACCCGCAACTCGCCGGAAGACGACAGACACTCTTACCTCTCCGTGTTCGCGGACGGTGGCGTCGTAGCCGACCATCGGCATTGGGCCTTCAGAGCGCCCAGCCGTAATGCCGTCGACAGGTTCTACGCGGCGGCGCTCAAGGCGGGTGGTAGAGACGAAGGCTCGCCCGGGTTGCGGCTACAATATCACCCCTCTTACTATGCGGCATTCGTCACTGACTTCGACGGCAAACGGATCGAAGCTGTCTGCCATAGCTAGGTAGGATGGGAAAAATGAGAGACAATCCAAAAGACCGGCTCACCCAGATAGACCTTTATATCGAGCGGCTCTTCGCGCCGCCAGACCCCGCGTTGGAGAAAGCTCTGCGGCGCTCGCAAGAGGCCGGGCTGCCGGAGATAAACGTCTCTCCCAACGAGGGGAGACTACTGCAGTTGCTGGCAGAGATAACGGGCGTGAGACGCATCCTCGAGATAGGTACGCTCGGAGGGTACAGCACGATTCACCTCGCCCGCGCGCTTCCCGAAGACGGGATGATGATCACCTTAGAGCTAAACGAAGCCTACGCGAGAGTCGCCCGCGAGAACATCGCCCACGCCGGGCTCGAAGAGAGGGTAGAAGTGCGTGTCGGGGACGCGAAGGCGATGCTCGCGGGGATGGTGGAGGAGGGTGCCGAGCCGTTCGATCTGACCTTCATAGACGCGGACAAGGAGAGCTATACGGAGTATCTGGAGCGGTCTCTGCTACTCGCGCGGCCCGGCTCGCTAATCCTGGCCGACAACGCTATCCGGGGCGGGAGCGTGATCGAGCCGGAGGATGGGTCGGCTCGCGCAACGCATGAGTTCAACGAGTCGCTGGCCAACGATCCGCGCCTCTCGGCGCTTATCTTGCCCCTTATACGCGGCGGGATGGACGGGCTCGCGGTAGCGCGCGTACTCTAGGCGTTTGAGCGCTGTTCAGTACTGGGATGTATGCTACTATTTGTCACGTTTGCGATAGAGATCTAGATCATTCGCGGAGGAAAATGAAAAGTTACATGGCGCGGCCGTCATCGGTCGAGCGTAGATGGCATCTTATAGACGCCGAGGGGCGGACGCTTGGGCGTCTTGCTTCGGAGATAGCGCGGCTCTTGCGAGGCAAGAACAAGCCCCAGTACACGCCGCACATCGACACGGGAGACTTCGTGGTCGTGGTGAACGCCGAGAAGGTGGTCGTCACGGGCAACAAGGCGGAGCAGAAGGTGTACCGTCGGCACACGGGACGACCGGGCGGGTTGCGCGAGACCAGCTACGAAGTGATGCTGGAGCGCAAGCCCACCGAGATCCTGCGCAAGGCTGTCTGGGGGATGATCCCCAAGACGCGCCTCGGGCGGGCGCAGTTCAAGAAGTTGAAGATTTATGCGGGTCCTGAGCATCCGCACGAGGCTCAAAACCCGCAGCCGTACGAAGTGGAGAGATAAAGATGGCGGAACAGGCGCTGTACAGAGGGACGGGACGGCGCAAGACGTCGGTTGCCCGCGTGAGGTTAGTACCGGGGGACGGCACGATCACGGTCAACGCTCGAGATTACGCTGAGTACTTCCCCCGTTCGACCTATCAAACGGTCGTGAGTTCGCCCCTAAAGGTTCTCGAGGCGGAAGGCCGCTACGACGTGATCGTCAAGGTCGAGGGGGGCGGTCCTACTGGTCAGGCCGAGGCCGTGCGGCACGGTATAGCGCGCGCTCTGGCCGAGGAATCGCAGGAGGCGCGCGGCGAGCTCAAAGGCGCGGGCCTCCTGACGCGCGACGCACGCGCCGTCGAGCGCAAGAAGTATGGCCTGAAAAAGGCCCGCAAGCGTCCGCAGTTCTCCAAGCGATAGAGTAGCGCCAACGGAGAATTCGACCTTGCCCGAGGCGGGCCCCCTGCGTGAGAACGGAGGGGGCTCGTCCGGCTAGGAGGTAGTTTGGTAGAAGGACGAAGAATCTCTTTCGGTACCGACGGAGTTCGCGGGGTCGCGAACGCGGGCCTCGGGCCTGAGGATGCCCTCGCGCTGGGAATCGCCGCTGCTCGAGCCTTCGGTGGTCCGCTCGTGGTGGGCCGTGACACCCGCCTCTCGGGCGGAATGCTCTCCGGCGCGCTGGCTTCCGGCGCTGCGAGCGGGGGCGCATGCATCCTGGACCTCGGGGTGCTGCCGACGCCGGGCGTGGCGGCGCTCGCGCCTCGTCTCGGCTCCTCCGGCGCGGCTGTGGTGAGCGCCTCGCACAACCCCTATCCAGACAACGGCATAAAGTTCCTCTCCGGGGAGGGGCGTAAGCTCCCCGATGTGCGGGAAAAGGAGTTGGAGAGGCTCGTTGGCGAGGAGGACTTTGAGAGGCCCACCGGAGCCGATATAGGAGCGATAGAGCAGGTCCCTGACGCCCCCGGGATCTACGCTGAAGCTGTGCTCTCACGCCTGCGGCCCCCGGCGGAGGGCGTGAAGTTACTCTTGGACTGCGCGAACGGGGCGGCCTACGAGGTAGCGCCGTTGGCCTTCAGCGAGCTTGGGGTAGAGCTTACGGTCATCGGTGACAATCCTGACGGGACCAACATCAACGAGGGCGTAGGCTCTACGCACGTGGAGAAGCTTGAGTCGTCAGGGTACGATGTTGCCTTCGCCTTTGACGGGGATGGCGACAGGGTGCTGGCGGTCGATGAGGAGGGGCGCGTGGTGGACGGGGATAGGATTATCGCGATCCTCGCCCGCGATCTCGCCGAGCGCGGCGCTCTAGACGGAGGGATCGTGGTGACGGTGATGAGCAACCTGGGCTTCTTCAAGGCGATGGATGACCTTGGGGTTCCCTACGAGGTGACGCCTGTCGGAGACCGGCACGTGGCGGAGGCAATGCAACGGCGCGGGGCCTCGCTGGGGGGCGAGCAGTCGGGGCATGTCATACACGCCCGGTATGCCACGACCGGGGACGGGCTCGTGACGGCGCTCGCGCTTCTAGACGTTATGGCGCGGAGCGGGAAGCCTCTCTCGGAGCTTGCGCGGGTCATGGATCAGTATCCGCAGACCCTCGTAAACGTCCGGGTCGAGGATCGGGCGGTGGCCGAAGCTCGGGAGGTCAGAGAGGCGGTTGCGAGGGCGGAACGGCGGCTCGGATCGGAGGGGCGCATCCTGCTCAGACCGAGCGGGACCGAACCGTTGGTTAGAGTAATGGTCGAGCACTTAGAGGGTTCGGTCTGCCGCGAGGTGTGTGAGGAGGTCGCGGAGGTCGTAGCCAGCTCTTCTGAGGTGGGGGTATCGTGAGGTTTATAGGATGTTCGCTGGCCTGGCGGCCGGGCGAAGCAGGGGAGAGGCCGAGTTGCCTGGTCGTTCTGGACGAGCGGGGTAGTATCGTAGCCAACTCGTTTGCAACGGGTGCCGAGGAGCTTGCCTCCACCGTCAGGGATTATGCGCAGGGCCGCAGGGGGATCGTGGTCGGGGTGGACGCCCCGCTTTCGATCCCCAACGAGCGGGGCACGCGTAGAATAGAGCGGATCCTCAGTAAGCTCGCGCTTCCGGCGTACTCGGCGAGCCGTAAGATGTTCGGCGACGAACCCTTCGCTGAGGAGATACTGGCCGCTTTACAGGAGGTTGGCGTCGAGTATACCGACTACCCGTTTCGCAGGGCTCGCGGGCAGAGCGTAGTTACCGAGGTCGACTCCGTCGCAACGCTAAAGGTGCTTCTCTTTGAGCGCGAAGCAGAGGGTAGCAACGGGGAAGCTGACGGCGATCTCGCTGGTAGGTTGCGGGCGCTGCCGGAGCCCAAGCTTCGAAAGGGCAACAAGGAGGCGCGGGCCGCGGACCTGAAGGGGGCGGTGGACGTACTGTGGAACACGCCGGGGCTGCGGTTGAGAACGGGAAACCTCTCGGCGGACCTGCCGGCGGCGGAGAATGTAGACCTCTCCAAGCTCGACATCACGCCCTCGCTCTCGCACGCCGACTTTGACCGTATCGCCAGCCTCGTCGAGGGAACGCTTGCGGCCTACACCGTACACCGGCACTGGAAGGGGAGAGACGGCTCCGTGATTGTCGGTACGGGACGCGAGGGCTCCGTCCTGCTCCCCGCCCCGGCCTTACTCCAGGGGCGCATCGCTGAGGAGTGCCGCTCGGCGGGGGTGCCGTACGTCTAGCGGAGGATCTTCGATTCCGATGAAGGTCGTCTCGCTCAACGTAGCGCTCCCTGAGAAGCAGCGCCATCAAGGGCGGAAGATCGTCACGGGCGGCAACAAGAGGCCGGTATCGCGGGCGATGCTGCGCTACGAGAACTTCGACGGCGACGGACAGGGAGATCAGGTTAATCACGGAGGGCCGGACAAGGCGGTCTGTGTGTACCCCATAGACCATTACTCGCACTGGGAGAGGGAGCTCGGTCGCGAGCTCGCGCCCGGCTCTATGAGCGAGAACCTTACCGTCCGCGGCGCGGTGGAGACGGAGGTCTGTATAGGTGATGTGTTCCGCGTTGGCGGGGCGATCGTGCAGGTAACCCAGCCGCGGGTGCCGTGCAGCAAGCTGGCCGGAAAGAATGAACAGAGACGGTTGGTGAGGCAGGTCTCCGAGACGGGATACACCGGCTTCTATGCGCGGGTGCTGAACGAGGGGATGGTCGACGCGGGCGATGCTTTCGAGCGCGTCGAGCGGCATCCGGAGCAGATCTCGGTAGCCGCCGTGAACGACGCTCTCTACGAGCGGTCGGGAGGCTTCGGGTTTATGGAACGTCTGGCCGGTATGCCGGAGTTCGCCGCAAGCGGCCGCGCCCTGTTCGTGGAGCGACTCGACAGGATGAGGAGGCAACGCCGGTGAGCCTGAAGGTCCGCATCATCCCTTGTCTGGACGTAGATGCTGGCAGGGTCGTCAAGGGAACGAAGTTCAAGAACCTGAGGGACGCCGGGGACCCGGTCGAGCTTGCCGCGCTCTATGATAGGGAGGGGGCCGATGAGATCGTGTTCTACGACATTACCGCCTCTCACGAGGATCGCCAGACCGCCGTCCGGCTCGCCCGCGCCGCCGCCGAGGAGGTCTTCATCCCCTACACCATAGGCGGCGGCGTCCGGACCGTCTCCGACATGCGCGCTATGCTCCGTGCCGGGGCCGACAAGGTCTCCGTCAACAGCGCCGCGGTGAGAACGCCGGACCTGATAGACGAGGGTGCCGAACGTTTCGGGAGCCAGTGCGTAGTACTGAGCGTGGACGTAAAGCGTAAGGAAGACGGACCTGGATGGGAGGTATATCTGAATGGGGGTAGGTTGAATACGGGCAGAGATGCCGTAGCTTGGCTCGTCGAGGGGGAGAGGCGGGGGGCCGGAGAGTTTGTTCTGAACAGCATGGACGCGGACGGGACCGAGAGCGGGTACGACCTCGACCTGATCTCCGAGGTAGCCTCGAAGACGAACGTACCGATAATAGCCTCGGGCGGGGCCGGACACCCGGAGCACATGGTCTCCGCCGTACGCGCTGGGGCGAGTGCTGTATTGGCTGCGAGCATCTTTCACTTTGGCGAGTACAGCATCGCCGAGACCAAGGATACCTTGCGCGAGGCCGGGGTGCCGGTCCGATGAGCGCGTCCTCGGAGATCCGCTACGACGAGAACGGCCTCGTCCCCGTTATAGCGCAAGACGAGAACACGAACGAGGTTCTGACCCTCGCCTACGCGAACCGGGAGGCCGTCGAAAGGACCGTTGCAACCGGGGAGGCCCACTATTATTCGCGCTCCAGGAGCGAGCTCTGGCGCAAGGGTGAGACCAGCGGCAACACCCAGAGGGTAGTCGAGGTTCGTCTCGACTGCGACGGCGATGCTCTCTTGTACCGTATCGAGCCCCGCGGTCCGGCCTGCCACACCGGCGAGAGGAGTTGTTTCTTCACTCGCGTGTACGGCGAGGACGGAGAAGCTCCGAACCTGGGCCGAACCCTTTCTCGTCTCGCCGGGACGATAGCGGGGCGTCATGAAGAGATGCCGGAGGGCTCGTACACGGCGAAGCTCTTCGAGCGCGGGACGGGGTACGCCGCCCAGAAGGTCGGCGAGGAGGCGGTGGAGGTAGTCGTGGCCGCGCTCGAGGGCGAGAAGCTGGCCGAGGAGACGGCGGACCTCCTCTACCACCTCCTGGTGTTGCTGGAGGAGCGCGGAGTGAAGCCGGAGGAGGTGGCGAAGGTTCTAGATGAGCGGCACCGGTAGAAACCTCATGCCCTCGCTCTCCGAGGCTCGCAGGCTCGCGCGGGAGTACGACGTTGTGCCATTGTATGGGGAGTTTATCGGGGATCTGGAGACGCCTATCTCCGCCGCCCTCAAGTTCAGCGACGAGGAGAACGTCTTCCTCTTGGAGAGCGCCGAGGAGGCAGAGCGTTTCGGGCGCTACTCGTTCCTGGGCTTCAACCCCAAGCGCACGCTCTCCTACAGGGACGGCGTCTATACGGTAGTGGATGCCGACGGGGTGCGCGAGGTTGCGGCGAAAGACCCGTTCCGCGGGCTCGCGGAGATAGTCGGCAAGAAGAGCGTAGCACCCCTGCCGAACCTGCCGGCTTTCGTTGGCGGGGCGGTCGGATATTTCTCCTACGACGCCGTACGCTATCTGGAGCGGCTTCCGGGTTCTACTCCCGACGAGCTTCGGGTGCCGGAGGCTTACTTCATGGTTACGGATACTCTCACCGTCTTCGACCACTTGCGGCACAAGGTGTTGGTGATCTCGCTCGTCGATGCCGCAAACCTGCGCGACGTCGAAGGCGAGGGCTTCGCCGCGGCTTATCGGCGGGCTGCCGACGACATCCGCCGCATCTCCGAACGGCTCGCCGCTCCTACGGCGCGACGCGCGCTCCCCGCCGGAGACGGGGGGATAGAGGTATCCTCGAACTTCACCCGCGCGGGCTACGAGGAGGCGGTCGAGAAGGCGAAGGAGTACATCCGGGCGGGAGACGCGTTCCAGATCGTGCCTTCCCAACGCTTTTTCGCCGAGATAGGCGATCTCGACCCGTTTCTCCTCTACCGGGGTCTACGCACCGTAAACCCCTCGCCGTACATGACGTACTTGAAGCTCGGGGATATGGCGCTCGTCGGCGCCTCGCCCGAGCCGCTGGTACGCGTCGAGGGTCGTCGCGTAATGACCAGGCCGGTAGCCGGGACGCGTCGTCGTGGCGCTACGCCGGAGGAGGATGCGCTACTGGCCGAGGAACTGTTGGCGGACGCCAAGGAGCGGGCCGAGCACGTCATGCTCGTGGACCTCGGGCGCAACGACCTGGGGAGGGTCGCGGAGATCGGGAGCGTGGATCTTGAGAGCTTTATGCAGGTGGAGCGATACTCTCACGTCATGCACATCGTCTCCACGGTAGAGGGAGACCTGCGCGAAGAACTCAACGCCCTCGACGCCCTGGCCGCTGCGTTCCCCGCAGGCACTGTCTCCGGCGCTCCTAAGGTACGTGCGATGGAGATCATCGACGAGCTGGAGCCAACCCGCCGTGGCCCCTACGCCGGAGCTACGGGATACTATGGCATAGACGGCCGCCTCGATACTTGCATAACCTTACGCACCGCCCTCCTTAAGGACAACCGCGCCTACTTCCAGGCTGGTGGCGGCGTCGTAGCCGACTCAGTGCCTTCTCTAGAATACGAGGAGACTCGAAACAAGGCCGGGGCTATCGTGCGGGCTCTAGAGGTGGCCCGTAGCCGGGGAATGTGGCTTTAGCGGAAGACTCCGGGCGGTTCGCTGAGCGAGAGTGGATAGTTCGAGCTTGGAGGCAACGCGGCTACCTGCGCGCGGGGTGAAGATATGATGCGCGGTGTAACTGCTGCAAAGGTATAAGCACCTAGACAGACGTACAAGACCGCGGCCTAGTCGAAGCGATCCAGGGCGCACGATTTGTCTGGGATCACGAAGTCGGACTGGGAGCAGAATAAAGACAAACATGCACAAAGAAACCCGCGTGGTTGTCTTCAGCGATGTTGATCTGATAGCGGCGGGGACGGCGAACACATGCGGGGGTGAACCGTGCCTCGCCCTCAAAACAACGGCAGAATCACTGGCAGCAACAGCATGACCTGATTATAGGCGAGAGCGCGGAGCCAACGTGGTAACGCCGGATCGGTCATAGACTACTTGTTAAACGGCCCTGGGGAAGATAGCGGCCCCGTGGGGGACCAGGTAAAGACATGTTGAGAGACGGAGCCAGCGGCGATAAGAACCTGCTCTTCGGCGCCCTCGCAAAGGACTTCGCCGGTGTACAGACGGCCAGAACCTCTACTACCTCGACCGCCGAGCCGGTCAAACGTCTTCGATGCTGCCCCCGATGCTCGATCCGCGATGATGGCGAGATGCCCTTCCAGGGTCGAAGGATGGCTCAGGGTACTCCAAGGCTGAAAAGCGTGGGAGTTGAGGCGTCGCTACCCTAAGAAAAGAGGAGGAGGAGACGAGACCCTTAGAGCCCCGTCTCCTCCTCCTCTTTTCTTTCTGCTTCTTCTTCTAGAGGGCTAGAAGGAGAAAGCCTGCGCTATCTCCTGAGTGCAATTCGTCGAGACCTCTGGGCTGAACCCGCTCTGCTCAAGAGACTGCTCGAACTCTACCTCGTTCTCATCCCCCTCAATATCAACGAAAGCGTTCTGGGAGTCGTTCACAACCTGAACATTCTCGTTCTCGTCGCCGAAGGTAACGCTCGCTCCACAGCTCTGTACTATGCTGTCTACAATAGAGAGGCTCTCCTCTATGGTTACGTCGCCTTCCTCTACCTCTATTTCAAAGGCAAAGGCCGGTACCGCGGAGAACATAGCCAGGGCTAGCATCGCCATCAATATACTGATCTTCTTCATCTTGTATGCGTATCCTTTCTCGGTATTCGGTCTACTCTGCTCTACTTTCGCTCGCTAAAGCTCCTTATCCTATACTTCTCCTCCTGATCTCGGCGTGTGTTCCTCTATCTGATCGCGTCATATTGTGAGGCCTTGATCTATGAACAACCTTTGACAAAACTATGAAAATTCATAGCTTCTTAGCCTTACCCTGCTCTCCGTAACGGCGGTAGCGTTAGTATT
>CADCVD010000105.1 GCA_902806055.1 uncultured Rubrobacteraceae bacterium
GGAGACCGTTTGACAGGAGACGCTACGTACAGACCAATGTCTACTTGGCCCCGGGCAACTCCGGCGGACCGCTCGTGAACGCGCGCGGCGAAGTGGTCGGGGTGAACGCAATGATCTTTGGCGGCCTCTCTCTCGCCATCCCGAGCAATACCGTCGGCGCCTGGGCCTCCGGCAGACTAAGGGCTACTCTGCGCCCCCGCCTGGGCGTCAGGGTGCAAGGGATTGCCCTACCCGCCTCGCTCCAGGGAGCGGCGGGGCAGGAGACGGGGCTCCTGATCGCCAGCGTCGAACCTCGCAGTTCCGCCGAGCGAGCCGGCCTCCTCGTCGGGGACGTGCTGCTCGACGCGGTCGGCGAGCCGCTCGGAGACGCCGCCTCCCTGCATGACGCCCTCGCGGAGGTCGCCGGAAATACCGTGCGTCTGCGCCTGATGCGCGGCGGGGAATTGCGGGAGGCAGAGGTTGGCCTTGGACGCCCTCGAGCCTACAGCGCGTAGACGCGTGAGCGACGATGTCACCAGGATCTTTATCGTAGCCCAGGCGCCGTTGGCGCGCGCGGGGTTACGGGCGATGTTGGAGGATGACGGAACCGGCATGCTCGTGGTAGGCGAGGCGGGCTCGTTCGCCGGTCCTGGTCTCTCAGCGGCCGACGTCGTAGTGGTGGCGGGAGATGAGGCGCTTGAAGAGGCCGAAGCCGGGGACGGCACACAGGGTATCCTGCTCCTCTCTCACGACTATCGCTCCGTGCCCATACTGCGCGCGCTCGCCCCGTCCGGCTGGGGTATCGTGGCGCCGGATGCCCCGGCCGAAGACCTCTCGGCCGTGATCGCTCCGGTCGCCCGAGGGTTCGTGATCCTCCCTCGAACTATGAGCGAACAGCTGCTCGGCGGAACCGTGACGCTGGAGGAGTTGGATGAATCCCTGACCGCGCGCGAGCGCGAGGTCCTCGACCTGTTGGGACGAGGGCTCTCTAATAAGATGATCGGACGTGAGTTGAGCATCAGTGAACATACTGTCAAGTTCCACGTCTCCAGCGTCTACGCGAAGCTGGGGGCTTCGAACCGTACCGAAGCGCTGAGCCTCGGCGCGCGTCACGGGCTCATCTCCTTGTAGCCGGCTAGCTTACGGCGGACGGTTCGCATCTGTGTTCCGGGCGGGAGTCTTTAGAGACTGGTTTCGCTTCTCTAGGGTAGTATCAGGTGCAGATCACCAAACTCGTGCCAGAGGTAGCCTTCGCTTAGCGCCTCGGCGTAAGCAACCTTGAGGTGCTCCTGTCCGCTCCCTCTCGGGCCGTGGCCGGCCAGCGCTTCGAGCATCGCCAGATGGGTGGAGCGAGGCTCGTGCAGGCCGGTCAGCATCGCGTCCACGGTCCTTATGCCGCGCTCGGGGGTAATGATAAGGTTCGTCCAACCCTCGCCGGGATGCGTGGTGCCGCCGGGGTCGGTCGCGGTTTCAAGCGCGCGCACTACGGTGGTTCCAACCGCTACGACTCTTTTACCCGCGGCGTGTGCCGCGTTTACGAGACGAGCGGTATCGGGTGGGACGCGGTAGAACTCCTCGTAGGGCGGCTCGTCGGCTTCGAGGCTGGCGACACCGGTGTGCAGGATCAGGGGTGCTACCTGGATGCCCCTTGCGACGAGGTGCGTGATCAACTCCGGCGTAAAGGCCCGCCCGGCTGAGGGCATCTCGGCGCTACCCTTCTCCGTAGCATAGACGGTCTGGTAGTAGCTGGCGGGCCAGCTCTCCCTGACGTACGCGTAGCGGATCGGATGTCCGTACAGCTCAATGTACTCGTACAACGGTTCCGACAGGTCGAGGGTCGAGACCCAGAGCCGCGAACCTTCGACTCGAACGTCGCCGGGATACGGTGCGTGCAGCTTGGCGGTCGCCCCTCCCGGAAGACGCAGCGTCTCGCCGGCTGTCGCGCGGCGGAAGGGCTCTGTGGTCGTCCCGGTCGGGCGGCGGACCTCCACCACCCAGAGGTTCGCCGGCAGACGGGTCGAGAGGTGAAGGGTTAGCGCCGTGCCGTCCTCGCGCTCGGCTTCTATCGCGGCGTTCATCGTGCCGCTGGTGTTGATCACCATCACGTCCCCGGCTTCGAGGAAATCCGGGAGGTCGCGGAACGTGGAGTGGACCACGCGGTCGTTCCTCCGGTAGGAGACCATCAGATGCACCTCGTCGCGCTCGAATCCTCGGGCCTCCGGAGGCGCGTCCGCCTCTAGCTCCGTCGGCAGGTCGAACTCCAGGGAGGGTAGCCTTTCGAGGGCCTGGTTTGCAGGGTGTTCTTTGAAGAGAGGTCTTACCGTCATGTCATCCTCTACTAGCTCTTGCGAGGGCGCGGGCCTCATAGCGCCCGCTTGGCAGGTCATCCGTCAGCAGCTCCAACAGCCCGGGAGCGCTTTCGTCCGGGAGAGGACGGTCGCTAATGTCTTCTCCGGGGAAGGCTTCCTGGTGCATCCGCGTCCGCATGTCACCGGGGTCCGCCCAATAGACGAGCAGCGATGGGTTCTCGGCGGCGAGGATCGCCGAGAGCTGTTCGAGAGCGGCCTTGCTCGACCCGTACCCGCCCCAACCCGGATAGGGCTCCACCCCGGCGTCGCTTGTGACGTTGAGGATGCGGGCTCCCGGCTTTAACTGATCTTTGAGGGTCTGGATCAGCGCGAGCGGCGCAATGGTGTTGGTGTTGAACACGTCCTCTAGCACCTCGATCGGATAGTCCAGCAACTCTGGCTGCGGGCTCGGGCCGAGGATGCTCGCGTTGTTGACGAGCGCGTCCAGGCCGCCGATTTCGTGTGCAGCCCTTGCGAGCGCCCGGCGGTGTTCGACATTGGTCACGTCGCCGGGGACGGCGATTACGCGTGTAAGCTCCGAAAGTTCGGCGCGGGCGGTTTCGAGAGCTTCAGCGCCGCGGGCGCCTATGATGAGGACCCAACCTTCTCTGGCGAGGGCGCGGGCTAGCGCGAGGCCGAGGCCGCATGAGGCGCCGGTGATCAATGCTGTGTGCGGAGAATCTTCGGTCATGGTGTATGCCTCCAGATCGGCTTGTTATTGTGAACTGGTAAAACCCGGTCGAACCTATTCCTTGCGTGCCAGCGTTGTGAGGGTGCCGACGCTGACCAGCGCGGCGATTACGTGCATCAGCTCTAACGTCAGGACCATCGGGATCGGCGCACCGGGGATCGTGAACGGCGTGACGAACGAGAGCACCAATGCCACGGCCGCGACGACGCGGAAGACGAGCACCGGCCGCCGAGCGAACCAGCCGACGAGCGCGTAGATAACGGCGCCGGCCAAGGCGCCCTGTGCGCTCACGGCGGCGACCACCACGAGCGTTATCGGCCCCTGCCCGTTCACGACGACGTCCTGCGGCATCGCTCCCAACACGGAGGCGACTAAGTATGCGAAGGTGTTTGCCACGGCCGCCGTGACCGCCGCCAACGGCCCGACCCACAGCAGGCGCCTGAAGGCGACTCGCTCTTCCTGAACGCGGTTGCTCTGTACGGCTTCCATAGATCTCCTCCTCTTCGGTTCGTGGGTCGGAGCGCTTCCCTCTTCTCCGAATTCTTCGCATACTCATTTACAGTTCATGCTGCCGGTCGCTCCGATTTCGATGATCGAAATGTATCCGGCGCGGAGGCGCGCGAAATCGTCAGTAGGGCCGGTTTCGGGGCCGTACGGAGGGATGGATCTCGGGCTGAACCTTCGTACAGGTGTGGCTACTGTGGGTCTATGAGGCCGCGGCGGACGGCGACCCTGGCCGCTTCGGTGCGGTTGGCGGCGTCGAGCTTGGCGAGGATGGAGCTGACGTGAAACTTGGCGGTCCGCTCGCTGATAAACAGCCTCTCGGCTATCTCGGCGTTCTTGAGGCCCTGGGCGAGTAACCCGAGCACCTCGATCTCCCTGGGGGTGAGGCCGTTTGGCGATCCTCGGTCACCGCCACGCTCCACATGCTCCAGCAGCCGGGCCGTTACGACGGGCTGAAGCAGCGAGCCGCCGGAGTGAACGGTTCGGATGGCGTCAAAGATCTCCGCCCGGGACGCCCCTTTGAGTAGGTAGCCTCGCGCTCCGGCGCGTAGCGCGCCCAGGATACGCTCGTCGGTATCGTAGGCGGTGAAGACGATGGCGCGAGCCTTGGCTCCGGCCTCTCGCAGTTTCCGCAGGGCCGCTACACCGTCCATCCCGGGCATCTCGAGGTCCAGCAGGATCACGTCCGGCAGGAGCGTCTCCGCCAGCCGCACGACCTCCGAGCCGTCTGCCGCCTCGCCTATTACGTAGAAATCCGGCTGCGTCCCGAGTACAGCCACGAGCCCCTCACGCAACATCGGGTGATCGTCGGCGACGAGGAGCCTTATCTTCTGCTCTTCCGTCAACGTCAGACCTCCTCCAACGGCACCGTCGCCTCGATCCTGGTACCGGTGCCGGGGCTGCTCTGTATCGCCAGGCTGCCGCCGAGCATCTTCGCTCGCTCGTTCATCCCGACTAGCCCGTGACGGTCCTCTGGCATGCTGGAGGCGTCGAAGCCCCGGCCGTCGTCCTCCACGGCGAGCCTGACCCGACCGGGAGTGGCGACGAGCCGGACATCAGCACGCCCGGCCTCCGCATGCCGGGCGACGTTGTTCAGGGCCTCCTGGCAGATGCGGTACAGGGCTACCTCTACGCGCGGTGGGAGCGGACGACCGCCGTTGATCGCTCTGTAGCGCGCGGCTATACCCGTCTCCGCCTCCCACCGCTCCACCAGTACTCTAAGCGCTCTGGAGAGCGAACGGCCTTCGAGCGGGGCGGCTCGCAGGTCGAGCACGGAGCGCCGGGCCTCTTCGAGGTTTGACTGGGTGAGGGAGAGGGCGCGGAGCAGGGGCTCGCGCGACTTCTCCGGCGACGAGCCGGCGTCGAGCAGGGCGTCGGCTGATTCCAGTTGGAGGGTGGTGGCGGTGAGGCCCTGGGCTAAGGTGTCGTGGATCTCACGGGCCAGCCTGTTGCGCTCCTCGACCGCGCCGAGCCTGGCGCTCCTGGCGAAGAGGCGCGCCCGCTCGACGGCGATGCTGAGGAGGTCGCCGACCGTGTAGAGGAGCTGCAAGTCTTCGGGGGAGAGGCTGCGCCAGCCGGGGCTCGCGAGGTTCATGACGCCGAGCTTCTTGTCCTGGGCGTAGAGGGGGATGCTGGCGTGGTAGCGGAGCCCGCCGGTGCCGTCGACGAGGCCCTTGAGACGACTGCACGTGAGGACGTTTATGTTGGCGGCTCCGCCGAGGTCGCCCTTCTTGTAGGTGTCGAGGCAGTAGCAGTAGCCGGAACCGTCCATGCGTCGAGGATCGTCCGCTAGAGCGGGCGGCAGGTTCTGGGCGGCGGCGAGGTAATAATCCGAAGAGGGATCGTCGACCAGCCAGATCCAACCGGTCCTCAAGCCCAGAAGCTCCGCAACCTGAGAGAGGGTGAACTCTAGCGCCTCGCCTAGGTTTACCGAGCGGTTGAGCTCACGGGCGATGGCGTTTATGACCGAGAGCTCGTGGTTACGTCGCTCCAGGTCTTCTCTTCTCTGGATATTCGAGGGCTCGGGCATCTTGCGTACCTTTTCTATTCTTCCCGGTGCGCGGAGTTTACCAGCCGGATACCGGAGGAGGAGCCCTTGCAGACGGTCGGGACGGGCCGAACGGATGAGGGGCCTGATGTATCCTTGCCGGGATAGAGAAGCAGAGAAAGGTGAGACCGAATGCTAAAGCTCTACTCGACGCAGGCCTGACCGTACGCCCAGAGGACCAGGATGGTCCTCCTGCACAAAGAGATCCCCTTCGACTACACAGAGATAAACCTCGCCGACAAGCCAGATTGGTTCCTCGACATATCGCCTTACGGTAAGGTTCCGGCCCTGGCGGTCGACGGCACTACCCTCTACGAGTCGGCGATCATCAACGATTACCTCGACGAGGCGTACCCCGAGAGGCGGCTTCTCTACGAGGACCCCTTGAAGAGGGCGGAGCAGCGCATCCTTATAGACTACATCTCGAACAGGTTC
The DNA here is from genome assembly GCA_902806055.1 of uncultured Rubrobacteraceae bacterium. GTDB lineage: Bacteria > Actinomycetota > Rubrobacteria > Rubrobacterales > Rubrobacteraceae > Rubrobacter_F. The sequence goes on from CADCVD010000105.1 coordinate 6,005, forward strand.
ATCCCGGTCTTCTACAAGCTGCTGCTCAACCAGGACGAGGAGGCCCAGGAGGGCTACAAGAAGGATCTTCTCTACCATTTCGACTACTTCGCGTCGCTTCTTGAAGACCGAATCTGGCTCTCCGGCGACGAGCTCTCCATGACGGATATCAGCCTACTGCCCTGGTTCGAGCGGCTCATCGTCCTGGAGCGCTACCGGGACTTCGGCCTGCCCGCCTCCTACGAAAACCTGCACCGCTGGTGGAACGCCTGCCAAGAGCTCCCCGAGTTCCATGGCACGAGGACGGATGTGGGGCCGCTCATAGAGAGTTACGAGAGGTACGCTGACGGCACCGCGAGCGGCAGCACGGCTAAGGAGATGGGCACCTAGCACGGGGACGGAGATCCTCTCCGGCGTCCCTTTTGCAGAGAGCGGATGATGTAACCTGGAGCGTCAGGAGCGTGCGGACGATTCATCCGGGACCGCTCACGAAGATCGGGGAGAGGTGAGCGCGCCCGGTCGCGCTCTTACACAGCCTTTCGAACGATACGCGGAGTGAGACGCGGTGGTCGAAGTTGCCTCAAGGAACGCAGCTTGGGGAGTTAGTCGTCGCTCTTGGCGCGGCGCTTCCTGTAACGGCGGCGGAGTATGTAGAACGTAATGAAGAGGACGACCAGGGCGACGAAGCCGTAACCGACGTCGCGGGCAACGGCGAGGAGTTCATTCCAGTACTCGCCGAATACGTAGCCGATAGTGCCGGTGACCAGGGCCCAGGTGATCGTGGCGGCGAGGCTGTAGGGGAGGAAACGGTAATACTTCATGTGGCTGACCCCGGCGAAGAGGGGGGTCATGCTGCGCAGGCCAGGCCCGAAGCGGCCGACGAAGACCGTCTTTCGGCCGTGCTCCTCGAAGTATTTCTCGACCTTACTTAAGCTCTGGGCATCAAGAAGGAACGAGAGGAGGCGGACCTTGGTGATCCGGTTCAAGAGCGGTCGGCCGCCGTAGCGCCCGATCCAGTACACCGCGTTATCAGAGAAGGTAGCCCCGAAAAACCCCATGAGCATGACGAGCGGAAGGGACACCTGTCCATCGTTGGCGAAGAAGCCGCCGGCGAACATCACCACGTCGCCCGAGGCGGGTAGACCGAAGTTATCCAGCGCCGCGCCCAAGAAGATCACCAGATAACCGTAAGCGAAGAGCAGGCCTGTGACGAACTCTAGCAAGCCCTGAGGCGAGTCCGGCACGGAGCGGATGAAGTCCAAGATGCCGTCCATTACAGGAACGCTTTATATCATGCGAGGGGCCGTGAGCACGGCCCCCGTTGACGCGCCGGGTAGGGACGGCTATGCTGCTCACGAGTTGTGATGGGCGGAGGGGTACAGGAAGCCGGTGAGAGACCGGCACGGTCCCGCCACTGTAACCGGGGAGTGAGTCCCAGCTAGCAGAGCCACCGCCGCGGGCGGGAAGGCCCGGGGCGAGCGTAGAGCCGGGAGTCAGGAGACTGGTCTTCGCCCGAGACCCGGATCGGGGCGAGGACCCCGGAGGAGGTAAACATTGGATAGGACCCTCGGTAGAGCACCTCTCTACCTTCCCCTGGCGCTGGCTTTGGTCGCCCTGGCCTTTTTCGCCGTGCTGTTCGACAACGGTGCGTTGCTCACGCCCTTCTTCGGAGACGCCTCCTACGCCGCGAACTACCTGCACGAGCTCTTCCACGACGGCCGGCACCTGCTCGCCGCACCCTGTCACTAGACCGTCCTTGATCGCGATGACCGCCGGGCCGCCGACGATAGCCCCACCCGGAAGAACGCATGCGATACCCCATGGGGCGGCTTCTTGATGCTCGCCTACCTGCGCCGGGGACTCCTCGCCGGGCTTCTGGCCGGTCTCCTCGCCGGACTCTTCGGCTTCGCGTTCGGGGAGCCGGTTCTGGACGAGGCCGTTGCGCTTGAGGAGGGCTCGCACCCTGGCGAGGAGCATGCCGAAGAGGTGTTCGACCGCGGGCAGCAGAAGGCAGGGCTCTTTCTAGCGACGGGGCTCTACGGGGCCGCTGCCGGCAGCGTGTTCGGGCTCGTCTACGCTTACTTTCGCGGCAGGGTCTCGGCGCGGAGCGAGTGGGCGCGCAGCCTGGGCCTTGCGGCCGCGATCTTCGCGGGCGCGGTCCTTTCGCCGTTTCTAAAGTACCCGCCGAACCCGCCCGGCGTCGGGGTAGATCCGGAGACGCTCGCGGCCCGTACCGCCGTCTACCTGGCGATGATGGCGCTCTCGCTGCTCGCCTTGTTCTTCGCCTGGCGGCTCGCCCGGCAGTTGGAGGGCTTTACCGCGCATGCGAAACACCTCCTCGTCGGAGCGTTTGTCCTTGTGGCGTGGGGTCTGTTGGCATCCTTGTTGCCCGATGCCGGTTCTGTCGGGGACGCGCCGGCCGGGCTCGTGTGGAGCTTCAGGCTCTCTTCTTTGGGTACCCAGGTCGTCCTGTGGGCGGGTATCGGTTGTGTATTCGGTTTGCTCGGCGAGAGGGCGGAGGTTCGGGAGGGGCGCGGCGTCTCGAACCTGGCGGCAGAGGGCGGGTCCAGGTGAGGGGAGCCTTGCTCGTCGCCGGGACCCACTCGGATGCCGGGAAGAGCGTGGTCGTGGCCGGAATATGCCGCTGGCTCGCGCGCGAGGGTATAAAGGTCGCCCCGTTCAAGGCGCAGAACATGGCGCTCAACTCGTTCGTCACGCGCGGGCGCGCGGAGATCGGGCGGGCCCAGGCGGCCCAGGCGGCCGCCGCCTGCATCGAGCCCGAAGCCGCGATGAACCCGGTCCTGCTAAAGCCGTCGGCGGGGGGGAGGACGCAGGTGATCGTGCGGGGCAGACCCTACTCCTCCGCGAGCGCCGTGAGCTACCAGGGGATGAAGAGGGAGCTTCTGCCGGTAGTACTTGAGTCGCTCGAAGATTTGCGAAGACGCTTCGAGGTCGTCGTCTGCGAGGGGGCGGGGAGCCCGGCGGAGATCAACCTGCGGGAGAACGACATCGCGAACATGGGCCTCGCCCGCGCCGCGGGCCTGCCCGTAGTCGTCGTCGGGGATATAGACCGGGGCGGCCTCTTCGCCTCCCTCTACGGCACGCTCGCGCTCCTGTCGGCGGAGGACCAGGCGCTCGTCGGGGGCTTTCTGGTAAACAAGTTCCGGGGGGACGCGGCGGTCCTAGCACCTGGGCTCGCACAGATGAGCGAGCTTACGGGCCGGCCCTTTCTGGGGACGCTACCCCATGTCCGGGGGCTCGGGATCGACGGGGAGGACTCGCTCGCCCTCGACGCGCCGAGGGACGTGGCGACGCCGCTGGGCAAGGATAGCTTGCGGGTCGCGGTTGTGCGTCTCGGCCGGATCAGCAACTTCACCGACTTCGACGCCCTGAGCCAGGAGCCGGGTGTGTCGGTTCGCTTCACGGAGTCATACGAGGAGATACTCGCCGCCGACCTGACTATTCTCCCGGGCACCAAAGCTACCGTCGAGGACCTAAAGGCGATGCGTACTCGCGGGCTGGACCGCGCCCTGATCGAGCGTGACAAGCGCGGCCTGCCCACCCTTGGTATCTGCGGCGGCTATCAGATGCTAGGCACCCGCATCGAGGATCGCGTGGAGAGCGACGAGGGGGAGGCTGCGGGGCTTGGCCTCCTGCCCGTCGAGACTATCTTCGAGGAGGAGAAGATACTCGCGCGCCCGGAGGGACGGGCTCTCCTCTTCGAGGCCGTTCCGGTCTCGGGGTACGAGATCCGTCATGGCCGTGTCCAACGCGCCGGCGGCGAGCCGCTCTTTACCGCGAGCGGCGCTGGCCGTGAGGGATGCCGGGTCGGGGCGACCTTCGGCACCTCCTGGCACGGCGTCTTCGAGTCTGACGGCTTCAGGAGCGCTTTCCTCCGATGGGTCGCTAAAGAGCGCGGACTCGATTGGGTGGCGGGCGACGAGCCGTTCGCGGCCCGCCGGGAGGTCCAGTTCGAGAGGCTCGGGGACCTTGTGGCGGAGAACCTGGATCGCGAAGCGCTGCTACGTCTGATAGAGGACGGTCCTCCATCGGGACTGCCGTTCATGCCCCCCGGCACGCAGAATGGCCTGCAACAGAAGGTCGGGGCGTTGGCCGGACAGGGTTCGGAGGGCTAGAGGTGGACGTAAGAGACGAGGAGCGGAGGGTTCTGATCGACCGCATGCTCAGAGCCAGGACCGATCGGGAGGTTGATGCTGCGTCGGAGGCCGCGGACGATTGGTTGAAGACTCACCCCGGCGACATACGGGTCATGGCGGCGCACGAACGTCTCGACGAGAGGGGTGACCGGGTGCGAGACCCGGAGCGGAGGATCAACCGGGTGACCTTTACCGTGTTCGTGGGCGTCTTCTCGGCGGTAGCGTTGGCGGGTCACGCGCTGACCGCCAACCTCTACGCGGCTTTGGCGGCTGGTTTTCTGATCACCTTGCCGGTAACCGAGCTAGTTTGGGAGATACTCTATGAGCGCTCTTGCAACTCGGTAGAACAAACAGAAGGAGAGAGGTAGAGAAGGCTTGCTGCTCTTACTGACCACTGCAGATACCGAGATCCTGGCCGCCGCGAAAGCAGTCGAGAGTCTCCCCGAGGACTTCCCCGAGGTGCGTTGCGAGAACCCGGCCGAGCTCGCAGACCCTGGCGCATTCTTTGAGAGAGAGCTCTCGGAAGCGCGGGCCGTGATGGTGCGTCTCCTTGGCGGGCGGCGCGCCTGGCCGGAGGGCTTCGAGGAGCTGCGGAGGCGATGCGAGAGGCTGGGCATCCCCCTGCTCGCCTTCGGCGGGGAGGCCGAGCCCGACGCGGAGCTGACCGCTCTCTCGACCGCGCCCTCGGGCATGATGGTCGAGGCGTTCGAATACCTGCGGCACGGCGGGGTGCGCAACACACAGAACCTCTTCCGCTTCGTCGCCGATACGCTTCTCCTCGAAGGCTACGGCTTTGAGCCGCCGCGCAGCGCCCCAGAGCTTGGCGTCTATCATCCGGAGCTGCCAGAGGGCTCCTCGCTAGATGATTTGCTCGCGTTGCACGATACCGAAAAACCGACGGTGGGCGTGATCTTCTACCGCGCCCACTTGATGAGCGGCAATTCCGCGTTCGTGGATGACCTCGTAAAGGCCCTGGAAGAGGCCGGGACGAACGCCCTGCCCGTCTACTGCTATTCGCTGCGGGCCGACGAGACGGGTGATGTCCCCGCGCTCTCGATGTTGAGAGACCGGGTAGACTCCCTCGTAACCACGGTGCTCGCCAGCGGAGGTTCCAACGCCGCCGACGCGCGAGCGGCCGCAAACCGGGCCGGCTCGCCCGAAGGCTGGCTCGATTGGGAGGTCCCCGCGCTCGAAGGGTTGGGCGTCCCGGTCGTCCAGGGAATCTGCACGACCTCCTCCCGTGAGGCTTGGCTTAACTCCGACGCCGGCCTCTCGCCGCTCGACACCGCCTGGCAGGTCGCGATCCCCGAGTTCGACGGCCGCATAGTAGGCGTCCCGTTCTCCTTTAAAGAACGCACGAGCAAGGGTTCGCCCGTCGGAACACCTCTAACCCTGTACAGAGCCGACCCCGAGCGCACGAGCCGGCTAGCCGGGCTCGCGGCCCGCTTCGCCCGCCTCGGGCGCACCGCGAATACGGACAAAAAAATCGCCATCCTACTCTCCAACTACCCGACCAAGCACTCGCGCGTCGGCAACGCTGTCGGCCTCGACACCCCGGCGAGCGCCATCGAGTTGCTCGATGCGCTGAAGGAGGCGGGCTACCGGGTAGACGGCGCGCCGGAGGAGGGGGACGCCCTGATCCACGCGCTCATCAACGCGGGCGGGCACGACCTTGAGTTCCTGACCGAGGAGCAGTTGCGGGGGGCTACAGGACGCCTCGACACGAAGCGCTACGCGGAGTGGTTCGCCCGGCTGCCCGGGGAGCTGCGAGGAGACGTGGAGGAGCACTGGGGGCCGCCGCCGGGAGATCTGTACGTGGAGGGCGGTGAGTTCGTCGTCTCGGGTCTCTCTTTCGAGAACGTCTTCGTCGGCATCCAGCCGCCGCGCGGGTTCGGGGAGAACCCTATCGCGATCTACCACGACCCCGACCTCCCGCCGACCCACCACTACCTCGCCGCCTACTGGTGGCTCATCGAAGAGTTCGGCGCGGACGCTATAGTCCATCTCGGCAAGCACGGCACCCTCGAGTGGCTGCCTGGCAAGTCGCTCGGGCTCTCTCCTTCGTGCGCGCCCGACGCGGTTCTGCGGGACGTACCATTCTTCTACCCGTTCGTGGTCAACGACCCCGGCGAGGGGACGCAGGCCAAGCGCCGGGCGCACGCGACGGTGGTCGACCATCTCATCCCGCCGATGACCCGCGCGGAGACCTATGACGACTTAGCCCGCCTGGAGCAGCTCCTCGACGAGTACTACCAGGTCGAGACGCTCGACCCGTCGAAGTTGCCCGCGATCCGGGTGCGCATATGGGAGACCTTGCGCGACGCTGAGCTGCACCGGGATCTCGGGGTAGAGGAGCAACCCGAGGAGTTCGGCGACTTCCTCAACCACGTCGACGGCTACCTGTGCGAGATAAAGGATCTGCCCATAAGGGGCGGTCTGCACGTCCTGGGCCGGCCTCCGGAGGGCGAGCCCCTGCGCCACCTCGTCGTCGCCATCTTGCGCCTCGGGGCCGGGGATGTACCCGGACTGCGCCGCGCAGTCGGGGCCGCCTACGGCCTCGATGAGAGATTCCTCGCCGAGAACGGCGGCGCGCGCGTCCAAGCTCCCGAGAAACTCGCCGAGCGGTTCCCCGGCGTCGTCGCTACCGCCTCCGACCTGTTGGACCGGCTGGAGGAGGCGACGCAGGCTCTTCTGCTCGCGATGGAGGAGCACGGCTGGGACGCCTCGGCGGCCGGAGAAGCCTGTAAAGACATTCTGGGGATCGAGGACGAAGGGGTGGCGCGGTCTCTGCGCTTCGCCGCTGAGGAGGTCTTGCCGCGCCTCCTGCGTACGCCGGAAGAGATGAGAAACCTTCTCTCCGGCCTCGAAGGGGGTTACGTGCCTGCGGGGCCGTCCGGGTCGCCGACCCGCGGGCTCGTAAACGTGCTGCCTACAGGGCGCAACTTCTACTCCGTGGATCCGAAGGCGCTGCCGTCGCAGCTCTCTTGGGAGGTCGGTAAGAGCCTCGCAGACGACCTCCTCGGGCGCCACCTCGAAGAGGAGGGGCGCTACCCGGAGACGGTAGGGATCGTGGTTTGGGGCACGGCGGCGATGCGCACCCAGGGGGACGACATAGCGGAAATCCTGGCCCTGTTAGGCGTTCGACCTCTCTGGAACGAGGAGTCACGCAGGGTGACGGGCCTCGAGGTCGTGCCACTCGAAGAGTTGGGACGCCCCAGAATAGATGTCACGACGCGTATCAGCGGCTTCTTCCGGGACGCTTTTCCGAACCTGATCTCCCTTATAGACGAAGCCGTCCGAACGGTCGCCGCGCTCGATGAGCCGGACGAGATGAACTTCATCAAGAAACACGCGGACGAGGAGAAGCAGGGCGGCGCCGACGACCGCCGGGCCACGACGCGCATCTTCGGATCTAAACCCGGCGCCTACGGGGCGGGCCTCCTGCCGCTCATGGACGCCCGCAACTGGAGAGACGACGAGGACCTCGCCGAGGTCTACGCCGTTTGGGGCGGCTACGCTTACGGTAAGGGTCTGGACGGCGTCGAGGCGCGAGAGGCGCTTACATCCAACCTGCGCCGCACAGAGATAGCCGTCAAGAACATAGACAACCGCGAGCACGACCTCTTCGACTCCGACGACTACTTCCAGTATCACGGCGGCATGATCGCCGCCGTCCGCGCCCTGACCGGCCGCGACCCCAAAGCCTACATCGGCGACTCTGCCGACCCCTCTCGGGTAAAGACGAGAGACCTCTCTGAAGAGGCCCGCCGCGTCTTCCGCAGCCGCGTCGCCAACCCGAAGTGGATAGAGGCCATGCGGCGCCACGGCTACAAGGGTGCCTTCGAACTCTCCGCCACCGTCGACTACATCTTCGGCTACGACGCTACCGCAGGCGTCGTAGAAGACTGGATGTACCGCGACATCGCCCGCAAGTACGTCCTCGACGAAGAGGTGCGCGAGTTCATGCAGGAGTCCAACCCCTGGGCCTTACGGGCCATCTCCGAACGTCTGTTGGAGGCGGCGGAACGCGATCTCTGGTCCGAGCCCGATCCCGAAGACCTTGCAGCGCTCAAGGCGGCGTATCTGGAGAACGAGGGAATGCTGGAGGAGAGATCTTGAGAGAGGTTGCGCGCTGGCTATGGGCGAGGCCGGACCGGCTGGCTCTCACGAGCACGGTCCTCGTCACGGCGAACGTCGTGGCTATGTCTCTGGCGCCCCGGGCGTTAGCCTTGACCTTGCAGACCGCGTCGATCACGGGCTTCTTGCTAGTTCTGCTGCTCGTCTTTGGTATAGGAAGAGGACCCTCTTGAGCGGCGCGTATCCGCACCCCTACCCTTTCTCCGCCATCGTCGGCCAGGAAGATCTGAAGCTCGCCCTGCTTCTGAACGCCGTCTCCCCGGAGGTTGGGGGCGTCCTGGTGCGAGGCGAGAAGGGCACCGCGAAATCTACGGCGGTTAGGGCGCTGGCGAAACTTCTGCCGCCGATAAAGGTGGTCTCCGGCTGTCCATACTCCTGTGACCCGGAGGCGCCGAACCCCGAGTGTCCGGCTGGGCCACACTCGCTGGACGTGCCAGCCGAAGTGCGTCCGGTGCGGCTCGTAGAGTTGCCGGTGGGGGCGAGCACGGATAGGCTGGCGGGAACGCTAGATATAGAGAAGGCGCTCGCGGAGGGGAAGAAGGCGTTCGAGCCGGGCATCTTGGCGGCGGCGCACCGGGGCATCTTGTACGTGGACGAGGTGAACCTCCTCTCGGATCACCTCGTGGACCTGCTCCTCGACGTGGCTGCTATGGGCGTGAACCACGTCGAGCGCGAGGGGGTGAGCGTCCGGCACCCGTCGCGCTTTATCCTCGTCGGTACGATGAACCCCGAGGAGGGTGAACTTCGCCCTCAACTCCTCGACCGCTTCGGCGTCACCGTCGAGGTTACAGGAAGCCCCGACCCGGCCGAGCGGGTCGAGGTGGTTCGGCGGCGCCTCCATCACGAGGCCGATCCCCGCGAGTTCGCCGAGAAGTGGTCCGCCGGCGACGCGGAGTTCGCCCGGTTGGTGGACGAGGCTCGCGCCCGTCTTGCGGAGACGTATCTCCCCGACGGCATCCTCTACAAGATAGCCACCCTCTGCGCCGAACTCGGGGTGGACGGCCTGCGCGGCGACATCGTGACCGCGAAGACCGCCCGCACCCTGGCCGCCTGGGAGGGACGGGTCGAGGTCGCCGTGGACGATGTCCGGCGGGCCGCGCTCCTCGCCCTCTCCCACCGCCGCAGGCGCGGCCCCTTCGAGCAGCCGGGCATAGACCCCGACGAGCTTGAGAATGCCCTCCAGGACGATCCCGACCCGGGCCCGCCAGATGGTCCGAGCGGTGGTGCTCCGCCCCCCGGCGGATCCCGGCTCCAGGAGGACGGCGGAGGAGATAAGCCGGGGACGGGTCTGGAACACCCTGCCGGCGAGACCTCGGAGGCGCGCGCGGGCACGGGGGAGAGAGGCTACGCCGCCTCCGAGCCGTTCAAACCTATCAGGCTGGAGGTGCCCGAGAAAGGCAGAGGCGGACCTCTGGGGCGGAGGAGCCGCATTGTCGGTAGCCCGCTCGGAGGCCACGTCGGTGACCGCGAGGCGGAGGGATCGGCCAGAGACGTGGCGCTCGGAGCTACGATCCGGTCAGCGGCCCCGCACCAGAGGATGCGGGGGAGGAGCGGGCCGGGCATGCTCGTGCGCACGGGGGATCTGCGTGAGAAAGTGCGCGAGAGTCGAGAGGGGAACTTGATCCTCTTCCTCGTGGACGCGAGCGGCTCGATGGCTGCTCGTAGCCGTATGAGCGCCGTAAAAGGCGCGGTCCTCTCCCTACTCTCCGATGCTTACCAACGCCGCGACAAGGTCGGACTTATCTCCTTCCGGGGCGAGGGCGCGCAACTAGTCCTCCCGCCGACGTCGAGCGTAGATCTTGCCGCTCCTCGTCTCGACGAGCTTCCGACCGGTGGCCGTACCCCTCTTGCCGCGGGCCTCGTAAAAGCGGCGGAGGTATTGGAACACGAGAGGCTGCGGGACGCCGCTCGCCGTCCTCTACTCGTGCTCCTGACCGATGGACGGGCTACTGCGGGTCCCGACCCTCGCCGGGCGGCAGCGGGTTTAAGGAGCCTGGACGTTGCCTCGGTCGTCGTGGACACGGAGGAGGGACACGTGAGGCTCGGGATGGCCGGAGGAGTGGCAGATACTTTAGGCGCCCGGCATCTGCGGCTCGACGACCTGCGGGCCGATTCCCTGGTACAACTGGTTGAGAGGAGGCGTGTGGCGTGAGCGAGACACAGAGCGAGTCGCGGAGAGAGCCGCGGGAGGAGCGTTTGCGGCGTCGGTCCAACAGGGAGCGCCCGCTCCTGATCGTCAACACCGGCCACGGCAAGGGCAAGTCGACCGCCTCGTTTGGCGTGATGCTTCGAGGCTGGGCACGCGGCTACAAGATCGGCGTCTACCAGTTCGTCAAGAGCGGCAAGTGGAACGTCGGGGAACAAAAGGCCGCCGAAACCTTGGGCAACATAGACTGGTTCAAGCAGGGCGACGGCTGGACATGGACCTCAAGAGACCTCGAAGAGAGCGCCGACCTCGCCCGCGAGGGCTGGGAAGAGGTCAAGCGGCGCATAGCCGACGAGACCTACGACATGCTCCTCCTCGACGAGTTTACCTACCCGATGAAGTTCGGCTGGGTCGATACGGAGGAGGTGGTAGAGGTCTTGAAGAACCGTCCCGGCTTCCAGCACGTAATCGTCAGCGGACGGGATGCGCCGGAGGCCCTCGTGGAGATCGCCGATCTCGTCAGCGAAATCCGAAAGGTCAAGCATCCCTTCGACGAGGGCTACCGGGGGCAGAAGGGCATCGAGTGGTAGCAGCTTCGCTCCCCCGTATCGTAGTCGCCGGCACTCACTCCGGTGTCGGCAAGACCACGGTAGCCTCCGGCCTCATGGCCGCGCTGCGCGCGAGGGACCGGAAGGTCGCCCCCTTCAAGGTCGGCCCGGACTTTATAGACCCCTCCTACCACGCTTTAGCCGCCGGTAGGCCGGGGCGCAACCTCGACGCCTTTCTCTCCGGCCCGAAGCTAATAGGTCCGCTCTTCGCCCACGGAGCCGAAGGGGCGGACGTGGCGGTGGTGGAGGGCGTTATGGGTCTCTTCGACGGGAAGAGCGGGGGCGGAGAGCTTGCCTCGACCGCTCACGTCGCCAAGCTATTAGATGCTCCGATCCTGCTCGTCGTGGACGCGGGGGCGATGGCGCGCTCCGTGGCCGCGCTCGTCCATGGATACGCGACCTTCGATCCGGAACTAAGGGTAGCCGGAGTCATCCTGAACCGCGTCGGCTCCCCGACCCACGAGAAGATGCTCCGAGACGCCCTCGAACCCCTGCGCATCCCCGTCCTCGGCGCCCTTCGCCGCGACGGGAGCCTCCGCACCCCGGACCGCCACCTCGGTCTAGTCCCTGCCGCCGAGCGCCGGGGGGAGGCAAGAGAGGCGATCGACCGGACAGGTGAGGTGATCTCCCGCTCCTGCAACCTCGACGGCATAATGCGCCTCGCCTCCTCCGCCGAGCCGCACCGCACCGAGCCTTGGAACCCGGAAGCGACCGGGACGGAGCTACCTACAGCGGCGCGGGTCGCGGTCGCCCGAGGTCCGGCTTTCAGCTTCGTCTACGAGGAGAACCTGGAGCTCCTGCGTGGCGCGGGAGCGGAGGTCGTCGCTTTCGACCCGACCAAAGACGAGAACCTCCCCGAAGGCACAGACGCCCTCTACCTCGGCGGCGGCTTCCCGGAGACCTACGCCGAAGCGCTCTCAGACAACGCGTCCCTGCGCGAGGAGGTTCGCGCCTTCGCCTTGAGCGGCCGTCCCGTTGCCGCCGAGTGCGGCGGCCTGCTGTACCTCTGCCGAAACCTGGACGGGCACGAGATGTGCGGCGTCCTTGACGCCGCTGCGAGGATGACGGATCGGCTCTCGTTGGGCTACCGGGAGGCGCGAGCGTCCGTCGATTCGCCGATGGCCGCGAAGGATACCGTCGTGCGCGGGCACGAGTTCCACTACTCTGCCGTCGAGCCGCGGGCCGGCTCCGCACCCGCCTGGGAGCTGCTCGACTGCGGAGAGGAAGGGTTCGTCGCGGGCGGGGTATGCGCGAGCTATCTGCACACCCACTGGGCAGCGGCCCCCGAGATACCATGCCGCTTCGTGCGGAGCGCGGCACGGGGGGCCGCGCGCACGGCAGGGGCGCGAGCGTGAGCGGCACGCTTATCGGTGTGGGCGTCGGACCGGGCGACCCGGAGCTGCTGACGGTCAAAGGCCTGCGCGTCCTCAGCGAGGCGGACGAGGTCTTCGTACCCGTCGGTGATACGGGCGAGGTCGGTCGTGCCGAGGCGATAGTGAGGGCGCACCTCGGGGAGAGCTCGGGCCGCCTCCGGCGCCTCCTCTTCGCCCTCTCCGATGACGCCGCCGCCCGTGCCGAGAACTGGGACCGGGCCGCCCGCGAGGTCGCCGAATCGCTCCGCGAAGGGAGAACCTGCGCCTTCGCTACCATCGGTGACCCCAACCTCTACTCCACCTTCTCTTACCTGGTTCAAGCCATAAGAGAAGCTCTGCCTCAAGTAGAGGTGCATACAGTGCCGGGGATCACGGCGATGCAGGACCTGGCGTCGAGGAGCGAAATCGTCCTCGCCCTCAAGGACGAAAAGCTGGCTTTGCTGCCGTTTACCGCAGGGAAGGAAGCGCTTAAGGACGCGTTGGAGAGCTTCGAGACCGTGGTGTGCTACAAGGGCGGGGGGCGTCTGGGAGAGGTGCTCGGGGTGGCCGAGGAGGCCGGGAGATTGGAAGGCACGATCTACGGTTCACGGTTAGGAATGAAGGGGGAGGAGGTAGTCCCGGCATCGGAGATGCTGGGGCGGGAGGGGACCTATCTCTCCGCGATGATCTTTACTAAAGGCGAGGCCGGGAGGCGTGAATGAGCAAGGTATGGTTTATAGGGGCGGGGCCCGGGGCCCCGGATCTCTTGACGATAAGGGCGGCGAGGCTTATCGGGGAGGCGGACGTGATCGTCTGGGCGCGCAGCCTCGTGGACGAGGGGGTGCTCGAGCACGCCCGCCCGGACGCGGAGATTATCGAGTCGACCACTATACCGCTCGAAGGCGTCCTCGATCTCTACGAGCGGGCCGTCGAAGAGGATCTGACGATAGCCCGCGTCCACTCCGGCGACCCGAGCCTGTGGGGCGCGGTGCTGGAGCAGGTCGAGTCCTGCGAGGAGATCGGGCTCGACTGGGAGATAGTGCCGGGGGTCTCTTCGCTGGGGGCAGCGGCGGCAGCCATCGGGCGGGAGCTCACGGTGCCGGAGATCTCCCAGTCTGTAATTATGACGCGCCGGGCGAGCCGCACCCCGATGCCCGAGGGCGAGGACATTAAGAGCTTCGCTGCGCACGGGACGACGATGGCGATCTTCCTCTCAGCCGCCCGCCCGCGCCTCTTGCAGGAGGAGCTCCTAGAGGGTGGATACCCTCCCGAGACCCCGTGCGCCGTTATCTACAAGGCCAGCTGGCCGGACGAGCAGGTTATAGAGTGCAGCCTCGACGAGCTCGCCGACCGCATTCGCGAGGCGGGCTTCACGCGCCAGGCGCTCGTCTTCGTGGGGCCGGGTCTCCGTGCGGGCGGCACCCGCTCGCACCTCTACAGCCCCGGCTTCTCCCACTCGTTCCGCAGAGCCCAAGAGGGGGTCTAGAGAGAGGCTTATGCCGCCCGGCCGCAACATCCGCGAGCCCTCCATGCCTCCGAGCATGGAGAGGGTCAAGGGCGAGAAGCTGAGGACCGGATGGACCACCGGCGCGTGCGCCGCCGCCGCCGTCAAAGCCGCCGCGAGCGCGCTCGTAAGCGGAGAGGTGCAAGAGGAGGTCGAGATAAGGCTTCCTCGCAAGGGCGAGGAGCGGCGAGTACGCTTCCCGGTCGAGCGGTGCGAGGTGGGCGTAGCCTCCTGGGCCGAGGCAGTTGTCGTCAAGGACGCCGGCGATGACCCGGACGTAACCGACGGGGCGCATCTCACCGCCCGCGTCTCGTGGCGGGCGGAGCCTGGGCTGGAGCTCGACCGGGGCGAGGGCGTGGGGCTTGTTACCAGACCAGGGCTCGGACTTGCTGTTGGTGGACCGGCGATAAACGACGTACCCCGTCGCATGATCTCCTACTCCATCCAGGAGGTTCTCGACCCCGGTGAACATGGCGTACGCGTCGTCATCAGCGTTCCCGGCGGCGAGGAGATGGCCGAGAAGACAACGAACGCCCGTCTCGGGATAGTCGGCGGCGTGTCTATTCTCGGCACTACCGGCATCGTCCGCCCGTTCTCCACCGCCGCCTGGCGAGCGAGCGTCGGCCAGGCCGTGAACGTCATGGGCGCGCAGGGCCTCGAAACCCTCGTGCTCTCGACCGGCGGTCTCACTGAGAAGGCGGCGATGCGTCTCCTACCGGATCTCGATGAGGTTTGCTTCGTGGAGGTCGGGGACTTTACTGGCCATGCCCTCAAGGGGGCCGTCAAGAACGGGCTGAAGAGGGTCTTCTTCGTCGGGATGGCCGGCAAGCTCGCCAAGCTCGCCGCCGGGATCATGATGACTCACTGGACCCGCTCTAAGGTGGACAACGATCTGCTCGCTCGGATCACCGCCGAGGCCGGCGGAGACGAGGAGCTGATCCAGGAGGTGAAGGGGGCCAACACCGCCCGCCACGCCTACGAGTTGTGGCTCGGGGCGGAGTTGGAGAAGGCCCCGCACCTGTTGTGTGCGCTCGCGGCGGAGAACCTCTCCGAGTTCGTGGAGGGGAAGCTGGAGGTGCACGTCATCATGGTCGACTTTGACACCCTTGACCCGGTAGGCGCGAGCCCCGGCGCCCTCGAACGGACTACCTGGAGCGCCGCTTGAGCCGGATAGCAGTCATAGGGCTCGACGGGAGACCGTTGGACCTGGAGGCCGAAGACATGGTCCGTAAGGCCGCGCTCGTTGTTGGCGGCGAGCGTCACCTGCAGGATTTGAGTATCGAGACCGGACGCGCCGCGGTCCTGAAAGGCGACCTCTCGGAGGCGCTCGCGCGGATCGAGGAGGCGGAAAGTCTGGTTGCCGTATTCGCCTCCGGGGATCCCGGGTTCTTCGGTATTGTGCGCCTGCTCGGCGAGCGGTTCGGTCCGCAGAGCCTGCGCGTCTTTCCCGCCGTCTCCTCGGTTTCCCTCGCCTTCGCCCGCGCCGGACTTCATTGGGACGACGCGGTTACCGTCAGCGCCCACGGCCGCGACCCTCATCGCGCCCTCAACGTCTGCCGCTCGCATCCCAAGGTCGCCGTACTTACGTCTCCGACTTTCGGTCCCGCAGCGCTCGCGGAGGCGCTGGACGGTCTGGACCGTAGCCTAGTGGTCGCCGAGAGGCTAGGCGAGCCGGAAGAGCGGGTGTTCCGCGGTGAAGCCGCTACCGTTGCCGGGATGGAGTGGGAGGACCCGAACGTGGTGCTCGTCCTGGATGAGGGGCGGATGGCGAGTCCGAAGGGCTGGATCTCATCCGGCATCGAGAGTCCCGGAGGGTGGGCGCTTCCCGAGAGCGCATTCGAGCACCGGTCCGGCATGATCACGAAGAGCGAGACTCGCGCTCTCGTGCTCGCCCGGCTCGGCCCCGGCCCCGGCGATCTCGTCTGGGACGTCGGCGCGGGCAGCGGGTCGGTTGCCATCGAGTGCGCCCGGCTCGGGGCCGCCGCCGTCGCCGTCGAACACGACGCGGAGAGCTGCGCCCGCATCCGCCAGAACGTCGCTCGCCACGGCGTTTGCGTACGGGTCGTCGAGGGCGAGGCGCCGGAAGCGTTGCAGGGCTTACCTGACCCCGACGCCGTCTTTGTCGGCGGGACGGGTAGCGGGTTTGAGGAGACAGCCAAGCTCGCCGCAGTCCGAGCGAGACGATCCGTCGTGCTGACCCTTATTACGCTGGAGCGGGTAGTCCCGGCCGCGAAGATTCTGGAAGACTGTGGCCTCGAAACGGAAACTACCTTTCTGCAGGCGTCTCGGATGAAGGGCGTCGGGGAGCTACACCGTCTCGCAGCCGAGACCCCGGTCTTCGTGGTTTCGGGGAGCAAGCCGTGATCGGGCTGGTCGCCGCTACCGCTAACGGCCGCCGCAACGCCGCCCACCTCGCCGATGCCTGGCCCGACGCTCGCCTCTACGAGGGGAAGCCCAAAGAGGCGCTCCGCGCGGCCTGGAACGAGTGCGACGCCATAATCCTCTTCCTGGCTACCGGCGCCGCCGTCCGCCTCGTCGCCCCGCTCCTCGAAGACAAGCGCCACGACCCGGGCGTGGTCTGCGTGGACGATGCTGGATGTTTCGCCGTCGCCCTCGCCGGTGGACATGAGGGCGGCGCGAACGCCCTCGCCAAACGGGTGGCGGAGAGCTTGGGAGCGTCCCCCGTCGTCACGACCGCGAGCGAATCTGTGTGTGTACCCGCCCTGGACTTCTTCGGCAAGGGGCTCGGGTTCGAAGTCGAGGAGGGCTCAAACCTCGCGGGCATAGGGGCGGCGCTTGTCTCGGGGGACGAGGTGAGGCTCTACTCGGAGCGGCGCTGGCCGCTCGGACCGCTGCCGGAGAACCTCGTGCTGGCTGGAGCGCCGGAGGGGCGGATGGAACCGCCCCTGATCCTGGTAACCGACAGGCTCCTCGATGCGCCGCCAGCCTCGCCATCGGTCGTCTACCGGCCGCCGTCGCTCGTCGCCGGCGTCGGCTGCAGCCGCGGGGCGGGCGCTGTCGAGATATTAGCTCTCCTCGACTCCGCCCTCGACGAGGCCGGACTCTCCCGAAAGAGCGTCGCCGCCCTGCACAGCATCGACCTGAAGTCCGACGAGGCCGGGTTGATCGAAGCTGCACGCTCTTTAAACGTGCCGCTCCGGTTCCATGTCGCTGGGGAGCTCTCTGCCTACGAGGTCCCGAACCCCTCGGAGGTCGTCGCAGACGCCACGGGCACCCCGAGCGTCGCAGAGGCGTCGGTGCTCGCCGCGGGTGCTGCGCTGGTCCTGGAGAAGCGGAAGTCGCAGAACGCCACGGTCGCCCTGGGGCGCCTTCCGGCACGAGGGCGTCTCACCCTCGTTAGCCTCGGTCCGGGAAACGACGCACTCATACCCCCTCTCGCCCGAGAGGCCCTGGCCGCCTCGGAGTTGATCGTGGGGCTCGGACAGTACGTCGAGAGGGTTCGGCATCTCCTGCGACCCGGGACGAGGGTGCTCACGCTGCCTTTGGGGGACGAGGTCACCCGGGCCGAAGAGGCCCTCGCCGAGGCGCGCGCCGGGGGCAGCGTCGCGCTGGTTTCGAGCGGCGACGTTGGCGTCTACGCGATGGCCTCGCCCGCGCTGGAACTGTCCGGGGACGACGTGGATGTGGTAGTCGTCCCCGGCATTACGGCGGCGCAGGCGGCCTCTTCGCTGCTCGGCTCGCCATTGGGGCACGATCACTGCTCGGTGAGCCTCTCCGATCTCCTCACCCCGTGGGAGGTCATAGAGAATCGGGTGCGGGCCGCCGCTCTCGGAGACTTTGTGGTTTCACTGTACAACCCGCGCTCGAAGGGCCGTGATTGGCAGCTCGGGAAGGTTCGGGAGATGCTGCTGGAGCATCGTCCCTCAGATACCCCGGTTGGTATCGTCAGGGACGCATACCGTCCTACGCAGAGCGTCGCTCTGACCGATCTCGCCTCCCTGCGCCCGGAGGAGGTGGACATGCTGACCGTCGTCGTGGTAGGCAACTCCCAGACCAGGGTCGTCGCCGGTCGCATGGTTACGCCCCGAGGATACCTTGAGGGACCCGGGTGAAGAGGGTCTTCGCGGTTACGGATGCCTGCGCGGGTTGCGGCGCCTGTATAAAGACCTGCCCGGAGAAGGCGATAAGGCCCGCATCGAAGGACTACGCGTCGCCTCTCGTCGTGCTCGAAGACCGTTGCTCGGGGTGCGCCGAGTGTGCGGAGGTTTGCCCCGTCTCGGCCTGTATCGAAGTGTTGCTGGAGGAGGCGTGAGGCGAGTACATCCCATAGAGCTAGAGAGCTATCGTATTCTGCGCGGGCTCGTGGACCTCTCTCATATGAGTCCTCTCTCCAGGGCCGTTGCGGAGAGGGTTATCCACGCCTCCGCCGACCTCGAATACGCCGAGACCCTCGTCCTCGACGAGACGGCCCTGGAAGCGAGCCTTGAAGCCCTCCGCGGTGACGCACCCGTAGTCACGGACGTCGGCATGGTCGCCGCCGGCATCACCGCTCGCGAGACGCTCTGCCTCGTCGCTGACCCGCGTGCGAAAGATCTCTCCGAGCGTCTGAGCATCACCCGCTCCGCGGCCGGGTTCCGGCTCGCGGCGGAAGAGGTCGGCCCCGGCGCCCTCTGGGTGGTCGGGAACGCGCCCACCGCGCTCTTCGAGTTGCTGGAGTTGGAAGCTGCCCCGGCGCTCGTCGTCGGGCTCCCGGTCGGGTTCGTGGGCGCCGCCGAGTCAAAGGAGGCCCTGATGGAGAGTGGTCTGCCCGCCGTCGTTAATTATGGTCGCAAGGGTGGTTCCGCGGTCGCAGCGGCGGCATTGAACGCGATCTTGTACTTCGAGGAGGTAGAGGGTAATGGAGGGGGAGCCCGCGGTTCTCGAATCGGCGGTGCCGGGAGAGGAGAGTAGGGTGATGCCATCCCGTTGTTGCAGGCTCGAACGCGGCTTGCCGTATTTGGAGATCAGAGTTCGGATATTCGCTGGCCCCAGCGAGGTGCGATGATGAGCACTCTCTCCGGAGTACGGTGGCGTCCCGGCTGCCGTGTTCGGCTTTGGAAGAGGTATCAGGAGCTTTGCGCTGGCGACGCTCGAGCGGGTACGCGGAAACGCCTGCGGGAGACTGGCGCCGGGACCGGAAGCGGCGTCTCATAAATCACGAAGAAAGGATTCACCGTGCGTAATTTGATAGACATCAGTAGCAAGAATAGAAGAAGCGGTAACAGCACCGACCCTGCGCTCCTCGTCGTCGGACACGGCAGCCGGGATGCACGCGGGGCGCGGGAGTTTCACGAGTTGGTAGCGCTGATGAGGGAGCGTAGCCCGAGGTTGCCTATCGAGGGCGGGTTCATCGAACTCTCGCGACCCCCGATCTCCGAGTGCGTGAGTAGCTTAGTGGCGGGTGGCTCCCGCCGGATCGCCGCCGTCCCTCTCATGCTCCTCGCCGCCGGTCACGCCAAGGACGACATCCCCGCTACCCTCGTTCGGGAGAAGATGAGCCACCCTGAAGTTACCTTCGGATACGGGCGCGCTCTGGGCATCCGGCCCGAACTGCTCTCGCTTATGGACGAGCGGATCTCCACCGTTGTGGCGGAGAACGAGAAAGAGGAGACCGCCGTGCTCGTTGTGGGCCGCGGCTCCTCGGACCCGGACGCGAACTCGGACCTCGCCAAGGTCTCGCGCCTCTACTACGAGGGCCGTCCGTACCCGATGGTCGAGACCGCCTACATCAGCATGACCCCCCCGGACGTCTTCGAAGGGTTGGAGCGGCTCAAGAGGCTCGGCGCCAAAAAGGTCGCCGTCTTCTCCTACTTCCTCTTCACCGGCGTCCTGGAGGAGCGCATCCGGGAGCAGAGTGAGGAGTTCGCCGCGCGGAGCCCCGAGATCTCCGTCTCCTATGCAGGCTACTTCGGGCCACATGAGAAGGTGGCGGACCTCGTACTGGACCGCTACCGCGAGGCTGTAGAGGGCGACATCCGGATGAACTGCGACGTCTGCGTCCACCGGGTCGCCCTCCCCGGCTTCGAGGAGAAGGTCGGCGCCACGGCGACGCCTCACTACCATCCCGACGAGCCGGGCCACTCCCACGGCCACCATCACCACTAAAAGATGGCCCTCGAAGACCGGGTAAGGGAGCTCGCGGAGGAAGTACATCCTCCCAACGAAGATGCGGCGGCCCGTGCGCGGGAGCGGCATCTGACGCTCACCAAGCCGTCGGGGAGCCTCGGGAGGTTGGAGGAGTTGGGCGCACGTCTCTCGGGGATGGCGGGGGAGGTACCGCCGCCGGTTCCAGAGAACCCTGCGGTGGTGATCTGTGCCGGCGATCATGGCGTGCTTGCGCGTGGCGTCTCGCCGTGGCCCAAGGAGGTTACCGCCGTGATGGTCGAGAACTTCTGCTCCGGGGGCGCCGCGGTAAACGCCATCGCGAGGACCGTCGGGGCGCGGGTCAGCGTGCTCGACGTCGGGGTCGCCTCGGAGCTTGGGCGGCACCCGCTCCTGCGGGGGGCGAAGGTTCGGCCCGGTACTGACGATCTGAGTGTCGGCCAGTCGATGAGCCGGGAGGAGGCGGCGCGGGCCGTCCTGGTTGGGGCGGGCGTGGCGGAGGAGTTGATCGAGAGCGGGGGCGTGGACCTGCTCGTCACCGGCGATATGGGCATAGGTAACACTACGCCCGCCGCCGCGCTCATCTCGGCCTTCACCGGCCGTCCCCCGGCCGGGACGACCGGACGAGGCACCGGTGTAGACGACGAGACGCTCCAGCTGAAGGTCCGCGTCGTCGAGGAGGCGCTAGAGATCCACCGGCCGGATTCTGCCGACCCGATAGGCGTGCTCGCCGCGCTCGGGGGGCTGGAGCATGCTGCCCTCGCCGGCATCGTGCTCATGGGAGCGGTCTACGGGGTGCCGGTAATCCTCGACGGGGTAGTCTCCAACTCGGCGGCGCTCGTGGCTCACGCCCTCGCCCCGGACTGCGCAGGCTACCTCATCGCCGGTCACCTCTCGGTCGAGCCGGGGGCGGCGGTGGCGCTCGGGTACCTCGGTCTCGATCCGCTTCTGGACCTCTCGATGCGCCTCGGGGAGGGCACGGGCGGCTTGCTCACGGTGCCGGTCCTCCAGGCCGCGGCGCGCGTGCTCGGCGAGATGGCGACCTTCGAGGAGGCAGGGGTCGGGTGAGCGGTTTGAGCCGGGAGGCGATAGAGAGATTAGAGAGTCCGCTCGCGGCTCGGGTGGAGTTTCACGAGGAGATCGGCTCTACTCAGGAGCGCGCCCGGGCTTTAGCTCACGAAGGCGCACCGCACGGTACGCTGGTTGTCTCGCGGGTTCAGAAGGGCGGTAGGGGACGTCTAGGACGAAGCTGGGGCTCGCCCGCAGGCGGGCTCTGGTTCTCGCTCGTCCTCCGGCCGGAGCTACCCGCCCGCATCGCGCCCCGCATCACCCAGACCGCCGCAGTCGGGGTGGCGAGGGCGCTCTGGGAGTTTGGGGTCGAGGCCCGCATAAAGTGGCCCAACGACCTGCTCGTCTCGGGGCGAAAGATCTGCGGCATCCTCGCCGAGTCGAGTACTCAGAACGTGCCCGTCGCCGCGAAGCGCGTCGGCCCTGGAGAGGGGGGCCGCCGCCTCGATTTCATCGTCCTCGGCGTCGGCCTGAACGCCAACCTCGACCCCGAAGACCTAAACGTCCCCGACCGCGAGGTCGCCACCCTCCGCTCCGAGCTCGGGCGCGACGTGAACCTCCCAGAGCTGCTCGGCACCCTCCTCTCGGAGCTGGACGCCGCGCTCGCGAGGATAGAAGACTTCTCTGCCGTCCTCGACGACTGGCGAGTGTTGAACTGCACCCTCGGGAGGCCGGTACGGGTGCGCAGGTTCGGGGAGGTTCTCGCGGGACGAGCCGCCGACCTCACTCCTGAGGGCGCCCTACTTCTGGAGACGCCGGAGGGCACGGTCGAGCTCTTCGAGGGCGAGGTAGAGCACCTCCGCCAGGAGAACGTATAAGGTGCGGATCGCCTGCGCCCAGTACGCTCTCTCCGACGGCGATCCGGTAGCCAACAGGGAACGCTCCGTGGCCGCTATCTCCGACGCCTCCGGCGCCGACGCCGACCTCGTCGTTCTCCCCGAGCTGTCGAACTCTGGCTGCGACTTATCCCGCGAACAGGCCTTCGAGATTGCCGAGGAAACAGGGGACCCCCACGGACCCACGCTACGGGCCTGGCGAGAGATGGTCGAGGAGACCGGCATCTTCGTCGTCGGCGGCCTTCTCGAGAGGGATGGAGACCTCCTGCACAACTCCGCCGTCGTCGTCGGTCCAGGCTTCTTCGGGTGTTACCGGAAGACGCATCTTTGGGACGGGGAGAAGCTGCTCTACGAGGCGGGTCGCGGGCTGCCGGTCTTCGAGACGCCTTTGGGCAGGGTCGGGGTTCTCATCTGCTACGACGCCTGGTTCTCCGAGGCAGCCCGCACCCTCGCCCTGCGCGGGGCCGACCTCCTCTGTATCCCCTCCAACGCCCCCGATGACTGGGTGCCGGAAGAACAGCGCCGGGGGGCGCTCACCATGCTGAACGTACACGCCATCTCCCACGCCAACGCCAACCGCATCTTCGTCGCCTGCGCCAACCGCGTGGAGGACGGCTACCAGGGGCGTAGCTGTATAGTGGACCCTACCGGTGGCATCCTCGCCTTCGGCAGCACGGTGGAGAGAGAGTTGGTCTACGCTGATATAGATGCCGAGCGCTCCCGGAAGGAGAAGAGATTGACGGGATGCTCTCATTCATTCGGAGACCGCAACCCTGACGTCTACAACAAAGTTTCGGCGTTCGGCAGTTGAGGTTCGTGTCCGAGTATTAGTATCCGCGGCTGGGTATAGCGCCTGGGGATAGAGAACGGATCAAAGGAGCAAGAGACGTGACGTTTATTAGAGTATCCAGCACTCGCGGGGACTACGTACTGATCAACCTGGAGCAGGTCGCCTGGGCGACTGTTGAGGAGAGAGCGACGAGCGGGACGAGCAGGCTAACGCTCCATATGGTAGACGGCGCGACCTTTCAGCTTAGAGACGCTGAAGCGGAGGCGGTGCTAGCAGGGTTGCAGACGAGCCTGGGAGAGATTGGCGCCGACTCTGTATAGCTTCGTCGTAGCTCTATCATCGCTTTCTCACGATCCTCTCGGATCGTTGTTGGTACTTTGGCTGGCGCGACGCACGCAAATGGCCCAGGAACAGGATCAAAAGACAGCTTGCAGGGCAAAAGGAGAGCGCGCCTGGAAGGATTCGGACCTCCGACTCGCGGTTTAGGAATCCGAAGACGCTTGCTCGTAGTGCGCGCCATCGTCGTGTACGGAGAGAGAATTCGGCTTAAATAAGCTGAATACGCCGAATCTTGCACGTGACAGCGCGTGGCTGCTCGCAGACGGTTTGCGCCGAGTTGTTGTAATGGTTGGTGCAACACCGCCCCCTCTGAGTCAGAGGGTCTTGTACAAAA